>NZ_JBIMRA010000031.1:0-33418 GCF_043945515.1 Citrobacter freundii complex sp. 2024EL-00216 | reverse complement strand
GCTTTTGCCGTTACGCACCACCCCGTCAGTAGCTGAACAGGAGGGACAGCTGATAGAAACAGAAGCCACTGGAGCACCTCAAAAACACCATCATACACTAAATCAGTAAGTTGGCAGCATCACCGGCAACTTGTGATGTATAGCCAGGGTAAGTTGCGATGACTATTTCGATAAACGCTTCAACTACCACTGGGCGAGAAAACTTAATCGCCTTTGGCTCTCCATATTTGCCAACAAGATTCACTGTAGTGGTGCCGAAGGTCGATGTGCCCTGATCCTTTTTCTTCGAAATTGCCGTGGCGATAGTTGTCGCATCTCCGCCATCAACAATGCAGCTGATCGAGTGCGCTGGTAGACCATTGGCATCCGCGGTATCAGAGTCGTTCTCGTAAATACGTACGCGTGTTACGCCGGGAATATCCAGTAGCGTACCGTCTAACCCATCAATGGTGGTAATTGATGGTAACGCAGTACTCCGTGATTGCCGCTGACGCAACTGCGCGTCATTTTCACCGGGAGAGCCGACTGTTGCCGCTAATGGATTTGTTACGGTTTTCCATCCTCTGGTCGGTGTAGCGATCTGTGTGATGGTGTTAGCCATTGCAGCGACCGGACCGGGAGTTCTGCATGTAGCAGTAACTGTGACTGTACCAGACCCAGGAATATTCACGTCCACTGGTAAGTCCCATAATGCCCCGTTAGCATCTCTAACAGTACCGGCTGGAATTGGCGTTCCAATATCGCCCGTAATAATTAGATCGGTGGTTGAATTCGTCGCAACCTTACGGGTAATTCCGTTAATTTTAACGTTGCTACCAAGCGCCCGACCTATCCCTGTAGCAGGTGAATAGGAGTTATATACCGCAATGGCCGTGTTATTAGCATCGTGAATCCCGAGTGCATACAGCGCTACCATTTGCCCGTCTTTACTGTCGGGGTCGAGATAAGAATCGCTGCCGTAGATCTCCTTAAAGTATTCAGTGAGTTTGTCCAGGATAGTCTGATAATCAGGCGCACTGATCCCCTGGGCCGTTACCGTTGCCGATAACCCCAGCGTCTCAAGGTTCAAAGCCATTTATGCCTCGCTAGTTACTGTGGTTTGTCCGTAAATGGTGTTTATGGTGGACGTGAACGTTACGCGACGAGTTGTTCCGCTGTTAACTGTGTCAAACGACAGAATGGACAACACGCCGGGGGTTGAACTGATGCGGTCTCTTATTGCCAGGTTGTAAACTTCTGGCCTCTGCTTTCCAAGAATCGACTGGATATAGGGAGTACCTTCCGCCGTATCGAGGAACCACTGGCCCTTCCAGAGCTCAAATCGAGTTTTAACCGCCTGGGCTACGCACTCCGGCGAGTTAGCCAAGAAAGTTCCATCGCCCTGTCCGAAGGTGTAATCACCCTCGCTATCTTCGCGTCTGTATCGCATATGCCCTCTACCACCAGCGAACCTGGCCTATGAAATAACCGAGAGCAGCCACAATAGCCACCATCCAGATCATGATGAATTTCCAGCTTGGTAATTGCTTAATCATTAATCGCAACTCCCGTATTAGTTTGCTAAAATCAAGCACTGATTCTCCCTTGCTCTCATCAAGGTGTAGAAAGTAAAAAGCCCCGAAGTGCGTCAACACTCGGGGCTTTGTTTTATCCCGTTGATGGGGAAATATATTTACGAATCGTTATTTTGAAATTTTCTTGCCAGCGGTAATTCGCTGTTAACTCACACTTCCTGATTTCCCCGTCCCTGGCTGTACGTCGTCATGGGTGTGGGTATCATCAATGGTTTTGTTGTTCGATTTCAGCGAACCGAAGAACTCAATGGCGCCAGTTATCTTCGCTGCCGTTCCACTAGAAAGACTACCGACCATTCCGCCCATCCACGTTAACAGACCGGTGATCGTCACCTTCGCCGAGAAGGTTGACTCCGGGGAGACCACGTCGAACCCGCCCGGCGCGACCAGCTTGATTTTCTTCGTGTCCGGGTTAATTTCGAAGTAGGTACTGCCGTCATCGCTGCGGAACTGCGCTGTAGTGGTGCTGATGCCGCTGATTTTGCGCGTCTGAGACTGCGGGCCTACGATGGCGAAGGCATCACTCAGGTCATGCTGGCGCGGGTCTACCGCCTCCTGTACGCCGCCGTTCTGCCACCAGAAATCAATGCAACGATCGGAGAACACCAGAAGACACTCATCGCCTGGGTTAACCGGGAAAGTTAGCGTGCACCCTCCGCCACGCGGGAATACCACCGGCACATCAGGAAGGATCGGGATGGCCTCGGAGGTAGCCTTACCATCTTCACCGACTTTCTGGCCGTAGATGGCAGGCTGAACAGTGCAGGTCACTGTATCAGGATCAAACGACTGAATGATTCCGGGCATGGCAACGCGCAGGCCGGTGAAAATAGACAGTTTCTGCGCATCAAGCGTCTGCTGCTCGCTGCCGTCCTGCGCGCGTGGTGATACTGGCATGAAGATCTCCTGGCAATAAAAAACCCGCCGGAGCGGGTTTGTTTAAATTTATTTAACACTTGGTGGTGGGACTATAGTTTCAGCCCAGCAGCGACACTTACCGCCAGGACAGCATTTTCCCTCACCAGGCAGGCCAGTTTTGGGCGGTCTTTTCCACCTGAACACTTTCCCATTGTTCTTGGCGCAAGCATTACAACATCCGCTATCCCCTGCAGTATGCCACCGGAACTTAGTTGCCCCGATGTGTTCTGCGCGAAGCATATTGTATCTGGCATGTTCAGCAGCGCTGCGCTTAATTCGGTTAAACTCAAAATTCCTAACAAACTGGTCATCACGTTTCTTTTTGCGGTTTTTTACAAAGCCACGAACAATCAGAAACAAAACTACGAGGATGACAGCAATTCCTGGCTCCATGGTCATTCAACCTTCATGCAGTCGTAAGTACCAAAAATACGAGGCTCGCTCATGTTTTGGCGTACTGCTTCAGCATTGAGAATTCCTTTCCCATTGCGTTTTATGTAATCGAGGCCATACCGCTGTCCCGTGTTTTCATTCAGGACGATCCATTGCATTTTTATGTTCTCGTAATCACCCTCTTTTTTGAGAAAAGTTACCTTCTGACCATCAGGCTTAGCGCCGTTTATCCTCGGGTATCCGTCATTCTCGGGTGAGGTTGAAAACACAAATGGTCCGCACTTCATGTAGTCAGAATTTTCCGCCAGTGAAGCAAAGCTGACCAATGTTAAAGAAGCCATCAAAAGTAGTTTTTTCATTGTGGAGCCGTTCGCTGTAGGGCCGAATTCGACTGCAAATCACGCGCCCCTCGAGCCATACACATGAGATCCATATACCATGGATTTCCCCTCGTATCGCCGGTGTAGCTTATTGACTGGACAATGTAGACGCCATCAGTGGCCACACTGGCGGGCTGCGCTATAGTGCCGCCAAGTGAAAGGTTACCATCATTACTCGACTCTGTGATTCTTGCCTGTGATCTTTGGATCTCATCGTTCGGCAGTTGGGTACGATAGACAGATGCCTGGTCGAGCTGGATTAAGCCGTTCACCCTGATGTTGGGGTTAATCAGGCAGCGAACGTTGACGCCAGCACCCATTGTCTGCTGCGGCATCCCTATGAGCCCTGTAGCGCTGCTCAGCACAATGGCCTCGTGTAGATATTTATCTTCAGGAACCATCTGCGCCTGACCGTCCACAAACTGCCAGTTGGAGTTGCATTGTGCAGCAAGATTGCTCATGTATTCACGGGTCATACCGTAGAACACCCGGCCCCGAGGCATCACGCGGTCCGGGAACTCTCCGGTAACCCCCTGGGTTATACCGAACGGGGAGAAATCTCTCATCAGCACTGTATGAACATCTGACAGCTTATACCCGGCAGACAGGCTGCCGGATGAAACTGCCTCGTTAAACGCCTGATGCCCATCAATGGACTGAATCAGGGTAAAAATGTCGGTGGGGTTATCTCGCCCGGTGATTGTGAAGCGTATCTCACCGTTGAAAATCTCCCCGAAGTTCTGGCCTCGCGTCTGACCTACCTGATCTGGCGACACATCCGTTACCTGTCCTACCTGGCTTTCAGATACCGGCGATGCCAGCCCGTCATACCCGGCAATAATAGTGATCCGCGAGAATTCTGAGCCCGTTATTCGGCTCATGGTGTCGCGGTTGAGGTTGTAAATCTTTAGCGTTGCGACTCGCGGCCACATTGAATTGAACCAGTCGATCGCGAACGTTACCTTAAAGTCAGTCAGGGAAATACCCTGACCGGAATCATCCAGCAGGCGCAGTTCAAAGTGACGCCTCCAGTTTACGGTCATGCGGTCACCTGCGCAAAGTAAAGATGGCTGGAAGAACCAAGATTGGTTTTCGTCGGGTATTCCGGCGCGCCATTGTCGGTCATGACGATCAGCGCACCGGATATCCCCAGGTCCGGGTATTGTTCTATCAGGTCGACATCAGGCACAAGCGGAACGCCCATTAAAAGTGGCTGTGCCCCGCTATCCATAACGTCCAATATCCAACCGGCCTCGTCCCGCCATACGACTTTAAGCGTGTAGTTGATGTCACTGAGCATGACGCGAAACGTCTGGTTATCCGCTCCGAGCGGTATTTCGTTAATCTTCATGCAGACCCCAGGAAACCGATAAATTTTTGCAGCAGCGAGGTGTTGCTCACTGGAACTGGCGTTTTCGTACCGATGTCTTGGACAGATGCCGTGCTTACACCGTCCTGCATATTCGCTTTATCAGCCACAGAGACGCTCTGAGTTTGCGTTAATAGCACCTCGCGTAGCGTCAATACGCACGACAGTACGTTCTCGCTGGTGCGGTCTGTCGTCACCTCAATGGCGCGAATCAGCATGTTACTGTAGGTGCGCTTACCAGTGACCACGTCGAACGGCAACCGGGAAGACTGAAGATCCAGCAACTGCTGGTAAACCTCCTTTGGGCTCAGGCCAATTCCCAGACCGATTCCCGAGGCATCCACAAAATCGAGAATGGATCCGCCACCAGAAAACCCGCACTCCATAGTGACCTCGCTGGCGCGTTTATAGGCGTGGTCATTCACCGGAGCGCCAATTTCCACCGGATGCTCAGTGATTTCGAGCGCATCAACATGCTTTTCTGACACCACAACATCTGGCACTAAGATGCCGATTTTGCGTGACTGCAGCCGGAAGATTGCCGACAAGATATCCATCAGTAGACCCTCGGTTGAAGTTGCTGTGTGAGGCGAGAATTAACTCCTGATTGGCGGTCTGCCACTTCCCGGCCGGTAGATGCTGGGTCATTCGCACCGTAAATATTGATGTTGGTTTCCTGGCTTATCTGGGAGGCCGCCTGGTTTGCCGCGAGGCTCGCCAGTGGGGAATTCCATTGCCCGTAACCTTCCTTGCGTGACATCGCCTGCAGAAGGTTACTGAACTGCTGCGGATCGCTCAGATTCAGCTTATCTTTAGTTCCCACGCCCATCATGTTGGCGACAAAGTTGGAGTACGCCTCCGGATCGTTGTTGTCACTAGCCGGGGCGTACTTGTGGATGATGTCCCAGATTGTCTGTAGCTTCTGGAAGCCGGCAGCAGCACTTTTCCCGGTGAAGTAGAGCCGAATCTGCCGGGCCATTGCCATCCACCCATCCATCGGCGTTGCATGAGAAGTAAACCCGGTACCGCCTACCGGGCGCAGATTACCCGGGTTGTTGTTCCGGTCTGCAAGTGTTTTGCCTGATCCGCCGCCATCTCCTAACAGCCATCCATTGAAAGTCTGCCCGATGCTTCTCGGGTCAAATCCAGTCCTGTTTTTAATCCATTCGGCAGTGTTATTGGCGCTATCCGATACAGCAGGAAGTGCATCCTGCCCCTTCCCCTGAGAAAGCAGATTTTTACCAATTGCGTAAGCATCTGACCATCGCCCCTCGTTGATGGCGTTTATCAGGTCGCCAATCATCTTGATCATCTTGCCAAATTCACCAAATTGCTTGGTGAGGTTGTCGATGTCGCCTTTCAGGGTCCAGTTTTTGAGGTTGATATTGAGCAGCTTGGCTATCTCGACACCGATCGCTTTCACTGAATCTCGCAGTTCCCCCAGTGACTTCAGGGCAGCGTTAATCTCCGGCTCCCATTTATCCCAAGCGATAAGGCTTTTCCCGCCCTCCTTCCACGTCTGGTAATCCTCAATAAGCGCCAGTATTGCACCGCCGAGGGCTATCACAAGGCCGATTGGCGACTTGAGAAACTCCGAGTTAAGAACCTGCCAGGTGGATACCAACGCAGAAACTAGGGCAATCAGCTGCTGTATATCCGGCGGCAGCTTTTTAAACCACTCAATCAGGCCGCCGACCGCTTGCGAGACGCGCCACGCCATCTGAGCTATCACATCCGCCGCGAAGAGCACACCCTTCACAACCTTTGTGACGACGTTCTCTATCTTCGGCCAGTTCTCCAACATCTGCTTACTAAGGTTATTCAGCGTGCCGCTCAGGCCACCAGCCAGGTTTGAGCCGACCTTATCGCGCAGGATCCCCAGCAGCGACACAAATTGCCGCATTGAGGTCATGAATTTGTTGGACTGCTGCGCCGCCTTATCCGCGTCAAAACCAGTCTTCTGCATCATCGACTGGTATTCAGCCGTGAAGCCAGACATCCCACGGCGCATCGCCATCAGGGTGTTTTCGTCGATGCCCAGCATCTGCGCGTACTGGTTTGCCCGGTAATACGGCATATTGCTGAGGCGCTGACCAACGCCGGTGAAGATGGATGACATGTCACGCATTTGCCCGGACGCATCCCGCGTCTGCACACCAAGGCGATTCAGGAACCCTTCCGCGCCCGGATTACTGCGCATGAATCGCGCCAGGCTCTCCAGTGAGTTCTGGGCAGCCTCAGCACTGGACCCAGTTTGGGACGCAGCATAGCCAAGGGCCTTAATACCGTTTACCGAAGCTCCGGTCCGCTGTGACGCCCAGTACAGTTTGTCCAGGCCGTTGGCGATCGAGGTCGTAAAACCAACAATCGCCAGCGCCGTGGATTCCACCGCTGCACCCAGCTTAACAACGTTTGCCGCTACGCCTTTGAGCGTGGCTTCAAACTTCGCCTGACCAGCGCCGTCGATATCGAACCCCAGAGAGACCAGGTAATCACGGATTGTATCAGCCATTATTCTGGGCTCTCCATTTGGCTACACGCGCGTCGTTATCGTCACGCATATCAAGGTAATCGTTAAGCAGCGCGATTCGGCACAGGTCAACTGCACCGCTGTCGAGGTCTTTCTGATCGAGGTTGAAGGCGAGCGCCGGGCGAAGGATGTAATCCTCACCGCCCGGCAAGGTGTTGAAGGTTATTCCACTGGCAGGATACTCGTCTCGCCGGTAGGAAGTCCTTGCAAAAAATTTCCCAGAGAATCCGCGACCACCCGCGCCACCAACTGCAGCATTACAAAAAGGTCGATATCATCGAATGCCATAGTCCCCTGCTGGCACACTGGAACCCAGGCGTTCAGGTGTTTACGTGCAACCACCTGCAGGCAAGGGAACAGGATCGCATCCACATCAGCATCGCTTAGGCCGGAAACAGCGTCAGCAATCTTCGGCACGATGCTCTCCAGCGCGCCTTCGGTGTCCTTCGCACTGAGCTTTGACTGGATATTACGGAAGTCCGAGACCAGACCTGCCAGTACAGGCAATAGCTTGCGGGATACTTTCAATTGCTCGAAAACGCTCAGTTTAGCGATACGGTACTGCTCATTCTTGATGGTGATTTCCATGGATTAATACTCCCCCAGGAACGGGTCGATTTTGATGCAGTCGAATACCCAGGCCACTGTCCCGCCTTCTTTGGCGTTCTGCCAGTCAGGGTGTTTCTGGAATGCCCCACCGCGCGCTGTCATGATGTCGCCGGAGGCCGTATTGCGAAATACGAATACGTTGTTGCCCCAAAGCGCAGAAGACACGCTTTGCGCGTTATACGCCAGAGACAGCTTTTTATTTACAGGAGATGTTTTCAACAAATTGACGGTAACTGTTCCCGCCTTGCCAGCGTGCAGAGAGTGCATACCTTCACCATCTGCCCCAATCGTCATGGTGTTTTTATTTTCCACCATGGCGACGGTGATACCTTCTTCGGAGTTGGCGGAACCAGAGCCAAGATCAATCACCCCGGTTGGGCCAGTCATTGACCCCGTGATATCCAGAAAAGAATAAGTGCTCATTCAGGGTCTCCTTAGCGCACCACGTCGATTAATACGTCAGCGAAGTGGATAGCACCCGCCAGTTTGGTTGCCACCTGGATCACCGGAGCTTTTCGCGCCTCACGGTCTGCCTGAGCTTGCGCATTGAGCGAGTTAGCGAAGACGTAATAGCCTTTGGTCAGCATATCCCCTGCCGTCAGTTGCCCAACGTTACCCCCATTCCAGATACCTGGAGCCACCAGGCCGTTATTCGCCCCCAGGTCCATCGATTGCTCAATGTTGGTTACCAGGCGCGTCACACCAGCTTCAGTCTGTGGAATTTTGGTGGTGGAGGTGTAAAGCAGGTTCCATAGGTTGTTCTGGACGTAGTTCTGCAGCCAGTCGAGTCCGTGACGTTCGTCGAAGAAGTCGCCGTTGGACATCACCCCTTCCTGGATGATTGCTGTGTCGTTGGCATAACGCACGAACACGTTGCAGTTTTTGGCCTTCAGCGTGTCAGCCTGTTGCGCGGTGACTGTCTCGGCAGTGATGCCCGGCTCCTGCTTGAATTTCAGGGTAATGGTGGTGTTATTTCCCAGGAAGTTGACAGTGAACGCACGCCCGAATGCAGAAGCTGCTGCATACGGTACCTGGCTGTACTGACAGAACGTGCGCACGTAGCCAGCAGCTTTCAATTTGCTGGCAATGTCAGAAGCATCCGTGGAACTAAGAACTTTGGCATCGGCAGTAGTCACACCATATATACGGGAGTCGCTTGCGGAGCCAATGAGAGCAGAAACATCAAGATGATCCTGATCTGTCATACTCGTGTCAGCAATGACAAGGCCGTACCAGTCAGCAGAGTATCCCAAAGCAGTCGCCACAGAAGGAACCGCAGAACCAGCCTGAGCATCAGTTCCACTTACCGCTGTCGGATTACTTGCCGCATTAATTCCCATTAACGGAGCCAGATCCGTTCCTGCACCAGCGGCCGAAGGAATGCCAACGATTGATGCTGCACCGGTTGTTGGCGAAGTAATCAGGAAGTGTGCGGTAACAGCATTCCAGGTCACAACAGCGCCGGCCAGTTTGGTGCTGATGGCCGTTGCCACTTCTGCCAACGTGGTCACCGCAGACAGGTCTACAGCACTGATATTTTTTGCAGTGCCATCAATGGTGATATTCAGTGCGCCATCGGTGACAGCGCTGAAGTTTTCAATACGTTGTTCGGTGGCATTGAGTTGAGCGCCGGTGAGGGTTCCAGCTGTAGCAGGTACCGGTGTTTTGCTCATTTTACCAATGTACAAATCCCGCGGTTGCGGTGACTGCTGGAAGTAAAGATTGGCTGCCTTGTACTCTTCTGAGGTGGTACCGAAGTCGGTAGCAACACTTTCGATATCCTGATACAGGCGCATAACCTCTGGCGCGGTGATAACGTTTGAGGTGCCGAGGATATCCCCCATTTGCCCGGTTCGTCCGGGCTTCTTTTTGCCTGGAGATACCCATGAGCGAAATGACCTTAATCGTACCCAACGACTGGGTGACCGAAGAAAAGCTCGTCGAGATTACCGGCCTTCGCCCGGGCACTATCGAGCGGGCCCGAAAAAATTGCTGGATGGTAGGACGGGAATATCTGCATGTTTCCCCTGACGGAGTGCCTAAGAAAAACAGCGAGTGTATGTACAACAGAAAGGCTATTGACCAGTGGGTTGAGAGCATGTCAAAGAAACAGCCGGGTGCGCGCCAATGAAGATCCGTTTATGCTTAGCGGGCTCTTGGACGTCAGGAGGGAATAATGGCTAAGTCAGCATACCCAACAGGCGTGGAGAACCATGGCGGCACGCTCCGCATATGGTTCATCTATAAAGGCACCCGGGTGCGTGAAAGCCTAGGCGTGCCAGATACATCAAAAAACAGGAAGGTTGCAGGCGAATTGCGCGCGTCAGTTTGCTTTGCGATAAAGACTGGTAACTTCAATTATGCTGCTCAGTTCCCGGACTCGCCGAACCTGAAAAAATTCGGAGTAGAGAATAAGGAAATCACTGTGCTCGAGTTGGCGAACAAGTGGCTTGAGTTGAAGCGGATGGAGATCAGCACCAACGCGATGTCACGCTATTCATCTATAGCGCGCAACATGATACCGAGAATTGGTGGGGACAAGCTGGTATCTGCGGTGACACAGGAAGACCTGCTTTTTATAAGGAAGGAGTTGTTAACCGGCTATCACGTATTGAAGACAGGACAAAAGACACCAGTAAAAGGAAGATCCGTCAGGACTGTCAACAACTACATGAGAACCATGTCAGGCATGTTTAACTTCGCTGCGGACAGTGGTTATGTTAAGGCGAATCCGTTTAACGGCATTTCCATGCTCAAACGGTCTCGTACTGAACCAGATCCGCTCACACGAGAGGAGTTCGTCAGGATGATTAATGCATGTACTCATCAGCAATTGAAAAACATGTGGTCTCTGGCCGTGTACACAGGGGTGAGGCATGGAGAGCTGGTATCTCTGGCATGGGAAGATATCGACCTGAAAGCTGGAACGATGATGATCCGTCGCAACCACACTTTAACGAAGGAGTTCACCCTTCCTAAAACTGAGGCCGGAACGGATCGCATCATTAACCTTATACAGCCAGCCATCGATGTGTTGAAGAACCAGGCTGAAATGACCAGGCTGAACAAGCAATATCAGGTTGAGGTGAAATTACGTGAATACGGCCGTACTGATGTGCATCCATGCACGTTCGTGTTCAACCCGCAGATCGTATCGCGTAATGGCCGGGCTGGGCATCATTATGCAGTAGGGTCGATCAACCAGTCGTGGGAGGCGGCAATGCGGCGCGCCGGGATTCGCTATCGCAGAGCATACCAGTCAAGACACACGTATGCATGCTGGTCGTTGGCCGCCGGTGCCAACCCTAATTTCATCGCGAAGCAAATGGGCCACACCGACGCGCAAATGGTTTACCGGGTGTACGGATCCTGGATGGCAGAAAACAACCAGGACCAGGTACTCATACTCAACCAGAAATTGAGTGAGTTTGCCCCATCCATGCCCCATGCGGTAGGATCGGATGGATATTAACATTAAATATCATTAGGTTATGCAGCCTAAACTTGCATGGACATGACTTCCTGATACGCCGACACCAGTTTGTTACGCACCTGAATACCCATCTGCATCGATACCGACGCTTTTTGCATATCGGTCATCACATCATTTAACGCAATACCCGGCTCACCCAGGGTAAATTTCTCAGCCTGCGTACGGGACGCGGTTTGCACATCGCTGATTCTGTCTAACGCCGCATGCAGTTGTCCGGCAAAACTCACGGTCGGTTGTGGCTGCATATCCTGCATTTTTGCTGACATCGCCGTGGCCTGTAACTGGCTGATGACCCCTTCAATCCCCTGTATTGCCGACATTCTGATCCCCTGGATGATTTTTTACGTAGCTGAGATTACCAGTTAGTCAATAAGATAAAGGCGTTAAATAACGATAAAAAACCACGGTTTTTAACGCATAGAAAAATTCGAAACCGCAAATAATGAGACCGTCAATTTTTCGAGTTTGCTGACCCGGGAGTGAGTCTTGTTCCACTTTGCAAAAAACGCCGTCCACGATAAGCCACGAGGTGCGAGATGAGTGCGACAGCATCGACTGCAACCCAGCTTAAACCTCTCGAGTGGTTAAACCGCCTGCGCGCGAATCCCAGAATTCCTTTGATTGTGGCGGGAGCCGCTGCCGTCGCTATCATCGTGGCGATGGTCCTGTGGGCCAAAGCGCCTGACTATCGCACGCTGTTCAGCAATCTTTCCGATCAGGATGGTGGCGCGATTGTCACCCAACTGACGCAGATGAACGTTCCCTATCGTTTTACTGAGGGAAGCGGTGCTATAGAAGTTCCTGCCGATAAAGTCCACGAACTACGTTTACGTCTGGCGCAGCAAGGCCTACCGAAAGGCGGCGCCGTTGGTTTTGAACTGCTGGATCAGGAAAAGTTTGGTATCAGCCAGTTTAGCGAGCAGGTCAACTACCAGCGTGCGCTGGAAGGTGAATTAGCCCGTACCATTGAAACGCTGGGACCGGTAAAACGCGCCCGCGTGCATCTGGCAATGCCGAAACCGTCGCTGTTTGTGCGTGAGCAAAAAGCGCCTTCAGCCTCCGTGACCGTGAATCTTGAACCGGGTCGCGCACTGGATGAAGGTCAGATCAGTGCAGTTACGCATCTGGTTTCCAGCGCTGTCGCCGGGTTACCGCCGGGCAACGTTACGCTGGTCGACCAGGCGGGTCATCTGTTAACTCAGTCGAACACCAGCAGCCGCGATCTTAACGATGCGCAGTTGAAATACGCCAGCGATGTCGAAGGCCGTGTTCAACGTCGTATCGAATCGATCCTGTCGCCGATTGTCGGCAACGGTAACGTACATGCGCAGGTCACCGCGCAGCTGGATTTTGCTAATAAAGAGCAAACCGAAGAACAGTACCGTCCAAACGGTGATGATTCCCAGGCCGTGCTGCGTTCACGCCAGTTAAACGTCAGTGAGCAGATCGGTAGCGGAGCGCCGGGCGGCGTACCGGGCGCATTGTCTAATCAGCCAGCACCGGCGAATACCGCGCCAATCGCCAACCCACCGGCTAATCAGCAAAATGCGCAAACCACGCAGACGGCAAATAACAGCAATAATGCCGGTCCACGCAGTACGCAGCGCAATGAAACCAGCAACTATGAAGTCGACCGTACCATTCGCCACACCAAAATGAACGTCGGCGATGTGCAGCGTCTATCGGTGGCTGTGGTGGTCAACTATAAAACGTTGCCGGACGGCAAACCACTGCCGTTAACCGCCGATCAGATGAAACAGATTGAGGACCTGACCCGCGAAGCGATGGGCTTCTCCGATAAACGTGGCGATACCCTGAACGTGGTGAACTCTCCGTTCACGGCGACCGACGATTCCATTGGCGAGCTGCCGTTCTGGAAACAGCCGTTCTTTATTGATCAGTTGATGACCGCAGGCCGTTGGTTACTGGTTCTGCTAGTTGCCTGGATCCTGTGGCGCAAAGCTGTTCGCCCGCAGTTGGTTCGCCGCAGCGAAGAAGCAAAAGCGGTACAAGAACAAACGCGTATTCGTCAGGAAACCGAAGAAGCGGTAGAAGTTCGCCTCAGCAAAGACGAACAGACCCAGCAGCGTCGTACGAATCAGCGTCTGGGTGCAGAAGTGATGAGCCAGCGTATTCGTGAAATGTCAGATAACGATCCGCGCGTCGTGGCGCTGGTCATTCGCCAGTGGATGAGTAACGATCATGAGTAATGCCCTTACCGGTACCGATAAAAGCGTCATCCTGCTGATGACCATTGGCGAAGATCGCGCTGCTGAGGTGTTTAAACACCTTTCCACGCGCGAAGTTCAGGCGCTGAGTACAGCGATGGCGAACGTACGCCAGATCTCCAACAAACAGTTGACGGAAGTGCTGGCCGAATTTGAGCAAGAAGCAGAACAGTTTGCCGCGCTGAATATCAACGCCAACGAATATCTGCGCTCCGTGCTGGTGAAAGCGCTGGGCGAGGAACGCGCCTCCAGCCTGCTGGAAGATATTCTGGAAACCCGCGATACCACCAGCGGCATTGAAACGCTCAACTTTATGGAGCCGCAAAGCGCCGCCGACCTTATCCGCGACGAGCATCCGCAGATTATCGCCACCATTCTGGTGCACCTCAAACGGGGCCAGGCCGCCGATATTCTGGCGCTGTTCGACGAGCGTTTACGTCACGACGTGATGCTGCGTATTGCTACCTTCGGCGGCGTGCAGCCTGCCGCGCTGGCAGAACTGACCGAGGTACTGAACGGTCTGCTCGATGGCCAGAACCTCAAGCGCAGCAAAATGGGCGGCGTGAGAACGGCGGCAGAAATTATCAACCTGATGAAAACCCAGCAGGAAGAAGCGGTTATCACCGCCGTACGCGAGTTCGACGGCGAACTGGCGCAGAAAATTATCGACGAGATGTTCCTGTTCGAAAACCTGGTGGACGTCGACGATCGCAGTATCCAGCGCCTGCTGCAGGAAGTGGATTCCGAATCGCTGCTGATTGCGCTGAAAGGTGCCGAACAGCCGCTACGCGAGAAGTTCCTGCGCAACATGTCGCAACGTGCTGCCGATATTCTGCGCGACGACCTTGCCAACCGCGGTCCGGTGCGCTTGTCGCAGGTGGAAAACGAACAGAAAGCGATTCTGCTTATTGTGCGTCGTCTGGCGGAAACCGGCGAGATGGTGATCGGCAGCGGCGAGGATACCTATGTCTAACGAACTGCCGTGGAAAGTCTGGACTCCGGACGATCTCGCCCCACCGATGGCAGAGTTCGTGCTGGCCGACCACAGCGAAACGCCGCTGTCCGAAGAGACGGAAGAACCCGAGCTTTCAGCAGAGCAACAGCTTGAACAACAGCTCGCACAGCTGCAAATGCAGGCCCATGAGCAAGGGTATAACGCGGGGCTGGCGGAAGGTCGACAAAAGGGTCATGAACAAGGCTATCAGGAAGGTCTGAGCCAGGGGCTGGAGCAAGGCCAGAACCAGGCGCGTGCGCAGCATGCGCCGATTCATGCCCGTATGCAGCAACTGGTGAGCGAGTTTCAGAATACGCTGGACGCACTGGACAGCGTCATTGCCTCGCGCCTGATGCAAATGGCGCTGGAAGCTGCGCGTCAGGTGATTGGTCAGACGCCTATCGTGGATAACGCTGCGCTGATTAAGCAGATCCAACAGTTATTACAACAGGAACCGCTGTTTAGCGGTAAACCGCAGCTGCGCGTACATCCGGACGATCTCCAGCGTGTTGAGGAGATGCTCGGTGCCACTCTCAGCCTGCACGGCTGGCGGCTGCGCGGCGATCCCACGCTGCATCACGGCGGATGTAAAGTCTCAGCCGACGAAGGCGATCTGGATGCCAGCGTCGCCACACGCTGGCAAGAACTCTGCCGTCTGGCAGCGCCGGGAGTCGTGTAATGACTACTCGCCTGACTCGCTGGCTCAATACGCTGGACAACTTCGAAGAGAAAATGTCGCTGCTGCCTGCGGTGCGTCGTTACGGTCGTCTGACCCGCGCCACCGGGCTGGTGCTGGAAGCTACGGGGTTACAGCTGCCGCTGGGTGCCACCTGCGTCATTGAACGCCAGGATGGCAACGAAACCCAGGAAGTTGAAAGCGAAGTCGTAGGCTTTAACGGTCAACGTCTGTTTCTGATGCCGCTCGAGGAGGTCGAAGGCGTTCTGCCCGGCGCACGCGTATACGCGAAGAACATTGCCGGAGAAGGTCTGCAAAGCGGGAAGCAATTACCGCTTGGCCCTGCTCTGCTGGGTCGTGTGCTGGACGGTAGCGGCAAACCGCTCGACGGACTGCCCGCCCCGGATACCACCGAAACCGGCGCGCTGATTACACCGCCGTTTAACCCGCTGCAACGGACCGCAATTGAACACGTCCTGGATACTGGCGTACGCCCCATCAACGCGTTGTTAACCGTTGGTCGCGGCCAGCGTATGGGGCTTTTCGCAGGTTCCGGCGTCGGTAAAAGCGTCCTGCTCGGCATGATGGCGCGCTATACCCAGGCCGACGTCATCGTCGTGGGCCTGATTGGCGAGCGTGGCCGCGAAGTTAAAGATTTTATTGAAAATATTCTCGGCGCTGACGGTCGCGCACGCTCGGTAGTGATTGCCGCTCCGGCGGACGTCTCGCCGCTGTTACGTATGCAAGGCGCGGCCTACGCCACGCGCATCGCCGAAGATTTCCGCGATCGCGGGCAGCACGTATTGCTGATTATGGATTCCCTCACCCGCTATGCGATGGCGCAACGTGAGATAGCCCTGGCGATCGGCGAGCCGCCGGCGACTAAAGGTTATCCGCCGTCAGTATTCGCCAAATTACCGGCGCTGGTTGAACGTGCCGGGAACGGTATTCACGGCGGCGGTTCAGTTACCGCGTTTTACACTGTCCTGACCGAGGGTGACGACCAGCAGGACCCGATTGCCGATTCCGCGCGCGCGATTCTGGACGGCCACATTGTGCTGTCCCGCCATCTGGCCGAGGCGGGTCACTATCCGGCCATCGATATTGAAGCCTCGATCAGCCGCGCCATGACCGCGCTCATTAGTGAAAAACACTACGCACGGGTGCGCAACTTTAAACAGTTGCTGTCCAGCTTCCAGCGTAACCGCGATCTGGTTAGCGTGGGGGCGTATGCCAAAGGCAGCGATCCAATGCTGGATAAAGCCATCGCCTTATGGCCACAGCTGGAAGCGTTTTTACAGCAAGGCATCTTTGAACGGGCTGACTGGGAAGATTCTCTACAAGCTTTAGAACTGATTTTCCCTGGTGTGTGATTAAGCAGGAGAGCATAGGTCATGGCACAACATGGTGCGTTAGCAACACTGAAAGACCTGGCTGAAAAAGAGGTAGATGACGCCGCTGTCTTATTAGGAGAGATGCGTCGTGGCTGTCAGCAGGCAGAAGAACAGTTAAAAATGCTGATCGATTATCAGCATGAGTATCGCAACAATCTGAATACCGATATGGGCCAGGGTATTACCAGCAATCGCTGGATTAACTACCAGCAATTTATTCAGACGCTGGAAAAAGCGATTGAACAACACCGCCAACAGCTCAATCAGTGGACGCAAAAAGTGGACATGGCTTTGAACAGTTGGCGCGACAAAAAACAACGATTACAGGCGTGGCAGACGTTGCAGGACAGACAAACCTCGGCGGCGTTACTGGCCGAAAACCGTCTGGATCAGAAAAAAATGGATGAATTTGCTCAGCGCGCAGCTATGAGGAAACCCGAATGATTACTTTACCCCAACTGATTACCACCGACACCGACGTAGCCGCAGGTCTTCAGTCAGG
This sequence comes from Citrobacter freundii complex sp. 2024EL-00216, assembly GCF_043945515.1. Lineage (NCBI taxonomy): Bacteria > Pseudomonadati > Pseudomonadota > Gammaproteobacteria > Enterobacterales > Enterobacteriaceae > Citrobacter > Citrobacter freundii complex sp. 2024EL-00216. The sequence goes on along the minus strand of NZ_JBIMRA010000031.1, from coordinate 16,358 downwards.
CAAAGCGGTAGATTCACCCGAGGATTTTTTAGCGCTGCTGGCTGGCGCATTAGGTGCGGGCGACGCGCAGGGTAAAGACGCTCCGCTGTCGCTTGCCGACTTACAGGCGGCCAGCAGTAAGCTGCAAAAAGGGTTACTGCAAAAAAATGGCGATGCCGCACAGTCGGTCAAATTAACCGATCTGTTGGCGCAACAGGAGCTACAAACCGAGGCTTCTCTTGCCGACATGACAGACGCTCAGCAACTGTTGTCTGCTCTCACACCTTCACTGAAAGCTAATGCCCTGACGACGCTGGGCAAAGTTGCTCAGCAGGACGAAAAAAACACTACGCTGAGTGATGACGATCTCGCCAACCTGAGCGCACTGTTCGCCATGCTACCAGGACAACCGCTGGCAACGCCTGCCGTCGACAGCGCACCAGCCCCGGTTGATGCCACGCTTTCGGTGTTGTCACGTGGCGCTGCACACGGCGCGACGACTGATAACGCAGACGAATTGCTGCCGGGTGATGCCAAAAAAGGTAAAGCGGATGTCACACTTGCTGGCGGTGGTGCTAATCAGGCAAACAATCCAACACTAACCCCGCTGACGGCGGCGGCGAACGCCAGAGCTGAAATCGACAGCACCCCGTCACCGACCAGCATTGGCATGACTGCGGCCCCGCTAAGTGGTCCACAAACACACGCACAACCGTTACCGACGGCCGCGCCGGTGTTAAGCGCTCCGTTAGGTAGCCATGAATGGCAGCAATCGCTGAGCCAGCACGTCACATTGTTCACGCGCCAGGGCCAGCAAAGCGCAGAGCTGCGTCTGCATCCGCAAGACCTGGGTCAGGTACATATTTCCCTCAAGCTGGACGACAACCTCGCACAGTTACAAATGGTTTCACCGCACAGTCACGTGCGCGCCGCACTGGAAGCCGCATTACCGATGCTGCGTACGCAGTTGGCTGAAAGCGGCATTCAACTGGGGCAAAGCAACATCAGCAGTGAAAGCTTCGCTGGCCATCAGCAGTCTTCCGGGCAGCAACAGCAGGCTGGTCGCGCTCAAGGACAAGACATTTTTGCCGCTGAAGATGACGCAATACTGGCAACCCCAGCCTCGCTGCAAGCCGCTGCCCGCGGCGATGGCGCAGTAGACATCTTCGCCTAACGCCAGAGGTAGCATGATTATCCGCGTCTTTTCCACGCTTTGTCGTGGACAGGACACGGGATAATCAGCCCATAAGCTGTACCGAAACAGGAAGCCCGTATCTGATGACTGACTCCGCGATTAACAAAAAAAGTAAACGCGCTATTTGGATCCCTCTGCTGGTATTAATTACTCTCGCCGCCTGCGCAACTGCGGGTTATAGCTACTGGCGCATGCAGCAGCAGCCGTCCGCCAGCGTCAAAGCGGAACCGCCTCCACCGCCAGCCCCGGTGTTCTTTGCGCTGGATACCTTTACCGTCAATCTGGGTGATGCAGATCGTGTGCTGTATATCGGTATCACGCTGCGCATGAAAGATGAGGCGACACGTTCACGTCTTAACGAATATCTGCCGGAAGTGCGCAGCCGCCTGCTGCTGCTGTTCTCTCGTCAGAATGCAGCCACACTCGCCACCGAGGAAGGTAAGCAACAGCTGATTACCGCCATCAAAGAGACGCTGGCGACTCCGCTCGTTGTCGGGCAGCCGAAACAGGTTGTCACCGACGTTCTTTATACAGCTTTTATTCTGCGGTAAAGACATGGGCGACAGTATTCTTTCTCAGGCTGAAATCGACGCATTGCTCAACGGCGATAGCGAAACCAAAGACGAACCCATTTCAGGTATCGCAAAAGAAAGCGATATTCGTCCTTATGATCCCAACACTCAGCGTCGCGTGGTACGTGAGCGTTTACAGGCGTTGGAGATCATTAACGAACGCTTTGCGCGCCAGTTCCGAATGGGATTATTTAACCTGTTGCGCCGTAGCCCGGATATTACCGTGGGTGCGATCCGTATCCAGCCATACCATGAATTTGCGCGCAACTTACCGGTTCCGACCAACCTGAACTTAATCCACCTGAAGCCGCTGCGCGGTACGGGTCTGGTGGTGTTCTCACCGAGTCTGGTATTTATCGCCGTAGACAACCTGTTTGGCGGTGACGGTCGTTTCCCGACGAAAGTCGAAGGCCGCGAATTTACGCACACGGAACAGCGCGTTATTAACCGCATGCTGAAGCTGGCGCTGGAAAGCTACAGCGACGCGTGGAAGGCCATCAACCCGCTGGAAGTGGAATACGTTCGTTCCGAGATGCAGGTGAAATTTACCAATATCACCACTTCTCCTAACGACATTGTGGTGAACACTCCGTTCCACGTTGAAATTGGCAACCTGACCGGTGAATTTAACATCTGTCTGCCATTCAGCATGATTGAACCGTTGCGTGAGCTGCTGGTGAACCCGCCGCTGGAAAACTCGCGTAATGAAGATCAGAACTGGCGCAATAATCTGGTGCGTCAGGTTCAGCATTCTGAGCTGGAGCTGGTGGCAAACTTTGCCGACATTCCGCTGCGGCTATCCCAGATTTTAAAACTGAAACCCGGCGATGTACTGCCGATTGAAAAACCCGACCGCATTATTGCTCATGTGGACGGCGTGCCTGTGCTGACCAGCCAGTATGGCACCGTAAACGGTCAGTATGCGTTACGCGTAGAACATCTGATAAACCCGATTTTGAATTCGCTGAATGAGGAACAGCCCAAATGAGTGATATGAATAATCCGTCCGATGAGAACACTGGCGCATTGGACGATCTGTGGGCTGACGCGTTAAACGAGCAAAAAACCACGCCCACCAAAAGTGCGGCCGATGCGGTATTCCAGCAGTTAGGTGGCGGCGACGTCAGCGGTGCTTTGCAGGACATCGACCTGATCATGGACATTCCGGTCAAGCTGACCGTCGAACTGGGCCGTACCCGCATGACCATCAAAGAGCTGCTGCGTCTGACGCAGGGTTCGGTTGTCGCACTGGATGGTCTTGCAGGCGAACCGCTGGATATTCTGATCAACGGTTATCTGATTGCCCAGGGCGAAGTCGTCGTAGTTGCGGATAAATACGGTGTGCGTATCACTGACATTATCACCCCGTCTGAACGTATGCGCCGCCTGAGCCGTTAATCATGAATACCCAGGCTACCGTTTCTCAACCCGCCGCCGTTCCCGGCTCACCGCTGGTGCAGGTAAGCGGCGCGCTGCTCGGGATCATCGTCTTGATCCTGGCGGCGGCCTGGGTCATTAAACGTCTGGGGTTTGCCCCCAAAAGTGCCGGTACGCGTGGGCTGAAAGTCACGGCCAGCACCTCACTGGGTCCACGTGAGCGCGTGGTGATTGTCGAGGTCGAAGATGCCCGTCTGGTACTGGGCGTCACAGCCTCGCAGATTAATGTCCTGCATACCCTGCCCCCGGCACCTGCCGATGCAGAAGAAAAAACGGCCTCCCCTGCGGATTTCCAGGCCATGATGAAGAGTTTGCTGAAGCGTCCTGGGAGATCCTGATGCGCCGTTTGTTATCCCTTACGCTTGCAGGCTTGTGGCTTTTCAGCCCCGTTGCCCTCGCCCAACTCCCGGGTCTGGTCAGTCAGCCGTTGCCGGGCGGCGGACAAAACTGGACGTTGCCCGTGCAGACGCTGGTGTTCATCACCTCGCTGACGTTCCTGCCTGCAATTTTGCTGATGATGACCAGCTTCACCCGCATCATCATCGTTTTCGGTCTCCTGCGAAATGCGCTGGGTACCCCCTCAGCACCACCTAACCAGGTGCTCCTGGGCCTGGCGCTCTTTTTGACCTTTTTCATCATGTCGCCGGTGATCGATAAAATCTACGTTGACGCATACCAACCGTTCAGCGAAGAGAAGATCTCCATGCAGGAAGCCATGGAGAAAGGCGCCCAGCCGCTGCGTGAGTTTATGTTGCGCCAGACCCGTGAAGCCGATCTGGCACTCTTCGCGCGCTTAGCAAACAGCGGTCCGTTACAGGGACCAGAAGCCGTGCCGATGCGAATTTTGCTGCCCGCTTATGTCACCAGTGAGCTGAAAACAGCATTCCAGATAGGCTTTACCATTTTTATTCCGTTTCTGATTATCGACCTGGTGATCGCCAGCGTGTTGATGGCGCTCGGGATGATGATGGTCCCGCCCGCCACAATCGCGTTGCCGTTCAAGCTGATGCTGTTTGTGTTGGTAGACGGTTGGCAGCTACTTGTCGGCTCGCTGGCACAAAGCTTTTACAGTTAGGGGCACGAAATGACTCCTGAATCGGTCATGATGATGGGCACAGAGGCGATGAAAGTCGCCCTGGCCCTTGCCGCGCCTTTGCTGTTGGTCGCTCTCATCACGGGTCTTATCATCAGTATTCTGCAGGCGGCGACCCAGATTAACGAAATGACGCTGTCCTTCATCCCCAAAATTGTCGCGGTGTTTATTGCCATCATTGTTGCTGGCCCGTGGATGCTTAACCTGCTGCTCGACTACGTGCGTACGCTGTTCAGCAATATCCCCTATATCATCGGGTAGACAACGTTATGTTGCAGGTGTCCAGCGTTGAGTGGCTCCACTGGCTGAATTTATACTTCTGGCCTTTGTTGCGCATACTGGCGCTCATCTCAACGGCCCCCATCCTCAGTGAACGAGCCATCCCCAAACGGGTAAAGCTGGGGCTGGGGTTGATGATTACCGTCGTTATCGCCCCATCGATTCCCGCCGTTGACGTCCCCATCTTTTCTGTTGGCGCGCTTTGGCAGGCAATGCAACAAATCCTGATCGGTATCGCATTAGGCTTCACCATGCAGTTTGCGTTTGCCGCAGTACGTACCGCCGGGGAATTAATTGGCCTGCAAATGGGCCTTTCCTTCGCGACGTTCTTCGATCCCGGTAGCCGTCTGAATATGCCGGTTCTGGCACGACTGATCGACATGCTCGCCATGCTGCTGTTCCTGACCTTTAACGGCCATTTATGGCTGATTTCGCTGCTGGTAGATACTTTTCATACTCTGCCCATCGGCGGCAATCCGGTGAACAGCAATGCGTTTCTCGCGCTGGCACGGGCAGGTAGCCTGATTTTCCTCAACGGGCTAATGCTGGCCCTGCCGGTAATGACGCTACTGCTCACGCTGAACCTCGCACTTGGTTTGTTAAATCGCATGGCACCACAGCTGTCGGTTTTCGTCATCGGCTTTCCTCTCACTCTGACCGTAGGTATTTCACTAATGGCGGCGCTAATGCCATTAATTGCGCCATTCTGTGAACGATTATTCAGTGAGATTTTTAATTTACTGGCCGATATCGTCAGCGAAATGCCTGGAAAATAATAACCCTTATTTTTTATCCTGTTTTACTAAGGATTGTCCTAAATTTAAAAAGTGACAACATCCACCAGGATATCTCTGTCGCGGCTTATTTGTTTTTGTCTCACTCACATAACGCAACATTCACTTTACTTTAAGATGTTTCCTGGCAAATTATACGCAACTTTACGGGATAGTAAATTCGCCTGAAAAACAGCGAAAGCGTCATCTTGGGTCGTTATTATTCCGTTTAGTTGTGATGAAATAATCAGGTAAGGGGAATTATCGTTACGCATTGAGTGAGGGTATGCCATGTCAACGATTATTATGGATTTATGCAGTTACACCCGACTAGGGTTAACCGGATATCTGGTAAGTCGGGGAGTGAAAAAAAGGGAAATCAACAACATTTCCAACGTTGATGAACTCAGTCTCGCCTGTGTCTCTCAACAACCCGCTGTGGTGTTTATTAATGAGGACTGCTTTATCCACGATCCTGCTAATAGCCAGCAAATAAAGCAAATCATTAATCAGCATCCCAGAACATTATTTATTGTGTTTATGGCAATTGCCAACGTGCATTTTGATGAATATCTACTCGTCAGAAAAAATTTATTGATTAGTTCTAAATCGATTAAACCTGATTCACTGGATAAACTACTTGGCGATATTCTGAAAAAGGAAGTAGATATTGCTATTGATGTGAATCTGCCGACATTATCATTAAGTCGAACCGAATCCAGCATGCTGCGTATGTGGATGGAGGGTCAGGGAACAATACAGATATCAGATCAAATGAATATCAAAGCCAAGACGGTGTCATCCCATAAGGGGAATATAAAACGAAAGATTAAAACGCATAATAAGCAAGTTATCTATCACGTTGTAAGGCTTACGGATAACGTCACCAATGGTATCTTTGTGAATATGCGCTAAAACGTTCTGACTGGTGGCGACTCCACCAGTCAGAATCAAACAGCGAAACTCATCTCACTCCACTTTTTCCACAAAGATACCATCCTGATGACCTGATTCATTAAAGAACCAGATACCGAGCGGGTAGTCTTCCAGCGAAACCAGGTACATGGTGCCTTCACTAAATTCTTCGATTGCCAGTACCACGCCCGGTCGACGAGGACCGCCGTCCGTTTTGACTGTGACCCGATCATTCACCTTCATAGTTTTCCTCCTGTGGCTTTGTGCCAGTGTAGAACAAATTCCTTTTTCTGGCAGCGCTGTGCACGCGCGATTGCGGGTTTTATCGACGGTCTATACTTAAGTTGTGCGTATCTGATGTTTGGGTACGCTCCCCCGGTATCCTTAACGGTTGAGAGGTATGAGGATGAAAACCGCGAAAGAGTACAGCGATACGGCCAAACGTGAAGTCAGCGTCGATGTCGACGCGCTGCTAAAGGCAATCAACGAAATCTGCGAGAGTGAAATTCATCGCAGCCAGGATGACCCGGAGCGCGTCAGCGTTGACGGGCGTGATTACCATACATGGCATGAACTGGCCGATGCGTTCGAGCTTGATATCCATGACTTTAGCGTGTCGGAGATCAATCGCTGACTGAGGGCGAAAAAAATCCCGGCCCTTATCGGGTCGGGATCAAGCTTGCTTATGCAAGAAGCACTTGTAAATTCGTTACACCAGAAAATCTGATGTGAACCAAACCTTATCTGCAATTTTTTTGCCTGACAAGTAAATAATTCTCACCAGAATGATAAATATAACTAATGGGTGAGAGATCACCAGGTTACGGTCGAGCCAAATGTTCAGGCATCCTGGGAGAGCTGTCTTCGCTCGCCAGGCACCACCAGTTCATCTTCACGGAATGCTTCCCGTTTAACGCCAAAGCCGTCGTACCAGCGACACTCCACCATTCCGCTGGCATACCCGGTAACGATCATACGTGGGCCACCCTCTTTGGAGGTGACTTCCTCACTGACAGAAAAGACCATACCTGCCTCCTGTATCAAGAGAAACCTTTACACCTTAGATGACAAGGAGGCGTTTTGCGTAATCAGTCCTGTAACAATTAGTGCGAAATCCCGCGCACTCTGGCGACAGCTTTTACCAGCAAAACGACAATCCCACCGATGATAAAGCCGAGCACCAGGTTAAGCAGGGTCGGAAGCATTAGCGAAATCAATGTACTTTGCTGCTGAGCAAAATGTTCAATCGCATGATGCAGCGGCGATATTCCGTGTACCACAATGCCGCCTCCCACTAAAAACATCGCCAGTGTGCCGACCACAGAAAGTGTTTTCATAAGCCAGGGGGCAACCACCAGTAACCCTTTGCCCAACGACTGGGCAAGCAGGCTACGCTTTTCTGCCAACCAGTACCCAATGTCATCAAGCTTAACGATAATCCCGACCAGGCCATACACGCCCACGGTCACCACTAACGCGATACCTGATAGCACCAACACCTGATTCAGCAAGGGTGCGTCCGCTACAATACCCAGCGTAATTGCGACAATCTCGGCAGACAAAATGAAGTCGGTACGTATTGCCCCTTTGATTTTATCTTTCTCAAAGGTGAGTGGATCCTGTGCGGCCAGAGCAGCCAGACGCTGCTGACGCTCTTCCGGGCTTTCTTTGTGCTTCCGCGCCTCCAGGGTATGCAGAACCTTTTCCACCCCTTCAAAACAGAGAAACGCCCCGCCTACCATTAATAAGGGGGTGATCGCCCAGGGAATAAATGCGCTTATCAATAGCGCCAACGGCACCAGAATAACTTTGTTAACAAACGATCCTTTCGCTACACTCCAGACCACCGGGAGTTCGCGGTTCGCCCGCACGCCCGACACCTGCTGTGCATTAAGCGACAGATCATCACCCAGCACACCCGCGGTTTTTTTCGCGGCCAGTTTTCCCATCACTGAGATATCATCCAGCAGCGTGGCGATATCATCGAGTAAGGTCAGTAAGCTACTTCCTGCCAAAATTTTCACCCTCAATATTATTTTTTTGCAGTCATAAGTATGAAGTAAAACACGCCATGCTGAAACTGACCTTTCTGGTCAACAAGTTTTTAACATCAACACGTAATTATAAATCTCGCCAGTAAGATAGTTTTGACGTTTACTATGTTGCACCTTTTTATTTCCACCGTGAGGGATTATGCGTTTCAGGCAATTGTTACCGCTTTTCAGTGCGCTATTCGCGCTGTACATCATTTGGGGTTCCACGTACTTCGTTATTCGCATTGGCGTTGAAAGCTGGCCGCCGTTAATGATGGCAGCCGTACGTTTTCTCTCCGCGGGAATTTTATTAACAAGTTTCTTACTTATTCGTGGGCATAAGCTGCCCCCCTTACGCCTAATCCTGAACGCCGCGTTAATTGGTATCCTGCTGCTGGCTGTGGGTAATGGGCTGGTCACCGTCGCAGAACACCAAAATGTCCCTTCCGGTATTGCCGCCGTGGTGGTCGCCACCGTCCCGTTATTTACGCTGTGTTTTAGCCACTTTTTTGGCATCAAAACGCGCAAGCTGGAATGGTTGGGGATAGCGATTGGGCTAGCAGGGATCATCATGCTGAACAGCGGGGGCAATTTAAGTGGCAATCCGTGGGGCGCTATTTTGATCCTGATCGGTTCAATAAGCTGGGCGTTTGGCTCGGTATACGGTTCACGCATTACGCTACCCGTTGGCATGATGGCCGGAGCCATTGAAATGTTAGCCGCCGGTATTGTGCTGATGTGCGCATCGCTACTCTCTGGGGAAAAACTGACCACCATGCCAACATTTTCAGGCTTTATGGCTGTGGCTTACCTGGCCCTGTTTGGCTCCATTATTGCCATTAATGCGTATATGTTCCTGATCCGCAATGTCAGCCCGGCGCTAGCCACCAGCTATGCTTACGTCAATCCGGTTGTAGCCGTGCTGTTAGGTACCGGTCTGGGGGGTGAAAGACTGGCCCCTATCGAATGGCTGGCGCTCGGCGTGATCGTGTTTGCTGTGGTGCTGGTAACGTTGGGGAAATACCTGTTCCCTGTTAAAGCGGATGCCGTTGCTACCCCGTCGGAAAAAACGTTACAGTAAATGAATACCGAGTGTGTCGATCTGCGCGGTGTCGCCACCGCCGCAGATCCACTCGATGACACGTTCAGATAACGCTTCATCGTCCAGCTTTTCACGACCACGCAGGGCGCACTCCCAGACAATCAGTACGCGCCAGCCCAGAGCCTGCAACTTTTCACAATCCCGCGCATCGCGCTGGACATTTTTGCCTATTTTTTCCAGCCAGAATTCCGTTCGTGTCGCGGGGACTTTAAACAAATAGCAATCGTGGTGGTGCCAGAAACAGCCGTGAGTAAAAATCACACAATGATAATCATCCACCACAAAATCGGGGCGACCGGGTAACGTCGCATCCTGCACGCGAAACGTTACCCCCTGCTCTGTCAGCACGCTGGCAAGGCGTTTTTCAATTGCGGTATCGCGGGTAGCTATCGCCCGCATATTTTTACTGCGTGTTGCTTTATCGTGAACGTCTGCCACGCTGGTTCTCTTACTCGCGAATAGCAACTGCCTGCCTGATTTTCGGCTCCAGCAGCCTGGCCACCGCCGCAAATGCCGGAACGACCACCGAATTACCAAACTGGCGATAAGCCTGAGTATCTGACACAGGGATCCTGAACTGATAGCCCTGCGGAGATTCAAACCCCATCAGACGAGCGCACTCTCTGGGCGTAAGTCTGCGTGGGCGGTGGCGCTGATTCTGCGGATCGTCAAAATCTTTTTCACCCAGCGCCATATCCCAGCCACGGTCAATCAGGATCTCCGCCCCATCTTTATAATAACGCGCAGATAATGTGCGCGTTACGCTATCAGGGTTACCGGGATACACCATGCCATAGCCAAATCCATTGCCCCGCGCCTGATGCTTTTTCGCATAGCGATAGAGGTATTTCCACAGCACCGGCGTCAGTATATATTTCGCATCGACGGTCGGCTCAAGCAGTTCCGCCAGCGTAGTACGCCGCGGCGGATAACGCGTGACAATATCCCGCAGCGTGAAGTCTGATTTCAAATTCAGATCGCGTCGGAAGCCGACAAGCACGATACGTTCGCGATGCTGAGGCAAAAAATGTTGCCCATCGATGATTTTCGGATCGTCCGGACCGTTATCCGCCGCATCCGCTACGTCATAACCCAGCTCGTCCAGCGTTTGCATAATGATGCGAAACGTTTTGCCCTGATCGTGACTCTTCAGGTTTTTGACGTTTTCGAGCACAAATATGGCGGGCCGACGCGCATCGATAATGCGCACCACGTCAAAAAATAGCGTGCCTTGCGTATCACAGGCGAAACCATGTGCCCGCCCTAACGCATTTTTCTTTGATACACCAGCCAGAGAAAATGGCTGACAAGGGAATCCGGCTAACAGCACGTCATGTTCAGGAACATGCTGGCGAATATGTTCTGCCGCCTGCTGGTCACTCACCCCATCGTGATGGCTGAGTGTGATATCACGAATATCTTCATTAAAGTTGTGCTGGAGCGGATCGCAGTAGTTGTTCGCTTTATAGGTGCGCACCGCATGCTTGTTCCACTCACTGGTAAACACGCACTGCCCGCCAATCGCTTCAAAGCCGCGACGAATGCCGCCAATACCGGCAAAAAGATCGATAAAGCGAAAGGCATAATGCGGATGATGCGCAGGTGGTTTCGGCAACAAAGTATTCAGATGAATGAGCTCGCGGTCGCTGAGGCGATGCCATGTTTCATTAGCAACCACTCGCTTAAAGATGGCCGGGCTCCAGCGGTTCTCACCAACGCCATTCAGATGAGCAACCAGCGTTTTCACGTCATATATTTCAAGCAACTTGGCCAACATCACCTGCACGTCGGCCTCGTTTTCATCTGTCATCGGGTTCATGGAGCCTGCTACTGAAAAATTATCCTGCATACATTTAACCGGCAGAAATGGATAACCGACAGATTAACATAAATTAGCACGGTTGACGTTTCAGCCGTATTGGCGACTAGCGCGCTTTAAAGGGTTGAATCGCGTCAAGATCCAGCATTTCGTATTCTCCTTTTAGCTCCGCACTCAGCTTCGCCATATACGTCAGTAAAAAATCCGCATTATGTTGTGCCAAATGCCGCCCTTGCTCGGTTTGCATCGTCAACGGCAACGTCAATAACTTGGTCTGGAAGTGATCGAGCGCGTACTGTTTATCGTCAAGGCTACGCTTTCGGGCAAACGGATCTTCCGCATCAAACAGCGCAACCCCCAACGCCCCTGAAACGGCAAATACGCGCGCTAAACCAATTGCACCCAGCGCCTCAAGCCGGTCTGCATCCTGCACGATTTTCGCTTCAAGGGTTTCTGGCGCGATTTTGGCGCTAAAACTGTGCGCCTCAATGGCATGACACACTGCCGATAACCGCTGTTGTGGAAAATCCGGAAAATCGCGCATCAAAACACAACGTGTTTCCTTGGCTGCCAGTACCGACGAACAATGACGCTCAGGATGGTTCTTTGGCAGGCTGACGAGATCGTGGAAGTAGCACGCGGTCAACACCACCAGCCAGTCTACGGTTGCATCTGTACTCAGCTTTTGCGCCGTTATCCACACACGTCGAAAGTGAAAGATGTCATGTGCAGCATCTTGTCCAGAATGGTTATCAGCTAACCAGGCTTCAAATCGCGACTGCCAGTCGTGCAGTTTCATGCTATCTCCTTTGTAGAAAGAAAATCACCTTAGCAACAATTTTCATTGCAGACCACTGCCCGCCCCATTACATAATCATCTTTTATTATTGCACTAAAAATAAAATCCACATGAATTTATAAAGCCCACCACGCCAATATCGAAAAATAATTTATATGAATATTAAAAACAAACATCCAAAACAAATAAAATACACATAACAAATAAATAGATAAACACATATAACTAACTGATTAAAAACAATTCACATGGCGAATACCAATGTAATTAACACACACGCATAATTATATAAAGATGTAAAAGAAACATTTTGAAATATTTTAAATACATTTGTTACATGTTATATTTTAAATTAAATGAACTTCATAGATAGTATCCAAATGTAGTCACTCGGATAGTACTACATATTCATTTTAATTATCATGCAAAGGGAATACATAATGAAAAGAAAAGTATTGGCACTGCTTCTCCCTGCTTTATTAGCTGCAGGCGCAGCAAATGCGGCTGAAATCTATAATAAGAACGGCAATAAACTGGATCTGTACGGTAAAGTCGACGGTCTGCGTTATTTCTCTGACGATGCGGGCAACGATGGCGATCAGACCTATGCGCGTCTGGGTTTTAAAGGCGAAACCCAGATCAACGAGATGCTGACTGGTTACGGTCAGTGGGAATATAACATTAAGGCCAATACCGCTGAAGGTGACGGCGCAAATTCTGCAACTCGTCTGGCCTTCGCCGGTTTAGGTTTTGGCCAGAATGGTACCTTCGATTATGGTCGTAACTACGGCGTGGTCTACGACGTAGAAGCCTGGACCGATATGCTGCCAGAATTTGGCGGTGACTCCTACACCCAAACCGACGTGTATATGACCGGTCGTACCAACGGCGTAGCCACCTATCGCAATAAAGGCTTCTTTGGGCAGGCTGATGGCCTGAACTTTGCTTTGCAGTATCAGGGCAATAATGAAGACGGTGGTTCAGGCGAAGGTACCGGTAATGGTAAAGGTCGGGACCTGACACGTGAGAACGGCGACGGTTTCGGTATGTCCACCTCTTATGACTTCGACTTCGGTTTAAGTCTTGGCGCTGCATACTCCAGTTCTGACCGTTCTAACAATCAGGTTGCTGCTGGCCGTGGCGATAGTAGCCATGCCAACAGCTATGCAGGCGGTGACACAGCGGATGCCTGGACCGTGGGTGCCAAATATGATGCCAATGATATTTACTTGGCTGCCATGTACGCAGAAACTCGCAATATGACCGCTTACGGTGATTACGGTATCGCCAACAAAACCCAGAACTTTGAAGTAGTTGCGCAGTACCAGTTCGACTTCGGTCTACGCCCTTCCATCGCTTACCTGCAGTCTAAAGGCAAGGATTTAGGTGGTCAGGAAGTCAGTCGCGGTAACTGGCGTTATGTCGACAAAGACCTGGTCAAATATGTTGATGTGGGTGTGACTTACTACTTCAACAAAAACATGTCCACCTATGTCGATTATAAAATCAACCTGCTGGATGAAGACGACAGCTTCTATGAAAGCAATGGTATCGCAACTGACGACATCGTTGCGGTTGGTTTAGTCTACCAGTTCTAATTGACGCAAAAACAAGCAAGCCCGCTTCATATGAAGCGGGCTTTTTATTTATCCGAAACGTATTTTTTTTATCACACGGGCATTACAACGATAAACTTGTGAGGATACTCAAAGAAAAAAACATCCATGAGAACTGTCGTTGAAAGCGAGGCGTGCAAGTGCTTGAATAGTGGCGGAGAGAGGGGGATTTGAACCCCCGGTAGAGTTGCCCCTACTCCGGTTTTCGAGACCGATTTCATTGGTAATATTTTCAATAACTTAACTTTTCTTGCTGGTATATCCACAATATTTCCACTTCATAAAATTCAACTAGTTACGCGTTTATCCATACTTAATATACCAACACTTTCTGAGCTAAAACCTATAGTTCAAAGTACAACCTAGAGGTGAGACTGTGTGGAAGATATTCCCAGTAAATGACGCGTGAAGCCTAACTCGGCCAGCTCTCTGATGAAGCCGAACATGACATTACATACAATTTTGAACCAACTCGCAGATTGAATGCGGCAAGATATCAAAATCCTTCTGCAGTTAAATTTATATAGCTCGCGGTTACACGTGTTATATAGAATGCGAAAACAATGAAAATAAAGTGTTAAATGTTAAGGCAAATTGGCATCCTCGACTAATTTTGTCAATTTATCTATAGATAGTGGCTTTGAGTAATACCACCCTTGGACACCGCACTCAGGGAACATTTCAGTTAAATATTTCACCTGAGTTGATGTTTCTACACCTTCGAAAACGACTTTGTGAGTTATATCTTTAAAAATCTCCACCAACCCTGACAATACATTATTATTTATAGAGCATTCATCGATAGAATCTGTAATTGATTTATCAATTTTAATTTCATCTATTTGTAAATTTGATAGCCAGTTTAAATTTGAATGACCAGTCCCGAAATCATCAATAGCTATTGATATACCTTTATTATTAAATAAAGAAATAACCTTTTGGAGGGAATTTATTTCCGCGCTCTGCCTTTCTGTTAACTCCATCATTATCATACCAGGTTTTATATTTGATTCATCAATCATCTGAAACACTTTTTCTTGAAATGATTCCGACAGAAGGTCTTGAGAACTAACATTAATGCTTATAAAAATATCAAATTCCTCAGAAAGAGACATGGTTTGCTTTACTGCCATTCGAAATACAAAATCACTTATTCCCTGGATTAAACCATGCTTCTCTGCAATAGGGATAAAAATATCAGGAGGAATGCTACCAATATCATGATCATCCCATCTAATTAGTGCTTCCACACCAATAATTTTTCCGTTTTTATTTTATAAATAGGTTGATACACAAGATATAATGATTCGCTTCTTATCGCATTTTTTAATCTTGAAACTAATGATTGCTTACGTGCAACTCTTTGATTATAAAAACCACCCAGAAGAACACCGGTCACAATAGATGTAAAGGAAATCAACAACATCGTTAACCAACTATCGAAACTCATCCACGGAAATTTAACTCCCCCCATGACACAGATATTATTATTTTTATTACAGCTTTGCGTGGTAATAAGTCCTAGTTGGTAGGATTTATCATGCTGAGCCTCTTCAAGAAGATCGACCTGCTCACCAAGTTTGAACAAATGAAGCGAATGATCTCTGTCACCTACAATTGCAGAAAACCCCTTCTCTTCATGGTCTGTAACAAATCTATTAAATGCAAATGGTGAAATCGTTATGGCTAATTTTTGATTGCTTAGCAAATCAGCTTTTACATTATTTTCCAGTAACACACCAAAAAACCAAGTTACATTGTCCTTTTCAACTTTTCTATCATAGATATTGAGAAGCAATGGTGCTGGCAACACTCCCCATAAAGCACTACATATGACTGCACCATTTGAAATAAATGATATATCTTTTATAAGAGCATAGGGCCATAAGGCCACTCTTAGAGCATGAAGTTGTAGTTCACTACAAGGACTATAAGCATTAAATATTTCATAACTATCATTTATTTTATCAATCTGTTGAATGAGACTAACGCTTCTATTCAAAATTCGTTCTGTATATGATGCAATCCTCTCCTTGTATATATAATACATTGAAATCTCAGACAATGAGAAAAAAATAAAAAATGAAAACGTGATTGATATCACATAAGGCTTAATTCGTTTTAAATTGTGGTTATTCTTCACACCGACCTCTTTATATGCCTGACCCTATGTAACAACATACATTCTACTATCTGTCGTGAATCAAATACATACAGTTAAAACAGATTATCGGCTAAAACAAATATTTCTTTATGTTTTTTATTAGAAAAGAACGTTATAAAATAACGCAAAACCACATCCAAGTTAGATTTGTGTTTGCATTTTAGCCAAATAAGTGGCACTTCATCTTGTATTCATAGGTCTAATGTAAAGGATGTAATTCTAAGGGAAATAAGTGTGAAACCGCGCCTTTTCCCGATACTGGTACTTGGGTAAAACCGATGATGACGCTGCCGGCGATCAACACTGACGCCAGCAAGCATGAGAAGGAACAGATAAGCCGTACTGTTCAGGAAATGTTTGAAGAGGCTGATATGTGGCTGGTTTCAGATTAAACACCTTGAACCGTCATATTGCTTAAGTACAATCCGCCGTGACTGGCAATCATTCAATACTCACACTATCGGACGTTTGCCAGTCGCCGCAGTCATGCTCTTGCATACGGTGTGATTGCGGCAACCATCATTTTTACACCTGAGCATCCTGCTGGTTTTACTCATAAACCCTTTCCTTTACTTTTCAGGG
>NZ_JBIMRA010000030.1:0-36784 GCF_043945515.1 Citrobacter freundii complex sp. 2024EL-00216 | reverse complement strand
GTGATTGAATGCGATCATGGCAAACTGAAACGGATAATCGGCGCCACGCTGGGATTTAAATCCATGAAGACGGCTTACGCCACCATCAAAGGTATTGAGGTGATGCGTGCACTACGCAAAGGCCAGGGCTCAGCATTTTATTATGGTGATCCCCTGGGCGAAATGCGCCTGGTAAGCAGAGTTTTTGAAATGTAAGGCCTTTGAATAAGACAAAAGGCTGCCTCATCGCTAACTTTGCAACAGTGCCCAATAATTTTCGATATCCAAACTGACCCCTATTGAACAATCACACAAGCCAACCAGCTAGGACGGGTAGACATTTTCTTGTGTGTTGTAACTACTTACTCAAAGCACGTTTATCTTCCCTCGATTTTACAGCACTACTAATTGTCCCTCGACTACAGGCCATAATTTTCTGAACCTGGCTCCAAGAACTACCGCTATCGAGCAACCGATTAATTGCATCGTATCGAGCCTGATTGACCTGACGCCCCTTATATTTTCCCTCCTTTTGAGCTTTATTAATCCCCTGCCTTTGACGTTCCCGGCGTTGTTCATAATCACGACGAGCCACAGCAGCCAGCATATCAAGCAACATATCGTTGATTGCAGCAAACATGCGACTATCAAAATCATGGCTCGCTGAAGCAATCCAGGTTGTCGGTACGTTGATGGCCATCACTCGAATATCCTTCTGGCGAATCAACTTCTTCAGGCTGTTCCAGTCTTCACCAGTTAAGCGTGAAAGCCGATCAACATCTTCAATGAGGAGAATATCGTTCTGTCGGCAGTCGTTCAGCAGTCTGAATAATTCCGGTCGGTCGAGCCGCGAACCAGATTCATTCTCGATGTAGTAATTGCAGATGTTAAGGCCACGCTCATCAGCAAAGCTATCGATCGCAGCGAGTGCGCGAGAAGCGTCTTGTTCAGATGTTGAGGCGCGTAAATAAGCCCGGACAAAGCTTTGCGGTACGGTATGAGTCACAATGTCGAACCAGTTCAATTTAGGTTATTAAAGCATAACCATATAGTACCTGTTTCGCATGGTATTTTAAAGGCATACTCAAACCGAACCAAAGAAATGATTCATTATGTGACCACGTCACCTACAGTTACATCAGAAAGACGGTGTAAATCAAACGTAAAGCCATAATGAGCTTTACCATGTAAAGCACACATAAAGACATACTTATCTTTATACTCTATTTACATCGTAAAACATAAAGAGTATAAAGACACTATAAAGACGCCTATATCTTTATAAGTTAAAGACACCGTAAAGACATGAAAAGCTTTACATCGTAAATACGAGGATGCGGAAATGGGAAAAATTTTACTGGTGGTTTCAGATAAGGGCGGGGTAGGGAAAAGCACCTACTCGGCTAACACAGCATCTATGCTGGCAAACAGAGAAAAATCGGTAATCATCCTTAAAACCGATAAGAACAATGACCTTATCAGCTGGAATGAAAAACGCAGGGAGAATAGCCTCCCAACAGTACCAGTCTACGAGGCATACGGTAATGTAAGCAAAGAGATTAACCGCCTGAGCAAGCTGTGCGATGTTCTGATCGTTGACTGCCCCGGACATGACAGCCTTGAGTTCCGTAGCGCACTGACTGTGTCAGATATCATGATAACTCTGGTTAAAGCGTCATCTGACTTTGAAAGTGAAACACTGACGAGCGTAACCGAGAAAGTCCGCATGGCTCAGAAATCAAACGCAGCCCTGCAACCCTGGGTACTACTTACCAGAATAAACCCAAGCAAGCCACGCCACAGAAAAGCCGCTATTGAGCTGGATAAATTATTACGCTCAGACGACGTCTGGATACAGCCACTAAAAAACCGCATGTCAGAATTGGATGTGTTTGAAAGCGCCTGCAATGAAGGGGCAGGGGTACATGATGTAAGCCGCGCCTCCAGTCTGACAACAGCAAAAGCACAGATAGAATTAGTCGCCCAGGAAATAGGGATAATCTAAATATTTCAATCGAATACATAGAAATTTACATTGTAAAGACAACATAAAGACACTATAGTATTTACACTTAGATAGTGTCTTTAATGAGGATTTTGTATGGCTTTAAAATTGAAAACGCCAACCGTTCCGGCGACAGAAGAACAGGCAACAAACGCAGAAACAGCACGCTTTATCTCTGGAGCCACAAGGAAGCCAACACCAGGTAAAGCGAAGCTGGTTAATTTCCGGCTTTCTGAAGCCTTTGACGATATCCTAGAGGCTGAGGCGATCAGAACAGGACAGAGCAGGACAACCGTTCTAAAGGCAGCGCTGGCCGCATTTGATAATCTGGACGAAAACCAGAAAAACCACTGGTTACTGGAATCAGCAAAATTCTAACCATAGAAGCATGGATGATAATCTATGAGATATTTAACCGAATTAATCTGTCAACTCTACAGGTTGACAGATCACCATAAGCTGACCGCTGCAACGTTTAAAAATCTTGCTGATATTAAGTTAGTTGAACCTACAGCGGATGCAGACACCATATTGCAGCTTGAAAATATATTTAGCGAATACTCACTGAGATATATTGACAGGGATCTGGCTGAGATTCTGAGTAACATAATAACTACAGATAAAAAACACTCTCTGGATTTCGATTTTAACAAATTACAGTCTCTGACTGCCTCGAAAAGTTTCGGTTGTGGATGGAACAAGGTAATAAATGGTAGTTGGTTCAAAAACCTTTACTCATGGGGGGAGGGGATGTATCCCGCCAAAAACCTGAAAGCTGAAAACATTTCAGACTGGGAGGATAATATATGGCACATTGAGCATGAAGGTTTCAACCCTCGCGATTCTATCAATGTTACATATTACTCCTGGCTTGACCGCTATGTAGCTTCAAACAGTGGTGGTTCACATCATGCAGCAATGGTTGTATATCAATCTGTCAGAGACAAATTAGAGTATAAAAGAGAAGCGGTTATTGAACAACTGAGCATAAATTCAAACACCGTTGAAATACTTGACCAGAACTACTATTCATTCATATTCCAGATAAAACGCCCTAGTAATAAGACAGAAATTTATACATCAGAATATGAATTTACAGATGCTTTAAAAGAGTTTGTAGAAAACAGATATACTATACTTAATCCTGTCAATTACGTTTCCAGTATTAAATTAGTTTTTATTCCAAAACATGCACTAAAAACAAATGACAAAACTTTCCGTAACTGGTTCTATTCTGCAATTAGTTGCGGGAAAATAATATCATTCCCCGATTATCTGAAAAATCCAGCGCATTACCATACACACCATTACTCACATGAACTAAACTCGATAACACTTGGTGACCCTAGCAGAAAGTATAAACTGAGAGAAGATTCTTAGATTTTATATAAAATAGCAATATTATCATTTGTCAGAAGATCGGACAGGGCCATACATTCAAGAACCACAATACCCGTCCCTGCCAACAAACTGGCATCAGATATCTTATCGAAGCTGATAATCATCATTGGCTTGCGTTGTGTTAAATCAAAGATTACTAATGGTAGTATTACACTGTTAATTGATTCAAATTCTTTAAAGAAAGCATCAGAGCCATACTCACTGGCAGGAAAAAGAATTTCACTCAATCTGATCCCATAAAAAACATGATAGTTTTCTTTGAGGTTTTCCTTTAAAATATTAATAGCTTTTGCGTATTTATCATCAATAAACTCTTTTACATCAAACTTCATAAATCCTCCAACAAGAACCGACTGTAGGTCACCGGGCAAACGAGTAAAATGCTAGCATTTTGCGGCGTTTGCCCTATCCTGCATCGCATTGAAAAGAACTCACATCGCGCACTATGCTAAACCGATGGTATAAGGCAAACATGCACAGTGCAAGCAGGCAGCTTGCGACTGGTTCACCGCGACTCATCATCAGGTGTCTCCGTGCTTGCTTCTTTCGCATCAGGAACCAGGAGACGATACCACGGCATTTTTTTGTTTATCAGCTCCATTAGGGGAGTGGCAAACAAACTCAATCCCCACAGGCTTACGATAACAGGGATCGTGAAATTATGTGGTGTCCAGAACTGGCGCTCAAGGTGAAACCATGTGACGACACAAACCATCCCGCCAATCCAGAAAATAGCCTTACTGAAAGCCCCCAATACAGCCAGGGTAATAACAGAAACTACATGCAGTGCGCCAGCTGTGACAAGGCGAAGATAAAAACAGAACCATTTAACGTGTCGGATAAACGGATTGCCCGTTTTTACTCTACGTTGCTTTTTACGTTCCCTGTCAATTTCATGCCTTAGTTTGTCTCGCTCTGCGCCCAGCGGGAAATCATAGATTTTAGCCATAACTCACCTCATTTCTTTTTGGGTGGTACTTTTCTATCAAACTCCTCAAGAAAAGCAGAATCATCATCGTCAAATAACTCTATAGGAAAATCAGAGCCTGATTCGGCAAATTTATCTTCATCTATAGCGTATTCAAATCGTAACTTACTAACTTTCCTTCCTTCTTTTTCATCGACAACGCAAGACAGGAAAGTCACCTCAGTTTTTTCTTTTATTTCTTTGATAGCCTTATTTATTACCTCTCGCTTGAATATAGGGTACTCTGGATACTTATATATAATATCTCCATTATCATCAATATTGTAAGCAATAAGTTCATCCTTCAACTCTTCCAGAGATAGGCTAAATGAATTTTTCCCTTTAAACGTTGAGTAATTCTTCCTAATTAACTGATACAATGACCACGAATACTCCCCTCTCAATTTTAATGAGGACGCAATTAGTTGTGTTGTGAATTTATTTTCCGCCCCAATTAATCTTGATATATAAGGCGTGATAGTGTATCCAAATCTTAGAATTACAAATCCCTCATTTTGGTTATATGCACAATAATCAGTAATCGATAAGTCAAGGCGGTCGATGTTTTTTGAATTTGGAAGACCAAGTTCCTTTGCTAATTCCTTCATATCATTCCCCGTAAGGGAAAGTTTACTGACATTTAACAATTCAGCACCTTCCTTGACTTGCTTATAAGCAACAGAAGGATGTATTCCGGCTATCTTTGCGTACATATCAGCCCGAATTTTAAAGGTCTGCCCCATTTTCATTTCTTTTTTTGGATCAACATAAACCAAGGCCAGACACAGAACCCTTTTGGCTGCCAATGGAAGTTGAGCCAGAGTTTTATTTATTTCGTTCCTGTGACGAATCTTCGTTTTTTCAGTTACATTTTTCATAACTTTTATTCTCATAAAACCTCTCACTAAAGAGTAGCCACATTAACATGATGAAGTTATTTTTTCCATCATGTTTATTCGCATTTATCATCATGTTTGTCCGCTTAGCGACTCAGCGAAACCAGACAGGCTCCAGCCAATGTGCTCATAAAACGCACGCCTTGATGACTTCACATACAAAGATCTTCAGATATGAAGCTTTTAAATCAAGCTGTTAATAGCGTCGCATTTTCCATCATGTTTCGTCGCATTTTCCATCATGGTAAAACGCATTTTTCATCATGCCTCGTCGCATTTCCCATCATGTTTAATCGCATTTATCATCATGTTTCATCGCATCCACCATCATGTTTAGCTTATTTTTCCTATATATATCAGATAATTAAAAACCTCTAATTCTTTAAGATCTTTAAGAAAAGAAAATATATATAAGGCTTTTAATGCACAGTACCTGTGGATAACTCAGCATAAACCCAGAGGATAGATCCTTCTAACCTTCGGAAGTTGGAGCAAAACATAAGGTGTTCATATTTTAGCCATTGAGTGTACGTGCTCTCTGTCAGAGCAGCAGATATTCCGCTTCCTCGCTTTGGCTGTTCGTTCCTCGTCGCTATGCTCCTGCGGTACGCCTCAGCCAAAGACTGCGGCGAGCGGTGCCGTTTCTCGATCACCTAGGTCTGAGAAAAGGTGAGAAGAATTTTAACTAAAAAAAAATAGATGTTTTAAACTTTTAAATCAAAGAGATACATTGAGCAAAGATAACTTAAAAGTAAGATGATTTTTAAGTTATGCGTAAAAAACGGGAAAGGATCGTGGAGTGATCCTTTTTAGATCCAGCACTAAAACGCACTCAGAAGCCCTCAGAGGCGTTTTAAGTGAGTTTACCCCGACGAGGGTTCAGCAGAACGGGGTAAACCCGCTTAGAACAGCATACAGCTCGTTTAACGTAACAAGCTGGAAATTGACCAGGAGTGAACTCCGCTTACATGGGATGCCAGCAAAATTTTACGACCGGCAATGATGGTCAGTTACTTTTTGCTGGCTATTGTCGCCCAGCAGCTGGCGGCCTGATTGTTTTTTTGCTGTCAGAGTTCGTCAGGCATCAATTGGTTTCAGCTACTCGCCACGTAATGCGCTGCTAACGCACCTCATAACGCGCAGATACAGCGCCCCGCGCCAGTGCTTCACACTGCCCCGGCGTACCGTTCGCCAGCTCACGCGCTAACTGCGACAGGCTAAACGCCGTCTGATAGTCAGAAATTGGCTTAGCAGGGGAGAGGAGGTTATTGCTCATATCCAGGCTTGTTGGTTCGCCAATACTGGCGAACGTCCCCGGCGCGATGTAACGAGTATGCAAAATGTGACAACAGTTCGCGCCTCTTTGAAACACGGTTCAACAGCGTAAAGCATTCGCTGTCTTTATAGTGTCTTTACACTACAAAGCAATCAAAAACAATTGTATTACCATCATATGATGGTATACTGAATTTGTTGGTTGGGAATGGCTCCCTACCTTAATCCAGCAGCCCAAACGGGCGGGAGAAAAGCATGAACATTCAGGAAGCATTAAACGTCTTTGGTTTATCTGGTGAATTGACTGAAAAGGATATCAAGGCTGCATATAAAAAAGCGGCTTTAAAATATCATCCAGACCGTAATCCGTTAGGCGCTGAACTGATGAAAGCTGTAAACGCTGCTTTTGATTTTCTGATGGCAAACATCGATAAAATTAATTCGTTTCAGAGCACCGATGAAAACGCACACTATAACTACGGTGACGATATGGAAAGCGTGTTGAACGTACTCACCGGGTTATCAGGTTTAGTTTATGAAGTTATAGGCAACTGGATCTGGATTAGTGGGGAAACTCGCGAACATAAAGACACGTTGAAAGAAATAGGTTGCAAATGGGCAGCGAAGAAAAAACAGTGGTTTTACCGTCCTGAAGAACATAAGAGCCGCTGGAACCGAAAAGAACACAGTATTGATGAAATCCGCGAGATGTACGGCACTGCCGGGAAGCGTAAAGCAGCTGGCAGGCAGAAAGTAGAAAACAGAGCATAGTTAAAACGGGGGCGAAAGCCCCCAACACTTTAAAGGTGAGTTTATGAAATCATTTTTCTTGCTCTATCGGCCTGTTTTTGAAATCGTCTGCCGTATCCTGGGGAACGGCTGGCGCGTAAACCTGCTGGATGATTGTCAATATCGTATAAAACTAACGTCGCCACGATTTAAAAATTATTCTGTACACATTCGAATGGACAAAGGAAGGTTAGCTATCATAGGCAGCGTGGATAGCCGTAACTGGCGTAGTCCATGTCATACATGCACTGTATCACCACAGCGTAACCCCGTAGAGATAGCCGCAGATATTGAAAAGAAAATACTTATAAATGCATTACACGATGTTGAAACTTCGCGAGAGTATGAGAAGAAACTACAGAAAAAGCGGGAAGAAAGGCAAATACTGAAAGGCATGTTGTCACAACTTGTTAAGCTTGAAAACTGGCACGGAACGTTAACAGGGTTTAAAGCTGTAAATGGTTTGAATGGGCATGTGACAGAGCGTGGTGATGGTTATGAAGTCCTGATTCGGGGATTGGACATAGATCAGCTCGTAAAGTTATCCGGCTTAATTAAACAACTATGAAGGTAATTATAATGGATGAAATACTGAGTGACAGAAAAAACAAAGGTAATGTTACATACAGAATTGTTGTTTCTGAAGATTCAGGACGCATCTTCATCGAGCTGGAAAAACTGATGAAGGTTAGAGCAAAAGAATCTGAAAAGAAAACAACAAAAAAGATTGTTTATCAGCAGTCTTTTTTCAAAGATGAATTTGATAGGGTAAAGAATGAAATTGAAGACCCAATATTATTGCAATTTTGTGTCGATACATTGTTGAAGGTGAAAAAATATGATTGATAAACCAACGCCGGAAGAGGTGAAAAACGCTCGCATTAAAGCTGGATTTACACAGCAGGAAGCCGCAGATCGTTTTGGCTTCACTTTGTCAGCATGGCAGGCTAAAGAAACTACCGGAAAAACTTCACGCGGTTTAGCAGCCGGTACTTATGAAATGCTTTTACTCCTGGCTGATGAACATCCTGTTTACCAACTTGTAAAGCGTGGAGAAATTCTAAAAGAAAGGGATTAAAATAATTGCATTACCATCATATGATGGTATACTGAATTTGTTGGTTAGGAATGATTCCTTGCCTTAATCCAGTAGCCCAAACGGGCGGGAGTAAAAATGAAAACTTATGCCATCGATTTTAAATCAGTAAACGTTAAAAAAGAAACCATAAACTGCATATCCTTCATCCAGTCAGAAACACTTTTTCTTGCCATTCATACATTCGAAGAAAAAAACCGGGGTCGTGGTTACATTACTTTGTCTGTTCGCGAAGTAGATAACAACGAACTTAGCGCGATTAACTCACTTAAAAAGAACGTAACATTCTGGTTCAACGAATGTGGCCTGTCAAAAGAAGGCGTTTTAAGAGAGATTGAATCATGGTTCAATTTTGCCTTCACAACGAAGGAGCAGAATGAAGCTAAAAGAGAGGTGATTAATCTTTTGAATAAAAACTGATGTTTTAAAAGAAGGTGGTATCAGGTTGTTGGAGCAACCTGATACCGTGACACTCATTCCCACGCGAGGAATATCTAATGTCGGAACGTATGCTATCAGCAATACAGGCTGTTGAAAAGGGCGCTCGCCCTGTCTTTCCCATCATGCCGTTCTCTGCATTCCCTGAGTTCATGGATCAGCTCAAAAAAGCGCTGGAAAGACGAGCGCATAGATTCACTGGTAAATGAAACATTGGAGGTTTTATGACAAAGCAGGAGTTTTTAACTTTTATCAGTGATCAACAAAAAGAAGGTGCGGTTCGTTTTTCCCTTGCATTCAACAGTAAAGGTGAAATAGTCATTCACTGGACGAATAAAGAAGGGCTGAGGGTTTGGAGAGTTTTAACCGGAAACAGAGGGAAAAGACCAAGCCACGCAAACAGGGAAAGAATGAGCAACTTACGCCGCTGGTTGTGTGATGCCCGTCAGGGCATGGTAGGCGACACACCAGACCCTGAATAGTTTCACACGTCATGAATCGCCGAAGCCCTCCCGTTTGCGGGAGGTGCTTTTTTATATACTCTGCAAGACAGCGCTTGCGCCCCCTGCCAGACCGTTCGCGTAGCGAACCTTATCCCACATAGCTCACAGCCATTGAGATGTTTCCGGTCGTAGACAAGCGAAACCTTCAGCCATGACAGCCCTTCAGTTTTGCTTTTTCCTCGACGCTGAAGCACAATTCAAGACTAGTACTAGATCACAGCGATGCAGGATAGGGCAAACGCCGCAAAATGCTAGCATTTTACTCGTTTGCCCGGTGACCTACAGTCGGTTCTTGTTGGAGGATTTATGAAGCAAATTAATTTCAGACTAGAAGAAAAACAGCATGATAATCTACTTGAATGTCTGAAGGTTATTTATCCAGATGAGCCTGGTTTAACTGTTGCTAAAGGCATGAAATTGCTTGCCAGTGCTTTACTTAAAAGCAAAGTAACAGAAGATGATAATGATAACTTTATGCCAGATACTAATGATTTTATCAAAACTACAATGTATTTAACAATGAAACAGCGGAATAAAATAGAAAAAGCCGCAAAGCGTCATGGATGGACTTTGTCCAGAGAGTGCCGCTACCGTATTCAGACCACCTTAGATAATGAACTGGATTTCTTTGATCAAGAACTTCTTATGATGAATCGGTGTCGCAATGCTATCGATAAAGTAGGCCGGAATTTTCACTACATCATCCTTAATGATCAGGCAAGAGTTCTTGATAAAGATGGGTTCTATCAGGATGCAGAAAAGCTTAAAACAGAAATCATTAATCTTAAAAGTGAGTTTGAAAACTACATAATGTTATGCAAAGGTCGAACTGTATCTAATAAGGTGGAGGTGTAATAATGGGCGTTTCCGTTGATAAAGAATACCGGGTAAAACGTAAATCCTCTGAAGCTGGCCGCAAATCTGCTTTTGCCCATAAAGTGAAAAATGGTGGTAAGAACTATCAGCGTAACGTACAGGAACGTATCAACCGAAAGGGTGCCAGTAAGGAAGTGGTTGTAAAAATATCAGGCGGTGCAATCACCCGACAAGGGATAAGAAACAGTATTGACTATATGAGCCGGGAATCAGAATTGCCCGTGATGAGTGAAAGCGGCCAGGTATGGAAAGGTGACGAGATACAGGAAGCAAAAGAGCACATGGTAGATCGTGCAAACGACCCTCAAAATGTAATGAACGATAAGGGTAAAGAAAATAAAAAGGTGACACAAAATATCGTGTTCTCACCGCCTGTCTCTGCAAAAGTGAAACCAGAAGACTTGCTTGAGTCAGTCAGAAAAACGATGCACAAGAAGTATCCAAACCATCGCTTTGTTCTTGGGTATCATAACGATAAAAAAGACCATCCTCATGTTCATGTTGTTTTCCGTATCCGTGATGAAGATGGAAAGCGTACCGATATAAGAAAGAAGGATTTAAGGGAGATTAGAACTGGTTTTTGCGAAGAGCTAAAACTTAAAGGTTATGACGTTAAGGCAACACACAGGCAGCAGCAAGGACTTAATCAGTCTATCAGGGATGCTCACAGTACCGCTCCTAAGCGACAGAAGGGCGTTTATGAGGTTGTGGATGTTGGTTATGACCATTACCAGCATGATAAAACGAAGCCGAAGCAGCATTTCTTGAAACTGAAGACCCTTAACAAGGGGGTTGAAAAGACATACTGGGGGGCTGATTTTGGCGATCTTACATCACGAGAAAATGTTAAGAAGGGCGATCTTGTTAAGCTTAAAAAACTCGGTCAAAAGGAAGTAAAAATACCTGCACTTGATAAACATGGTGTTCAACATGGCTGGAAGACAGTCCATCGTAACGAGTGGAAGCTTGATAATCTTGGTGTTAAAGGTATCGATAGAACCCCTTCATCAAGTAAAGAACTGGTGCTTAACAGTGCTGCAATGCTTCAGAAGCAGCAGCTCCAGATGAAACAGTTCATCCAAATCAAACAAGCGATGCTCCAGAACGAACAAAAGATGAAGATTGGTATCAAATTAGGATAATTTCAAAAGCACTTGTAACTCATTGAATAAGATCGATTTATTTTATCACGAACTCCATTTTAAAGAAAAACCAACTACAGCTTAAAATTTTAGTTAAGTCATCTGTGAAAAGATCCCATCACGATCATTTGATCTGTCTTTTGTAATATATAAAGATAAATCATCTTAATATTGTTATTTTTGCAGCATAAACAAAGTGCGATATGAAGTTATGGCGATCGAAAGATCTACTTAACGGATTGAAAGCAGCACAAGTAGCTGATAAAGTCACTTCGAGATTAAAATTTGTCCTTTTTCTTTTTCTTATCCACTTCGGGGTCATCCGAGTCGAGAGAGCGCATGAAAGGAAAAATCTATGAAATGGTACGTTTTGCAATTTACTACGACGAGGTTTGCTGCTGTTTTCTCCCATCTTGAACAGCATAACTTTTCTTACTACTGCCCTATGATTTCAGAAAAGTATCGTCGCCCGGATAAACAAATCTCGTTCAGAGAAAGGCTGTTACCACTTTTCCCAGGGTATCTTTTCATCCAGGCCGATTTTGAAAAAATTCACTCATCTACTATCACCGCATTACCTTATGTTCAGCGGTTTATTGCTTTTGGTGGAGAGCCGTTACCTGTACCTGATGAGGAAATATTTAACGTACAACAAGGAGAACGGAATCAACTTAGCCATACTAACGCCCCCCGTTTGGTGGAAATAATGCTGATGGATGATCCAAGGAAGAGAAGTATAGCCATGCTCAACTACATCACAGAAAAAAGCTTAACCCACAAAATGAAACGGAAGAAAAATGACTGTTACCAGAAAAAAGACTTCAAGCAAGCGCAAGCCTCAACGTAATACCCTCTATCTCCCTTCTGACGTTCGTGATGAAGTTGAGCGAATCGCTGTTGAGATTAGCTACCGCCGGGGAAGGCGTATTTCTGACTCTGGTTTTGTGCAGTATCTCATTAAAACATGTTCACAAAAGGCAATAGATGAACTCATAAACGGAGCCGATATGGACTCCGAAGAGTAATCGTTCTGCCGATCTGTTCCGTGCTGTTCTGGCCGGGAGTAATCAATGTTATCTACCTCAGCTTTTATCGCGCTTGCTATGCAATGCGCCGCCAGCGTTCATCCTGATACTGCTCATGAAGTTGCAAGGGTTGAATCTGGCTTTAATCCTTATGCTATAGCCGAGATTATACCGAAAGGTGAGCGTAAGCCCGGTGATAGTGGCGTAATTTCTTATTTCCCAAGTTCTAAGGAGGATGCACTAAGCATAATAAAAAAAATTGAAGCTAGAAATCACCGTTATTCAACGGGTCTTATGCAAATAACAAGCACTAATTTTTCTAAATATGGCGTCAATGCAGAAAAACTTTTCTCGCCGTGTACAAACCTTACCGTATTCGAAAAAATCATGCTTGATTGCTATCAAAGGGGAGGGAGTTTAAAAAACGCTCTTAGTTGTTATTACTCTGGAAATTTTGTAACGGGGCAAAAATCTGAATTAAATTTTAATAATACGAGCTATACGCAGCGTATTGGTTATAGCCGTCCAGACAACAAAAAGGTATGGGCTGTTCCATCGGTTAAGGATGAAATAGGAAAGGAGACTGCAACACAGGACATTACGCGAAAAGAAACTACTGTTTATCCAAAATATGCCATGCGTGGCACCGTATCAGATGAAAAGGAAACAAACGATGTTGAAACTGAATAAACGTTACTTAACACTCACTGTCTTTATGGCTGCCTTAATGCTTTGTGTTGCGGAACCAGCTTTTGCTGATGATGTATCTACAAAGACTACCGGTTTTTTACAAAAGATCATTGATTTCCTTACTGACTTGAGAAAACCAGCAATCACCATTATTTGCTTAGGTATTGCATATATTGCGCTGTTTGCACGTCAACATATGACATGGATTTATCCTCTGATTATCGGGATGATTATCTTTATCATTGCTCCTTACGTACCGGACTGGTTGTCATAAGTTAATCTCAGGGGCGTAAATATGAGTACTCTTTTTAAAGGGCTGACACGCCCCGCTTTAATCCGGGGGTTGGGCGTTCCGCTCTACCCCTTCCTTGGAATGTGCCTTATTTCTGTATTACTTGGTGTATGGATTCATGATGCAATGTATGCACTCATATTGCCAGGGTGGTATGCCATCAAGCGAGTAACACAGATCGATGAGCGTTTCTTTGACCTGCTTTATCTACGAACTGTAATCAAAGGTCATCCCTTGTCAAACAAACGCTTCAGTGCCGTCCATTATGCGGGGAGCCAGTATGATGAAGTTGATATTTCCAGAGTGGACAATTTTATGAAGCTGAAAGACCAGTCTTCTATTGAGGAGCTGATACCGTACTCTTCTCATATCACAGATAATCTAATCGTCACAAAAAGCCGTGATTTGCTGGCTACCTGGCATATTGACGGCGCTTACTTTGAATGTGTTGATGAGGAGGATCTGACGTTACTGACAGACCAACTCAACACGCTTATTCGAAGCTTTGAGGGTAAGCCTGTGACGTTCTACACACACCGTGTTCGTGTAAAGAAAGAGGTTCAGTCTTCATTTAACAGTAAAATCCCATTTGTTAACCGGGTTATGAATGATTATTACCGTTCTCTTTCTGAGCCTGAATATTTTGAAAACAAACTTTATCTGACAGTCTGTTATAAGCCTTTCAATGCTGAAGATAAAGTTTCACATTTTCTTTCAAGGAATAAGCGGAATAAAAATATTTTTGATGAACCCATTAACGACATGAACGAAATTTGTGGCAGACTTGATACTTATCTGTCCAGGTTCCACTCTCGCCGTCTTGGTTTGTTTGAAGAAAATAGCAAGGTATTTTCTGACCAACTTTCCCTTTTTCAGTATCTGCTATCCGGGAAGTTTCAAAAGGTAAGAGTAACTAATAGTCCTTTTTATACTTATCTTGGCGGTAAAGACTTGTTTTTCGGTAACGATGCAGGGCAAATTACAGCTTCTGATCACGCCAGATATTTCCGGTGCATTGAAATAAAGGATTACTTTCAGGAGACGGACGCCGGAATTTTTGATGCGCTGATGTATCTCCCTGTTGAATATGTCTTTACATCGTCTTTCACTACGATGGATAAGCAAGCCTCCATCAAGGCGCTGGACGATCAGATTGATAAGCTTGAGATGACTGATGATGCGGCTAAATCATTGCTGGCTGATTTGCATGTTGGTCTGGATATGGTTTCCAGTGGTTACAACTCTTTTGGTAAGAGTCACCAGACGCTGATTGTTTTTGCTGACACGCCGGAACGTCTGGTTAAAGACACCAATATAGTGACCACAACCCTTGAAGACCTTGGGCTTATTATCACATATTCGACCCTGAGTCTTGGGGCTGCGTATTTTGCTCAGTTACCGGGTAATTATAACTTGCGCCCTCGCTTGTGTACCCTTAGCAGTCTTAATTTTGCTGAAATGGAAAGCTTCCATAACTTCTTTACAGGGAAAGAAAAAGGGAATACCTGGGGTGACAGATTAATTACCTTGCGCGGTTCTGGTAATGATATTTATCACCTCAACTACCATATGACCACGGAAAACCAGAATTTCTTTGGTAAAAACCCAACGCTGGGACATACGGAAATTCTTGGGACATCAAACGTAGGTAAAACTGTCCTTTTAATGACGAAAGCATACGCCGTACAACAGTACGGTGCGCCGGAGTCCTTTCCGTCTAACCGAAAGGTCAGGAAACTGACCACTGTTTTTTTTGATAAAGACAGGGCGGGTGAAGTCGGCATTCGCGCTATGGGAGGTGAATATTACCGGGTTAAGGGTGGCGCACCGACCGGGTGGAATCCAGCGGCTCTGAAGCCAACCAAGCGTAACATCGCTTTTATGAAGGATTTGATAAGACTGATTTGTACGCTTAATAACAATACCCTGGATGATTACCAGAACGGCCTGATTTCAGATGCAGTTGAGCGTTTAATGGCAAGGGAAGATCGTTCATTCCCTGTCAGTAAACTTATTCCGCTTATTCTTGAACCAGATGATGCAGAAACTAAGCGTCATGGTATCAAGGCTCGTCTTAAAGCGTGGAAACAGGGAGGTGAATACGGCTGGGTCATTGATAATCGCACAGATACTTTTGACGTATCCAATCTGGATGTTTTTGGTGTTGATGGTACGGAATTTCTGGATGATAAAGTTGTTGCCCCGGTAGCTTCGTTTTATCTGATTTATCGCGTAACAATGCTGGCCGACGGCCGACGACTCATTATTTATATGGATGAGTTCTGGCAGTGGCTGAACAACGATGCTTTCAGGGATTTCGTTTATAACAAACTCAAGACTGGACGTAAGCTGGATATGGTGCTCGTTGTCGCTACGCAGTCGCCGGATGAGCTGATTAAAACGCCGATAGCAGCTGCTGTTCGTGAACAGTGTGCCACACATATCTATCTTGCAAATCCTAAAGCCAAGCGTGGGGAATATGTCGACGGCCTACAGGTAAAAGAGCTTTATTTTGACAAAATTAAAGCTATTGACCCGCTTTCGCGTCAGTTCATGGTGGTCAAAAACCCACAGCGGCAGGGCGAACGCGATGACTTTGCAGCCTTTGCAAAGTTAGATCTGGGTAAAGCCGCTTATTATCTCCCGATTTTAAGTGCTTCTACGGAGCAGCTGGAGCTGTTCGATGAAATCTGGAAAGAAGGGATGAAACCGGAAGACTGGATTGATATCTATCTTGAACGTGCCAATCGTGGAATTAATTAAGGTGAATATGATGAAAAAACAATTTCTGGCCGCAACGCTCATCTGTTGCTCGGCAAGCGCCTTTGCTATAGGTAGCGCGGTGATTGTGCATGATGCAAAGTCAGCGTTAGATACGGCGGCGCAGTGGGTAAAAGAGGCCAAACAGTGGGAGAACGAGCTTACGGCCTATAAGGACGAGCTGTTAACGAAAACAGGTATCCGTGACGTTCAGGGGCTGGTTCAGGACGCACAGTCTGTCAGTAAGGAACTAACACAGATTTACGACCAGGGTAATGCATTTATCGATGACTACATTAAAAACCCTGATGCTGTGCTCTCTGCGCAGGCTAAATCGCTGCTTTCCGACTACAAGGTAACGGATACCTGTAAAGGGCTGGGGTACACAGGTAACCAGGTTCGGGGCTGTGAAGCGACGTTCCTGTCCCAGCTGGCAGGGGTTGAGTACGGTAATCAGCTTGAAGAAAAGCTGCGTAGCGACAACCAGTCGATGAAAGACCTTATCGACCAGGTTAAAAACGCGAAGGACACAAAAGCTACGCAGGACGCGACTAATGCTGTCTCTCTGGAGAACCTGAAGTTCGAGAAGCTCAAATTTCAGTATGAAATGTATCGCGATAAGCAGCGCGATCTTGCAGAATACAAGGAGAACATGCTACAGGCTGCTTTTCGAGAAAAGCAGTTAAATGCAGAAGAGCCATCTTTTAAAGGAGCGTTTTCTGCAAACGATTATCAGATGAAATAAGGAAAAACATGAAACAGATGAAAATTGCATTTTTGACTGGTGCTGTTCTTATTCTTGCTGGATGTGAGGATGTTAAATCTGCTGATTGGTGGCAAGAACATCATCTTGAGGCCGAAAAGAAGGTGGCTGAATGCAAGGCTTCTGGCAGTGATAGTGACAATTGTCAAAATGCTAAAGATGGATTGTTTAGATATAAGCAATTACATGCAGCAGAACCTTCCTTTAAAGATGCATTTAAGGGGATTGTTAAAGATAAAAATTAACGGGAGCTGTTATGGCAACCTCTGATTATTTTGAAACAGCCCGTGATGTTATTGTAAGTGTTCTTGACCAGTCTTTGGCTGGTCAGTTAGATAGCTTTTCATCAATAGCATACACGCTGGGAAAGTATGGGATATCGATATATGTTTTGTGGTATGCCTATACAGTAGTCGTAGGGAAGCAGAAATCTCATGTTCAGGATTTTATCTGGAATTTATTTCGTTTTTGGCTGATTCTTGTTTTTGTCAGAAATATGGGGGGTTGGTTAGATAGTGCAAATCAGGCTATAGATGGATTGAAAACAACATTTGCCGGAGGAGATCCTTGGAAGTGGCTTGATCAGTTATGGACAAAAGTTCTTGAAGTTGCAAAATATCTTATGTCAAAAGACACTTCTAAATACGTAAAAACTGATGGTTCTATTGCTGCTTTGTTGACGTATGCAGGAGGGATATTAGCTATGCTACTTACCTCGATTGTTTACCTTGCAGCAGAGGTTACGCTAAAAGTACTTTCTGTTACAGCGCCTCTTTTTATTCTTTGCCTGTCATTCGGTTTTTTACGTCAGATGTTTAATAGCTGGCTTCAATTAATATTCAGCTCATGCTTTATATTTCTATTTGGAGGTCTGGCGATTAAAGCTGGTATGACTTTCCTTAACGGAGTGCTATCAGTCTCAATAACTAATGTAAATGAATTGAATCTGATATCTACAGGTGCTCAGGCTGGGGTTGCAGGGTTATTTATGGCATGGATTATCTGGCAGGCCAAAACCTATGCTTCACAGCTCGCTGGTGTTGGCGTTGAGGGGGCATTGCAGGGAGCTGCTGCTATGGGGATAGGTGCTGGCGTATTTGGTGCTTCCCGCATGGCGCGTGGTGCTCTTGGCATGGGGAGAAACGCAGGTATTGGCGCATGGAAGGGCATTAGTCGTCAGAAAGGGGGGCTTGGTCAGTCTCCGGGAATGTCCGGTAAGCTGGGTAATCTGACCGGGCAGGGGTTAAACATTGGTGCAAAAAAACTGCGTAGTGCCGCAATCGAAATGGCTAAGAAGAAATATGGAGGATAGGTGAATAATTTATTATATATGTTTATTTTCATCTTTTTTATTACTGCCTAGTTGATAATGTCTTTTTTTTACCAGTTAATCCCACTCTATTTTCTCACTCATCTTTAATCTCAGGTTTTACTATGAAACTAATTATCACGTTTTTCGTGACGCTTTGTCTGTTTGGTTGTCAGGCGTCGCACAAACAACCTCCGGTTTCCGGGAAAAGCGAACCTGTTAATTCAGCAGAGGTAATGCGCAATGGGGTTTAAAATTCTAGAATTAAAACTACCCGGTTTTAATAAGAAAAAAGAAGTAACGGACTCTTCAACCACATTTGAAGAGAAAAATGTAGTGTTACAGGAGAAAATGAACCGCATATATAAATTTGGTGGTATTGCCGGGATGGCCGTTGGTGTGTTGTCGTTGCTTGCCCTGAATGGTGCGCTTCCGTTAAAGAGTACGGTTGTCGAGGCTTATCTTATTAATGGTGTCACTGGCGTTGCTGAAAGACTGACTTCTGTTAAAAAAGAAAATCTCTCTGAAAATGAAGCGCTGGCAAAATACTTTATCACTCAGTACGTTAAACGTCGCGAAGGTTATAACTATTTTAGTCTTCAGCATGACTATGATTATGTATTGCTCTATAGCGCTGAAAATGTGGCAACTGAATATAATGCTCTAATCAATAGCAGTAATTCACCTAAAGTCATTTACAGAAAAGCTGAAAGAACGGCTACCGTGCAAGATAAGCCGTCTGTCATTATCAGCCCGTCATCCCGTCCTGATGATAAGGATATGGGGGCATATGTTCGCTTTAAACTAACCGTCAGGGATGTGGCGACAGGCCAAAATAATGATGAATACTGGAATATCCGGCTAACTTACCGGATTGAGCCACAGGTCGAAATGGCATCGGGTGAACGTAATAATAATCCGCTCAAATTCGTTGTAACCAGCTACGTTCGCGATAAAGAAGTTAAAGGGTGAAAATATGAAAATAAGAAAAGGAGCGTTAGTAATTGCGCTTCTGATGGCTGCGCACATTTGTAATGCGGCAGTACAGCCATCGGGAAGCCGCTTCGATCCACGAAACCAGATTGTCAGTTATAACCCTCAAAATACGACTGTTATTAACAGTGCAGTCGGCTATACAACCACACTGGTATTTGATGACGACGAAACTGTTATCAGTGCCAGAACAGGCTTCCCCCAAGGATGGTCGGTGAATAAAGAAGATAATCTTGTTTATGTCGAAGTGAAGCCAGTTAAACAGACGGTGCAGAACAACAACACGGACGAGAACGGAAAGCAGTCATCTGAAGTCGTTAACGTGGCTCTTGACCCTGAAACCGATCTGGAACGCTGGCGAACAAACCTGTTTGTCCGTACCACAAAACGCAATTACAGCATGGAGCTGAACGCCCGGACGTTTCGCCAGCCGGATAAAATTGCTTTTGTTGTGAATTACCAGTACCCGCAGGAAAGGCGTAAAGAGCAGGCCGAGATCGAGAAAAAAAGGATTGAGGCTTACAACAAGCGGCAGGAAGAAAAAACCATCAACAACGCGCTTGAAAATGCCAAATCTCCGCGCAACTGGCAGTACTGGAAGCGAGTTGCTGAAGGTAGCCAGGATATCAGCCCGGATTATGCATATGACGATGGCCGTTATACCTGGTTTGGATTCAGCCCACTGAAGAAAATCCCGAGTATTTTTGTCATGAGCGGCGATCAGGAAACCCTGACTAATCCGGTAGTGAAGAAAAGCAGCAGTTTTACCGTTGTGGGTGTGCCTGTAGACCAGCGTTTTGTGTTGCGTATCGGAAATCAGGTTGTCGGGGTTGAAAATCGGGGCTTTGGCAAAGTCCGGCTTCCGGCAGGAGACACCGTATCTCCGAAAGTTGAAAAAGAGGTGATCCAGTGAGCGAACAGGAAAATAAAACTCTCACCGCCGTTGAAATTGAGCGGGAACTGCGCGAACGGCGACAGAAAGAGCTTGAGCAGGCCGACAAAACAGATAAAGAGGAGGATTCAGGACGGCCAGCTAACAGCCTGGGCATCGAGAAGCTTAAAAAATCACGTAAGGGGCTAATCATCATTGTGGCCGCCTTTGTTCTGCTGGCTGCTGGGGTATCCGTCTATTATGTCCCTTCCATCATCCGTTCAATGTCCAGTAATGACGAAAAACCAGCCAGTAGTGATGTGGCTACGGGGTCGGTGAAGCGTCAGACCGGGTTAAGCGATGACGTTGACCCTTTTAATTCTGACCAAAAGACGCAGGGCGGGCAGGAAGAGAAAAAAGGGGATAACAACAGCGGGAAAGCTGAAGCAGCGCCAGAAAGCGTACAGCATAACTTCAGCCGTGCGCTTGATGTGTCTTATGGTGGCAGTAGCTCTGCGGCATCGGGAGGTTCCGGCAGCGCCTCAACACAAACAGCCAGTGAAACCAAAGGTGGAGGTAATACCAGCACGACACAGGAGGTCGAGCCTGTTAATGCCGGAGCGCCCGTATCGCTGTCGAAAATTACCAGGGTTCCCTATGATCCCAATCTATTTATTCCAGAAAATACGGGCATACCCTGTTCACTGGACAGAAAGTTTATCTCTGATCTCGCAGGAAAACTGGTCTGCACGGTTAATTCTGACATTTACAGTGCCAACGGTAATGTAAAACTCATCGAAAAAGGAACTGCCGCCCATGTGATTTATAAAGCCGGTTCCCTTCAGCACGGTCAGGGCGCTGTATTCCTTATGGCGACCAAACTGAGAACACGCACTGCACCGTTTATCGATATTCCGCTGATTGATACACAGGCGGCTGGGCCATTAGGTGAGGCCGGAGCGTCAGGCTGGATTGATACGCATTTTTGGGAGCGTTTTTCCGGGGCTATGATGGTTGGCATGATCCCCGATGTGGCTCAGTGGGCGAGTGGAGCCGCTAAAAACAATAAGGATAACCAGACGGACTATACCGCAAACAGCCGACAGGCTTTTGCTGATATCGCCCGTGAAGCCTTTTCTAACAGTGTGAATATTCCACCAACGCTTTATAAAAATCAGGGGGAGATTATTACTCTGATTGTCGGTCAGGATCTGGATTTCTCAGGTATCTATAAACTGAAAATGCGATAAGAGGTCAGGTAATGCAGGGTGATATTAATACTGAAAATCGCCATATTGTTTACGATATCGTGAATGATTATTTTCATCAGTGGCTAAATAGTGTGGAGGGTTTAACCGAGATTGCCGTAAATCGTCCCGGTGAACTGTTTGTTAAAGTCAGGGGTAAATGGCAGCAACACCAAACGAATATGACTTTTGGTGACTGTATGTCATTTGCTGGGGCAATTTCTGATTATCATGATGGGGGTTCTGTTACGCCAGAATATCCATTGCGCTCTGCCACGCTCCCCCTTGGGGAGCGCGTACAGATTGTCATCCCCCCGGCAACGGAACGTGAAACGGTATCAATCACAATTCGTAAGCCGTCCAGTGTTTTTATTGACCATGAAACATTCGTTAAACAGGGTTTCTACTCGAAGCTAAATCAGGGCGCTGATTTCAGGAATAAAGAGGACGAATTATCTTTAATGTTTAAAGATAATCGTTTTGAACGGTTTATTCCTGAATGTCTGGTTAAAGGTAAAACGATGGTGTTCTGTGCCGGAACCGGAGCCGGGAAAACCACGTTTGCAAATGCCTGTCTGCAATACATCCCTCATCATCTGCGATGTGTTTCAATAGAAGATACTGATGAGGCAAAATTCCGTTTTCATAAAAACCATGTGAAGCTGTATTACCCGTCAGAGGGTGAAAGTATCGTTGTTAACTCGGCCTCTCTACTACGTTCTGGTTTTCGTATGAATCCAGACAGGATACTGATGACAGAAGTTCGTGGCGCGGAAGCCTGGGATTTTCTTAAAGGTTCAAGTTCCGGCCACGCAGGAAACATAACCACGGTACATGAAAGCACGCCTGAAGATGCTGTGCTTGGCCTTGTTCAGCGGTGTTATATGAACCCGGAATGCCAGAATCTGCCCTATAACATTATACTGCGAAGGGTTTTGAGCAACGTCGATGTAATCATGAGTATTAAGTACATTGATGACGAAGATCTACGCTTTGCATCGGGTATTTACTATCGCGATATTCACTTTCAGGAATACTTTGAAAAGCTGAAGGAGTGATCATGTCTCTTAAACTCCCTGATAAAGGGCAGTGGCTCTTTATCGGTTTTGTTATGTGTCTTTTTACGTATTATGCAGGTTCTGTTGCTGTCTACTTTTTTAATGGTAAAACGCCACTGTTCATATGGAAGAACTTCGACTCTATGTTACTCTGGCGACTCATGACAGAAAGTAATATACGGTCAGATATCAGAATTACGGCAATGCCCGCTCTTCTTTCTGGTTTAGCTGCCTCAGTTATCGTTCCCGTTTTTATTATCTGGCAATTGAATAAAAAAGATTTTTCTCTCTATGGTGATGCGAAATTTGCCAGCGATGATGATTTAAAAAAATCAAAGCTGCTAAAATGGGAGAAAGAGAATGACGACGATATACTTGTCGGCGCTTACAAGGGAAAATATCTCTGGTATACGGCTCCTGATTTTGTTTCGCTGGGTGCAGGTACACGCGCGGGTAAAGGTGCTGCAATAGGAATTCCTAATCTTCTGGTAAGAAAGCACTCTCTTATTGCTTTAGACCCAAAACAGGAACTGTGGAAAATCACCAGTAAAGTTCGCGAGGTGATTCTCCAGAATAAAGTTTTTTTGTTAGACCCCTTTAACAGTAAAACGCATAAGTTTAACCCGCTTTTCTATATTGATTTAAAAGCTGAGAGTGGCGCTAAAGACTTACTGAAGCTGATAGAAATTCTGTTCCCGTCTTATGGTATGACGGGAGCCGAAGCCCACTTTAACAACCTTGCCGGGCAATACTGGACTGGCCTTGCAAAACTGCTTCACTTTTTTATCAATTACGCTCCTGACTGGCTTAACGAATTCAATCTTAAACCCATTTTCTCAATCGGTTCTGTTGTTGACCTTTACAGCAATATTGATCGGGAAAACGTACTGGCTAACCGTGAAGACTTTGAGGGGATAGCGGGATTAGATGAAACGGCATTGTTTCACTTACGGGATGCATTGACGAAAATCCGTGAGTACCACGAAACTGAAGACGAACAGCGTTCAAGTATCGATGGTTCATTCCGTAAAAAAATGAGTCTGTTTTACCTCCCTACCGTCAGAAAATGTACTGACGGTAATGATTTTGACCTTCGCCAGCTGCGCCGGGAAGATATCTCTATTTATGTTGGCGTGAATGCGGAGGATATGTCCCTTGCCTATGACTTCCTGAACCTGTTCTTTAACTTTGTCGTTGAAGTCACATTGAGGGAAAACCCGGATTTTGACCCAACGCTTAAGCATGACTGTTTAATGTTTCTAGATGAGTTCCCTTCAATTGGTTATATGCCGATTATTAAAAAAGGTTCGGGGTACATTGCAGGCTTTAAACTCAAGCTTTTGACGATTTATCAGAATATCAGCCAGCTTAATGAAATCTACGGTATAGAGGGAGCTAAGACTCTGATGAGTGCGCACCCTTGCCGGATTATCTATGCTGTCAGTGAAGAGGATGATGCTAAAAAGATTTCAGAGAAGCTTG
The DNA here is from genome assembly GCF_043945515.1 of Citrobacter freundii complex sp. 2024EL-00216. Classification (NCBI taxonomy): domain Bacteria; kingdom Pseudomonadati; phylum Pseudomonadota; class Gammaproteobacteria; order Enterobacterales; family Enterobacteriaceae; genus Citrobacter; species Citrobacter freundii complex sp. 2024EL-00216. The sequence continues at coordinate 12,927 of NZ_JBIMRA010000030.1, read as the reverse complement.
GTTATACAACCGCTAAGTCTACTGGTTCCAGTAAAACGAGCGGTCGTTCGACATCAAAAAGCAATTCCGAAAGTGACGCTCAACGCGCTCTGGTACTTCCACAGGAGCTGGGAACGCTGGAGTTTTCAGAGGAGTTTATCATCCTGAAGGGTGAGAACCCTGTTAAAGCCAAAAAAGCCCTTTACTACCTTGATTCGTATTTTATGGACAGGCTTATGCTGGTAAGTCCGAAGCTGGCTGCTTTAACGTCCAGTCTTAACAAGACAAAAAATATCTTTGGTGTTAAGGGGCTTAAATACCCTTCAAAAGAAAAAATGCTTTCCGTAGGTGAGCTTGAATCTGAGGTTTTATTATGAAAAGAATAGTGCTGGCTGGTTTTGTCTTTCTTTCTGCCTGTTCATCACCTCCTGAACCCCCACAGGTTGACTGGAAGAAAAACCCGGAAACAATGAATTCACAGTTAATGGACTGGCAACCTACTTTTACGGTAATTAAATCTGACCGTGTTAATTCATCCTGGATAAAGGTTATAAAAAACTTTACTCCTGAGAACCGTCTTTACGATGATGCGGTTTTCTATGCTGTTGCTCATTCAGACTCAATTATTATTGAAAGTAGCCGGGGTGAAGACTTCTTTACTGCAAAAAACTGGCTTAGGTCTAACGGTGCATATGGATTAATCCAGTACCGATATAAGCGTGATGAATTTGGTGTTAAATCCATCAATATCTATCTTCAGAAAGGATGACATTATGAATGTTCGCAATGTGCTTATAGTTCCGCTCGTTCTTGCTGTGTTGACAACGCCTGCTTTAGCCAAAAAGCATAACCACACTGACGGGTTAAACCAGACGGGTGATCCATGTGAATTGTTAACCTGCATGGCCGGAAAATTACAGGGGGATACACAGCCAGCCTGTCAGACAGTTAATCAGCGCTTTTTCAATGTCCGGGTTTTTACCCCCTACTATAATCCTGAAGCCACAGCAAGGCTTAGGCAAAGTATCTTAAATACCTGTGACGGCGCTGTAATCAATAAAGACAATCTGGAAATGATTATTCAGCGCTATGGTCGCTCATTCCAGGAATAACGATAACCCCGCAAATTTCAGATTTTAATCTGAGATTTGCGGGGTTGAACAACCGAAGGACGTTAGTTATGGATAAAATGATTTTAAAAATGTCACGTCATAATATTCAAACAGTAACGGTTACTCAGAATCTAAGTGATTTGAAAAATACAGGTAATGAGACAGTAAATGCGATTATCGAAAACTGTACCGCTTACATCTCTCTGGTTAATTGCAATGATAAAATTTTTCTGGATGAATGTGACGTTGAGAAACAGGATAAAGAGGATTAAAGATTATGGCGAAGATTATTATGGGATCAGCAGCAGGAAGAGTCAGTGATATTCTGTTTATTTTCATAGGATACTCTAAAACGGTTGCCTCAGTGTTTACTCGGCTACTCTTTTTTATGGCTTGGTTCCCTGTATTGGTTTATGGGTTTTATCGTATCGCCGTTATCTTATGGGGAAGTACATCTGAATCTGAATACTATTACTTTGAGCGTTTTTTTAATTATACAATTAATTTGTATAGCTTGATTATTCCTATGTTGGTAGTTGTTGGTGTTTCAATCATCGTGATTTTCTCACTGTTTAAGATAGGAACTATCATGTGGGAGGAAAAGAAACGATGAAGTGTTTTCTTTATGCTTTTTCTCTTTTTGTAGTCGTGCTTCCAGCTACGTTGTGTGCAGCAGAAATTCAGGGAAAAGTTATCCGTGTGCTCGATGGTGACACCATCGAAGTATTGCAGGATAAAAAGCCCGTCAGGATTCGCCTGGCAAACATCGATGCACCGGAAAAGAAACAGGCTTTCGGGCGCTGGTCAACCAATCAGCTTAAAGGCCTGGTTGCAGCGCTGCCCGTCACGGTGACGTATACGCAGACAGATCGCTACGGGCGTATTATCGGGCGTGTGTTCACGGCGAACGGCACAGAGGCCAACCGCTTTATGGTGCAATCTGGTGCAGCATGGGTTTACGACAAGTACAACAGCGATAATTCATTACCGGCTCTGCAAAGGGCAGCACAGGAACAAAAGCGCGGCCTGTGGGCTGACAGTCAACCAGTGCCGCCGTGGGAATGGCGGCATAGTAAATAAAGAGGAATGAAACGATGATGACTGAATCCGATAAAGAACGTTTCAATAACCGCTTATGTGTTGGTAACTTGCTTGTAAGTGCAGATGTTTATGTTACACCAGGCATGACAGAAAGCGCGGCTGAGGTAAAGTTAATCGTCCCTAACGATGATTATCAAAAGGCAATGGATTTGTATGATCGTATTTGCCAGTTTGCTTTGCTTCATGGTGAAGATTTACAAGGGTTGTTCCAGACAGACAGATATTACTATATGTCATGTTTCGTGCGTGATATTGAAGCATTTAAGAAAGAATTTGAAAATGAGGAGGAGTTAAACCCTTTATTCAATCATGATAAGGGTGAAACGGCTGAGTTTCTTATCAGTTTCCCGGAGAAAGCTAACTATGATGATAAGGAACCAGTTAAACAATCCTTTCTGGAAATCACACAAAAACATGTCGATTCATTAGATGAACTTACATGGGGTAATTTTGAACACAGAGCATTCACTGGCGGAACGGTAGGTTTTGGCATCAATCCCCATACAATGGAACGCATTAACTTTGATGATGAGCGTGACAAAATAACAAAACTATCTCGTAAGGATTTCGTAGCGTCTAATCTCACTGATTCTTTCGAAGATGATTTTTATGTCAATCCTTTGTTCAATAAAGCAGAACAAATTGGTGAGATTGACGGTTATTCCGTTTTCTTCAATCCCAGGGGTTTTTATTTTTACTGGAACAAAGAAACCGAATACCTGCTTGAAAGCTGGCTGACGTTTCCTGCTTATCCGTATGGCTGGTAAAGGAGCCAATAATGAAAGTGAGTTCAATAAAGACGGTTTATGATTTTATGCGTTACTGCCGTATGCCGCTCTGGTTTCAGCGTTCAATCAGGGATATGAAAGTCGGTGACACCTTCATTCTTGGAAAATACACGCAGCCTGTTTCTCACGACAGTGATTCGTTTTGTGTACCTCCGCGCTATTCAGCTTGTCTGGATGGTAGCGAAGCTTGCTTCGTTGCGGAGGCGTGGATAGAAAAAGAGCGCGGGGTATACTCTTTTTACGCTACATGGACATTCCCGACAAAACCAGAACGTGCGCATGTTATGACATTTGGGGAATTCAGAATCCACAAAGGCGGCATTATAGAGTTCGATAATAAAAACGTTGAACCTGACGATAAGAACCATACGGTAAGAAGTTTCGCGCTTGTATCTCGTTATCTCGCGCATATGCTCAACTGCATGTCTGATGAAGATAAAAAAGTCTATTTTAAGAATAACAGTTCTCCTTTATTCAATGGTGTATGGCTGGATAGTGATTGTAATGAAAGGAGACAGCGTGCCGTAGAAGTGGATGGGAAAATTAAACGAGTATGGATTAATTACAAAGATTATATGCCAACGCATCAACTTTCCGCAATTGTTGAAGCTGCCTTTGCTACTGGCGCACTTCAGCTGGAGGATTAAAAATGGAACATGATAAGAAAACAGCACAAGACGCCCTGAAAAAATCGCAAGGGCATGTTCTGGTTCATGGGAGGACGGGGACAGGAAAAAGTAAACTACTCGAAGAAGCAACTATCCCCGATTCGCGTTACTTTGACTTTTCAAAAATGTGCGGTGCAACATGTTATCCAGACTTGCATTTCCTTTGCCGTACTAATGAAGATATTTACTTGGATCATATTCTGGATGCGAAGGAATCCACTGTCATTCTCGATAGTGTAGAATTTTCACAGAACATAAATGATTCATTTCTGTATGATTTTTTAAAAATCATGAGCGCCAGAGGGAAGCGAGTTATTGCTGTTGCATTTACTTCTAACACTCTGGAAAACTTTAAGCCAGTGTTTGAGTATGAAATAGAAACCCGGCGATTAGAAGATGGTTCTTTCACCTGCACAACAACGAGTAAAACAGGCAGCGTGGAGTCATTATTGAAAAACCGATATGTCTGGGAGGATGATGACAATGAAGATACTTTTTCATTAGCAAGGGATGTCAGTGACCAGCTATCAATAATAGTTAACGCCTTTGACAAAGATAATGCACAAGAAATTATCGTTGCGGCAGTGGGCGAAATTCAGTCCTTAGTACAAAAAGATTGTATTGACAGGAGCCATTAATATGAGACTTTTTATTGCTGAAAAACCATCATTAGCAAAAGCGATTTTCGAAGGATTAGGTGGCAACCCTAATACGGAGAAGAAAAACGGTTATTTTGAACACGGCGCTGATGCTGTTACCTGGTGTTATGGTCATATGCTTGAGCTTTATGACCCGCAGGATTATGACGAAAAATATGCTAACTGGCGATTCAGCGATTTACCGATTAAAGCCGTTTATCCACCCACGTACAAACTAAAACCTGAATCTGAAGCACAGACCCGCATTATTCTGTCGCTGATAGAAAAAGCCGATAGCATTGTTCATGCTGGCGACCCCGACGATGAAGGGTGTTTACTGGTTGATGAGATTTTAGGTTATGCCGGAAACAAGAAGCCCGTCCAGCGGCTGCTGGTTGCCGATCTCAACCTTGCGCCAGTGCAAAAATCGCTGGCAAACATGCAGCCTAACGAAAAATTTCGCGGCATGACAGATAGCGCTTTGGCACGTTCTCTGTGCGATCAGGACTTTGGTTATAATATGACGCGAGGCTGTACGCTCAAAGGCCGTGAGAAGGGATATGACGGTGTTCTGAACGTTGGTCGTGTACAGAGTGCGGTTCTCGGACTGGTGAACATGCGCACGCTGGCAAACCAGAATCACACTGAAAGCTTTTACTACGATGTTTTCGCCAGTCTGAAGATGAACGGGAATCATATTAAGGCGAAATATCAGACAACGGACGGCGATCAGATCGACGATAAAAAACGCCTGATTTCAGAAGCACAGGCCGCGCATATTGCCGAACGGGTAGCGGGTAAGGACGCTATCGTGACGATCGCGACAACTAAACCGGAAAATACCAAACCGCCGCTGCCCTTGAACTTGTCCACGCTTCAGCAACTTTGTGCAAAACGATACGGTTATACGGCTAAGGAAACGCTGGATGTGATGCAGGGGCTGTATGAAACACACAAGCTGCTGACCTATCCCCGCTCTGACAACCGCTATCTTTCAGATGAGCATTTTTATCAGGCCGGGGATATTGCAGTCGCTATCGCGGCCACAATGCCGGAACTGGCGTCGGCAACCGCAGATATGGAGAAGGAACAAAAGCATAAAGCCTTTAACGCCAGTAAGATCGAGGCACACCATGCCATTATTCCGACGACGAAAAGCGGAGCCGGTATTCAGCTCAGTGAGAAAGAGCGGAACGTCTATAACCTGGTGGCCGTCTATTTCATTGGTCTGTTTTACCCGGATGCCATCCGTGACAAAACAAAAATTCACTTCGATATTAAAGGTGATACCTTCACGGCCACACAAAGCGTTCTGATACAAAAGGGCTGGGAAGCGCTGGGTAAAGACAATGATGAAGAGGACGATGCCGAAGATGCCGGAACGGGCGGTTTTGATTTATCGACTCTGAAATTTAATGACAGCGGCCTGTGTGAGTCGGCTGACGTGGACAAGAAAAAGACAACTCCAGCCCGCTATTTTACGGAGTCAACGTTACTGGCCGCGATGACCAGTGCGGCAAAATTTATCGATGATCCGGCTCTGAGAAAAGCGCTTGAAGCCAAAGACGAGGGGAGCAGTGACCGGGGCAGTATCGGCACAGAAGCTACCCGTGCGGGTATCCTTGAAAAACTGGCTGCCAATACCGGGCTTATCTCGATAGAGAAAGAAAAGGGCTACTCTGAGTTGGTATGGAAAACAACAAAACAGGGGCAGGAGTTCTGCGCTGCTCTTCCGCCTGAAGTGATTAAACCCAACATATCGGCAATATGGGCTGAAAAACAGGCGCAAATCAAATCCGGCGAACTGACCGTTGAGGATTTTATCAGAGACAACGACGATTATATTCGCGGTTTAATCGACGATCTGGATAAAAACGGGATTAACATTTCGTCTAATGCCACGCCCTGCCCTGTCTGTAGCAAAGGTTTTCTGCGCAAACGTAAGGGGCAGAATGGCTTTTTCTGGGGATGCTCATGTTATCCTGAGTGTAAAACATCATTCCCGGATAAAGATGGAAAACCTGTTACAGAGAAACAGGCTTCTGAGGGGGCAAGCGCCCGTCTTGGTGTCCCCTGCCCTTCCTGTAACAAAGAGATTTTAATCAGGCCAAAAGGCTTTTTCTGTACGGGGTGTGAGTTTAAAATCTGGTCTGAGTTTTCCGGCAAGAAACTGACACAAAATCAGGTTGAAACGGTGATAAAAAAAGGTAAAACCAGCGAGATTAAAGGGTTTACCAGCAAAGCCGGGAAAAAATTTGACGCTGTAGTTACCTTGCAGGATAAATCTACAGGCAAACTTGGTTTTGAGTTCAGGAAAAAATAATGGTGAAAACCAGACAAGACTGGCTTTTCCAGTTAAGAAAGTGCCAACACCGGGAAACCTTAGAGAAAGTTATAGAAAAAAATGAACGCAGCCTTACCGCTGGAGAGCTGGTAACATTTTATTCTGCTGCTGATCACCGATTGGCTGAGATAATCATGAATAAACTGTTTGATAAAATCCCCGCATCAGTCTGGCAACACGTCAGATAACCCATAAAGAGAGGAACTATGAGCGATAATGAAACGTTTGATGCAGCCCGAAGACTTCTGACGAATATTCGTTCTGTCCGTGTCTTTGCGCGTGAAACGAGCTTTGAGCAACTGCTGGAAATGCAGGAAAAGTTGAACGCTGTTATCGAAGAGCGGCGAGAAGATGCTGAACGTGAAGCCGCAGAACGTCAGGAACGTGAGAAAAAACGTCAGGAATTGCTTCAGCTCATCGCTGGGGAAGGTTTTTCTCCTGAAGAGTTGCTTGGTCTGACCGACGATGCGCCAAATGCACGTAAGAGTAAATTGCCGAAAGCACCGCCAAAGTATCAGTTTGAAGAAAATGGCGAAGTTAAATTCTGGTCTGGCCGTGGACGTTCGCCAAAACCGATTGATGAAGCGTTAAAGGCTGGCCGTTCTCTGGACGATTTTCTTATCAAGAAAGAGCCGTCTGGTTCTGCTGACGATAAACAGTAACTTTATAAGCCCTCCAGGTTGTGCGGAGGGTTTTAAGGAGATTAAAACGTGAGTGACTTATCACCCTACAAACAAATCATCCCGGCAACAGACTGGTATTTCAGGCATGATAATGTCCCCGGTGAGCATGGCGAATCGACCGTATACCAGCTTGCTGCATGGGCGCTAAAAGAAAATGGGGATATTGTCGGACTGGTGACTGTTCGCGATATCGATACAGGGCATCCTAAGCTGGTAACGCCGCCTCCAGTTCCCGGAGATTACTTGCATAAAGAACAGCTCACCGATGATGAAAAAACGTGGGCGAAAAAGCGTTGAGTCGTTTCCCCCCTCAAGCCTCTGTACCGGAGGCTTCCTTAATCCTGCCAGCAAAGATACCTTCTGCAGCTGATGCGGCCGCGCAATAATGCCAGCATAATTCCTTTCTCGATGCCAGTCGGCGACCCAAAATGCCAGCAAAAATGATTGCATTCGGTTTCGGGCTACTATATTTTATCTGTATCGTACAATACAGATAAGGGTGAGCATATGGATCATGTCGGAATAGCAAAGGTATGGCGTCAGCGGAATCAGGAACATGCTGATTCCTGTGTTGTGCTTATATGGGATGGCGAGGCGTATGGCTGGAAAAACGTTCTCCGCGATCCACAGCATGAACGCCCAGGAGCAATTGCCGTCGATGCCGAAGGTAATATGTTTATTGCCGAGGGCGGGAATGACTATGACGGCGCTAAATGCTGGGTAGTCTTTCAGGAGTCCTGATAATGACCAGAGCCACAGAACGCGCTTACAACGAGCTACAGCAGGCGTTTGATTTCTACAATCAGAGGCTGTTTAACGGCGAACTTCCCGACTGCCTGATCACCTTCCAGCGCGGTAAAAACACGATGGGCTATTTCAGCTTCAGACGTTTTGTTGCTGCTGATGGCAGCGGCAAAATGATTGATGAGATTGCCCTGAATCCTGAGTATTTTCCGGCATATCCGCTTATTGAAGTTATGCAGACTCTGGTTCATGAACAGTGTCATATGTGGCAATTTCACTTTGGTAACCCTTCCCGCAAGACGTACCACAATGCGCAGTGGGCGGCCAAAATGGAAAGCATCGGACTAATGCCCTCTTCCACCGGGAGACCTGGTGGCGCGAAAGTCGGCCAGAAAATTAACGACTATCCGATCCCCGGCGGTCGCTTCCAGCTTGTCACACTGGAACTGTTTCAGGGGCAATTTGCGTTGAGCTGGTTTGACCGCTTCCCCGTTCAGGTTGAACAACAGAAAGACATGACCGCCGTTATCGAACAATGGCGGGAAACGCTGGCTCAGGCGCATCAGAATGCAGGCTCCGGCATTGATATTGAAGCGGTGCTGTCAATGGCTCTGTTACCGTCAGTGACGCCACAGAACGGGAACGCAGATTCAGAAGTTATAGCCGGGAGCAATACGTCCTTTGTTGCGGCGTTTGAGGACAAGCCTAAACGGAACAAGGCAAAATATCAGTGTCCGGGGTGCGGTGCTGCTGTGTGGGGTAAGGCCGGGTTGAATATCCATTGCGGAGATTGTGAACAAGCTTTCAGAGAAAGCTAAGTGCCAGCAAAATTCTACGACCGCAGCAGTTGGCCATCGATTTTTTGCCAGCAAATCTTTCTTCCGGATTCGTGCCGGCGTGATAAAAATGACAGCAAAAGAGGTTTTCTATGGGGCATTACACCATCAGAACAAATGACGATGAAGATCAGGTTATCAGAAAGGCGCAGGAGGCTACCGGAATGGCGTCAGCCAGTAAAGCCTTTATGACGGCCATCCTTGAGCTTCAGCGTAACAGAGACGAGATAACGCAGCTCAGGCGCTCACTAGCGCAAGAAAAAGCGCGGAGTCAGGAGCTAGTATCATCGGTGAATCAATTCCGTTCCAGCCTGAATACTATGTTCGGGCTGGCCGACAACGGCAAAAGTTAATATCATCAGTTTTGTCAGGGCGTAGTTGGGGGCTTTCTTTCACGGGGGATGGCGACGCTTCAGTTTAAAAAATCGGGATTACCTCCCTTCACTCGAACTCAGATTTCACGTAGCGCACGCTGTTTCAGACGCAAAAAAGCCCGACTGGTGAGATCGGGCTTTTTTGTTTTCCGGTTCGGAGTTGGTGCTCTGGCCGGGGAAGTCACTCTACATCTAACACCCATAATATTATGGCACTTGACACAGGCTGTCCAGTGGCAGTTGACACAAGTTGTCAACTGACTGAATTACAGCATGAGTTTCGCCAGCAGATCGGTATAATTGCGGGGTTAGCTCTGTAAGTGGCCTCCCTGCCCTTCCCCGTTCCGGCGGGTATGAATAGTTTCAAAAGTCCTGGCTGAACAAACAGGTGGTGCTGTGTTTGGTGCTCTGGCAGGAGGAAGTCACTCTACATCTAACAATGCGAGAGAACCGTTGTGACAGGCAGTGTATGAGTAAGCAACGGTGATTTCCTCCAGCTTATCTGGAGAACCGGATGATTAATCTGTTAATCATCGTTCTTAGAGCGGTAGCGGCGCTGGCAAACGCGCTGATTGCTATTCTGGAACTGATCCGCCAGTTCATCGATTGATGAATACGGAAACGTAACTAAGGCTGGGGGCTAACCACCTCCGGCCTTTAATAAAAACATCGTTTAGTTACAACATTCATCTGATGCACATAAACTCCCCCCCACCTAACCTTTTAGCTCGCATCATTTCTATAGTGTGCTGGGGCGCTCACCGAAGCTTCATAAAACCACATTGAATGTTGTAACTACACATACCATCCGCCGTCATACTCATTCCAGCTCTTGCCTGTTTTCTCGTTTGTCAGCGTCATATCATCCACGACACAATTCCTCATGTCAGCGAACATATTGATTTCACGGAATAAATCATCAATCTGTTCTTTTAAATCCTCATCGTTTTCATACGTAAGGAACAGACGGTATTCATTATTATCAAGGTCTTCCCCCTCAAAATCCGCCTCAACCAACCATGCTATTTCTTCCTTCACCTTTTTCTTCCCTCTGGTGAACTTACTGCCATTAGCTACCGGAACCCACAGAATGGCCGCAAGGCGCTTTTCAGGCTCAGGAACTGGCGGCTGGTTACGCGACTTGGGGTCAGTTTGGAGATCGGAAATTTTTGTACGTTAAGCGCATTATTTAACCAATCTTGGTTCGTAAGGGGTTGATTTTGCGTCAGTGGCTATCGCTTTTAAGTTGTCGCTCTTGCAGTATCGCATTTAGGTTATCCGATTAAGGTCAAACCTCTGAAAATGCCGTATAGCGCGGGAGTACACCCTATTGCTACAGGTAAGCCTGTTCAAAAAACAGGCTTACCGTACAATAATTCTCTATATCCAAACTGACCCCATATACACCACCTAACCCCCCAACAGTTCGAAAAAATGGTCTGGACTCAACTTTACCAGCTTGAGCTGGTAAACATGCAGCAACCAGGTACTGCCCCACCTCACTAAAGAACCTGCTTATTAAAATCCGTTTCATTGCGGAGGTATCCCCGCGTCCGTCGGTTAGTATTGCTGAATAATTAACCTGCACCTGCACCTGCACCTGCACCGAAACTATCAACTTTCATCCATAACACTCGTGATAATAGGTACGTCATATCTTTTATACACAATTATCTGCAAACAGGTTCATGGGGTTATCTGCAATCAACCAATAATTATCTGCAAAACAATCAGGTCTTCGACCTACTTAGTTTCATTAAAGATCTATTTATTCGCTGGATAAGTTCTGTGGATTACGGGGATAAACCAATAATGACCGCCGCTTGCAGCGGCCTAACAGCCGCGCCGGTACGGTACGGTACGGTCACTATGCTCCCCTACAAACTTTAAGTAGCACCTCCGGTCTTTGCCCGGAGGCAGGGAGTCAACTGAATGCACTACAGCGAAAAGGCACTTTTCGCCCTTACCTATCTCTCCGCTAAAAGTCAGCTAAAAACTTGGTCTGGCAGGGAGGGGGGCAAAATCTGGTTAGGTGTGCTCGTTGACACCAGGAGCAAGTATTCCTATTATTGTGTTGATAGTTAACACAGGGGGCGTTATGGCCAGAACAACAAGCGTTACGATTGGCGAACAACTCGATTCGTTTATCAGTCGATTAATAGACAGTGGCCGTTATGGCTCTGCGAGTGAAGTTATGCGTTCTGCTCTGCGATTACTGGAGCAACAGGAAACAAATGATGAAGTTGTTCGCCAGGCAGTAATTACCGGGCTGGAAAGCGGTGAAAGCTCGCTATCACTGCGGGATATTGCAGAAAAAAGAAAGCTGAGACATCGTGTATAAACTCACCGAACGGGCAGCAGACGACTTCGCCGGGATTTATGACTATACGCTCTTGAAATTTGGTGAAGCTCAGGCAGATCATTATACAGACGCACTTGAGGCATTTTTCGAGACACTTGCCGGAATGCCAGATATGGGACGTGACTACCATGCCGTTTCTGGTGTGATGCGCATTGAATTTCAGCGACACGCCATTTTTTATACGGTTCGTGATACGGATATTCTGATTGCACGTATTTTGCACCAACAGATGAACCATAAACGCCATTTACTGTAAATCTAAACACGCTGCCGCGCTTTGCTTGGCCAACACCGATCTGGCACATAAAAAATTTATGCACCAGATCAGTGTTCTCTGAAAGGACTGATGTGTTTTTGAGTTAATGTGTTTTTACTCATTTGAGTTTTTTAACTGTCATTTTCTTTCAGCCAATTATCGACCAAATCCTTTATCACATCAGTAATAGATGTGCCTTGTTTTGCACACGCAGCTTTGAAGCGGATATGTATTTCTTCATCAAAGTTAACATTGACTCTCTTTTGCTTTCCCGTGGGTGTGCTATTGACGACTTTTTCAAGATCCCGATGCTCACCGAAACTCATTGTTTTTGATGTCTGTTGTTTAGTCAGTGCCATACAAACCTCTGAATATGCTAAAATGAGTATATGAGTTTTTACTCAAATGATTCAAGTATTTCTCGTGTCAAAATGGCTATCTCGCCCTTAGCTGCTCCATCGTTGGTATCGAAAACGCTCTCACCCTCCATGACAGATTTAACGTAACTTTGCCGTTGTGTGATCGCAGTTTTAAACGGCTTAATACCCGTCTGAGCAATGCTATCTTTCAGGACGTTAAGCATGGTGGCTTGCTCGATTTTCCGTGTGATGAGGAATCGAGCTTCTACCGGACGATTATAAACCTGGGCTTCCAGCACAGTGACTACAGAACCAGCAGCGGAAAAATCCAGAGGGCTGGGTGTTACTGGGATGATAATCAGGTCGCTGACCATCACCGCTGCGGAAGTAATAACTGACAGAGAACCGGCTCCATCAATAATCACAAAGTCATATTCAGCCAGATCCTTTCTTACCTGGTAAACGTCTTTCTCTGATGCTGCGGTATAAACATCGAATGCTGCTTTCTCTGCTTTGTTCCAGTTAGTCAGGCTCATTTGTGGGTCTGTATCTACAAGGGGTCGGTTCCGGCTGAGGGCGAAATGACACCCTAAGCGTTAGCTCTGTGTCGTTGCACGATGTCAGCGACGGTATTCTTGCTGATACCGAGCTCGCGTGCGATCCAGCGATAGCTGCGTCCCTCG
>NZ_JBIMRA010000002.1:0-410255 GCF_043945515.1 Citrobacter freundii complex sp. 2024EL-00216 | reverse complement strand
ACAGAATTTGCCTGGCGGCTGTAGCGCGGTGGTCCCACCTGACCCCATGCCGAACTCAGAAGTGAAACGCCGTAGCGCCGATGGTAGTGTGGGGTCTCCCCATGCGAGAGTAGGGAACTGCCAGGCATCAAATAAAAGCGAAAGGCTCAGTCGAAAGACTGGGCCTTTTGTTTTATCTGTTGTCTGTCGGTGAGCGCTCTCCTGAGGAGGACAAATCCGCCGGGAGCGGATTTGAACGTTGCGCAGCAACGGCCCGGAGGGTGGCGGGCAGGACGCCCGCCATAAACTGCCAGGCATTAATTTAGTGAAGAAGCCCATCCTGACGGATGGGCTTTTTTGCGTCTGTGCGGGATGAAAACCGCCGGATGCGGCGTGCCGCCTTATCCGGCCTGCAGGGGCCGGGCTGAACGTATTTTGTAGGCCTGATAAGCGTAGCGCATCAGGCAACACGGTGGTACATTGCCGGATGCGGCGTAACAGCCTTAATCGACCAACAAAAGCACACTGTCTCGATCTACTACACGGATCTCTCCCTCGAACATATCTGAATCCTTTCTCTGCTAATTAAAATCGTGATCTTTACCGCACAATAAGATATAACAATTATATAACATTCTATTCACTAAAAAACACACGACCATCATTGATAAATTCACGCGATCGTTGGCAGGGGTACAATTCTAATGGCTGATAGTAGTGTAACTGAGAACGGGGCGCTGGCAGACGGCGATACCCGTCGTCGTATATGGGCGATTGTCGGAGCATCATCAGGGAATCTGGTCGAATGGTTTGATTTCTATATCTATTCATTCTGCTCTCTTTATTTTGCTCATATCTTTTTTCCATCAGGAAATACCACCACACAACTCTTACAAACCGCCGGCGTTTTTGCCGCTGGCTTCTTGATGCGACCAATTGGAGGCTGGCTGTTTGGCCGTATCGCGGATAAGCACGGGCGTAAAAAGTCCATGTTGCTGTCCGTTTGTATGATGTGCATGGGATCGTTGGTGATCGCTTGTCTACCGGGATATGAAACTATCGGTACCTGGGCGCCTGCGCTATTACTGCTGGCAAGGCTATTCCAGGGGTTATCTGTCGGTGGTGAATACGGAACCAGCGCGACGTATATGAGTGAAGTCGCCGTTGAAGGTAAGAAAGGTTTTTATGCTTCATTCCAGTACGTAACGTTAATCGGCGGACAGTTACTGGCATTGCTGGTTGTGGTCATATTACAGCACACGTTAGAAGACTCAGCGCTCAGAGAGTGGGGTTGGCGTATTCCATTTGCGTTGGGCGCCGTGCTGGCTATAGTTGCGCTATGGCTGCGTCGCCAACTGGATGAAACCTCGAAACAGGATGTTCGCGCGCTGAAAGAAGCGGGTTCCCTGAAAGGTCTGTGGCGTAATCGCAAAGCTTTTGTCATGGTGCTTGGCTTTACCGCCGCGGGTTCGTTGTGTTTTTACACGTTCACAACCTATATGCAGAAGTACCTGGTTAACACAGCCGGTATGCATGCCAACGTAGCCAGCGGGATTATGACGGCGGCACTGTGTGTGTTCATGCTGGTACAACCGCTGTTCGGCGCCTTGTCAGACAAAATTGGCCGGCGTACTTCAATGCTGTGTTTTGGCGCGTTGGCCGCGATTTTCACCGTTCCCATTCTGACAGCATTGCAAAGCGTAACATCCCCGTATATGGCGTTTGCTCTGGTGATGTGTGCTCTGTTAATCGTCAGTTTCTATACGTCAATTAGCGGTATTCTGAAGGCTGAAATGTTCCCGGCGCAGGTGCGCGCTCTTGGGGTCGGCTTATCTTATGCGGTGGCCAATGCGCTGTTTGGCGGTTCAGCCGAATATGTCGCGTTGTCCCTGAAGTCTGTTGGTATGGAAACGACATTCTTCTGGTACGTCACTGCGCTGGCAGTAGTTGCGTTTTTAGTATCGCTAATGCTGCATGGGAAGGGGAAAGGTCTGCGCCTCTAGTAATGTGCCAGTTGCCAGACCGCATAGCCGGTAGATGCGCCTGCAACATCCCAGGCGAAGTCCTTCCAGCTCCAGCCGCTCCCAGCGGGACGGCTGTCCCATAGCTCTTTTGACGCCCCCAGGCTGACTGAGAACATCAGGCCGATAGCCGCACTGCGATCGCGGCTGTTGCCCTGATGTTGGGCATATTCATTGCCGGCTGCGGCAAGCATGGCGGAGGCGATGAAGTGTTGAGCTTTGTCTTGCCCGCTCCACTGGTCGTTAGCCATATGGCTGCAGCCCGAAATGGCAAGGACACTGGTAAGAATGAACAGGCGCACCGTTACCTCCATATGAAAAACCCCGTCACTGGACGGGGTCTTGATTACAGAATACGGCTAATTAATCTGTCGATACGAATACGGCGTAGTCGACGGATGAGCTTACGCACTTTGACTGGATAGTCAGCAATGCTTTGCAGGTCGCGATAGTGCTTAACGACGGTAGTATGCGTACGGATAAGCTCCAGCTCTTTATCGCGCTGAGGGGTGAGCTCTTGCTTAGGATCGTGAATAAGGATGGCGTTTTCCAGATCCAGACGCCAGGCGCGAGGGTTAAGGTTGTTGCCGGTGAGCAGCATCCATTTATCATCAACCCACATACCTTTCAGATGATAGGTATTGTCATCATCTTTCCATAAGCGCACGACCAACTGGTCGGTATTCACGTAATACTGCAATCTGCTCAAGAAACGGCGCAGATTTATTTCATACAGATAAGGCAGCGCGCCGATGATCTTGAATGGCTCATCTTCCGGGATGAAAAAGTCGTTGGCGGTTTTATCACCGACAATGATTTCAACCTTTTTCCCTTCACGCAGCAGTTGAATGATATTGCGCACCAGTATGGCGGGAAGGTTGAAATAAGGGGTACAGATTGTAAGCTTGTGCTCCGCGCAGGGCATAAGATGGAAAATGGTCTTATTTAACAGACTGGATTTCCCAAGGCCCACCAGAGGCGTAACCGAAAGCTGTTCGTTATCAGCATCACCCTGAAAATGGAATGACGCATCGCGCAGTTCCTGACGGTACAGGCGGATGTCGTTTTTAATTTCTGGGCTTTTAGGGCGGTTGATATCATCAAGACGGTTAACGCCGCGACCGTTCATCAGGTTTTGCGTCACCCAATCGAACATGATATCGGCCATTTGCGCGTTGCGAATCAACTGATAACGGTCATAGCGATATTTATCATGCTGATGCAGGTAAACATCGTTCAGACTGGCCCCACTGTACAGGACGCTGTCATCAATGATAAAGCCTTTGAAATGCAGGACGCCAAGCGCTTCGCGGGTGTTAATCGGAACGCCATAGACAGGAATATCGATACCAGGGTTTTCTTGCGCCATTCGGCAATACCAGTCAGCATTGGTATTGGATGCCGCAGCACCAATACGACCGCGCTGGGCTCGGTGCCAGTCGACAAGCACCCGGACATCCAGTTCAGGACGCTGCCGTTTTGCCGCATAGAGAGCGTCAAGTATGCCTTTACCACCGTCATCCTGTTCCAGGTACAGCGCAATAATGCAGATCCGTCGCGTCGCGCTGGCTATTTTTTCCAGCAGAGTCTCCCTGAAATTAGCGGGAGCATAAAAGAAATCTACATCATCAACTGACTGAGAAATCTTGGGTAGTTGGGCAAGGTGTTGTTGATGTTTATTACGCTTAAATTTTGACAACATCACAGTGCATTTCTTCTCTGTTCATTGAAGGGTCCTCTGTGCTATGCAGACGACATAAGCGGGCAATGATACCACCAGTACCCATTAATGTGGTCAACATTTCCAGTACCTTACTCACGATTCCTCACATTGGGCCAGATCAAGCGTTAGCCCAACAATTCCCTCTTCGAGCTGGACGTCAACAACAAACCCGAGTTTTCGGGCCAGGGCGACCATCCCACGATTGTTCGGCATCGTAATACCATTCAAACGTATAAGTCCGTGATCTCGAGTATAGGCAATTAATTTTTCCATCAATCGGCGACCCAGTCCAAGCCCTTTGAGATCGGAACGAACCAGTACGGCAAACTCAGCGTCTACGTTATCAGGATCCGAGATTGCTCGCGTTACGCCGAGGATCTCTTCGTGATTATCTTTACAACGCACCGCAACAAAGGCCATTTCCCGATCGTAGTCGATCTGCGTCATATTGGCTAAATCTTCGTGGGTAAATTCGTTGATCTCACTGAAATAGCGATAATAAAGATCTTCTTTTGTCACCTGAGAAATGAACTGCTGAAGATGAGGTTCATCCTCCGGCAAAATGGGGCGGAACAGACAGCGCTCGCCGTTCTTCAACTCCACCCACTCTTCAAGCTGATGAGGGTAGGGACGTACAGCCAGTCTGCTTTCGTTATCTCCCGTGAAAGGGGCAATATCCAGCGTAACGTCCAGCGCGGTAAATTCTCCGGCCGAGGCCAGCAGCGGATGAATATCCAGACGCTGAATTTCCGGGCAATCGACGATCAGGTTGGAGACCTGCACCAGAAGTTGGCTCAACCCGGCGATATCCAAAGGGCGCAGTGCGCTGCGCGCGCGGATCTTTTTATTTTTGATCCCCTGGATCACCAGATAACGCGCCAGATTCATGTTCAATGGCGGCAATGCCACCACGGCTTGCTCTTCCGGTCGCCACTCAACACCACCTTCACCCAGCATAATCAACGGGCCAAATACCGGGTCGTGTTCAACGACGACGCGAAGCTCCTGAGCGCCGGCGCGATTCGCCATACTTTGCACTAATAAGCCGTGAATGCGTGCCTGCGGCCAGGCCATTTTTACCCGATCGAAAATTGCATTGGCGGCCTGTTGCACTTCAGTGGCTGTACGCAGGTAGAGCATCACCCCCTGAACTTCTGATTTATGCGGAATATCAGGAGAACGCAGCTTGAGCGCCACCGGGTAGCCGATTTGCTCCGCGATGTGTACGGCTTCCGCGCTGTCGCTGGCGATCCACGTTGGCAGCGTGTGTAAGCCATAAGCCTGTAAAATCGGCTGCACTTCATGGGTATCAAGCGATGTCGCTCCTTCAGCAATCGCCCGCTGTAACAGATTATGCGCTTCGGCGGTGTTGGAGGTCAGGCTGTCAGGCAGCGCAGGCGTTTCCCGCAGCTGCTTCTGGTTTCGCCGATACTCCACCATATGCATAAATGCGGTGATGGTACCTTCCGGCGTGCGGTAGGTGGGCAGTCCGGCTTCGCTAAACAGTCTGCGGGCTTCCTGAGAGGAAAACTCTCCGCACCAGTTGGTCAGCAACGAGACGAATTTTCCTCGGGGGTGATGCTTTACCGCTTCAATCAATGCCAGTGCGCTTTCGGTTCCGGGAGCGGCTGCGCTGGGTGAATGAATCACCATCAGCGCGTCGAAATCCTGGCTGGCGAGCAAAATATCCAGCGTCTTAACGTAGTGTTCGCTGCTGGCGTCATCACGCAGATCCAGCGGGTTGGCGATATCAACATGTTCAGGCAATGCATCGCGTAATTTCTGGCAGGTGTCTTCATTCAACGTCGCCAACTTGCCATTTTTTGACCACAGTTCATCTAATGCCAGTGCGGCAGGCGCGGCCCCATTGCTGATGATCATCAGCCTGTCGCCACGTAGTGGACGCATGTGGCTCAGGGTTTCGACCGCCGAAAACAGCTCGTGAGTGTCTTGCACGCGTAATAAACCGGCACGCTGAATAGCGGCATCCCACGCAGGGTCCATCCCGGCGCTGGTATGCAGTAAACGCTGCGCCGCTGGACTACGACCGCTCTTAATCACCAAAATAGGTTTATTGCGCGAGGCGCTGCGGGCGGCGGAAACAAAGCGTCGGGCATCACTTAAATGCTCGAGATACAGCAATATCGCGCTGGTTTTGCTGTCGCGCGCCAGGTAATCCAGCAGCTCATCAACGTCGATATCCAGGCTATCACCCAGCGCGATAAAGTAAGAAAAGCCCATTTCTCTCTGCTGTGCCCAGTCGAGTATGGTATTGGATACGGCAGCGGATTGAGAGATAAAAGCCAGCTTGCCGCGCTTAATCGGGACGGGGGAAAAGCTGGCGTTAAGCCCTTGCCAGGGCGCGAGAAGTCCCAGGCTGTTGGGGCCCAGCAAACGTATGTTGTAGCGTGATGCGCAGGCCAGCAGCTCTGCGTGCTGCGCCGCGGGAGCTGAGAGAATAATGCAGGTTTTACAGCCTTTCTCGCCAAGCGCTTCGAGTAACGCCAGGTTACGGCTGGCATTGGTGCACAACACGGCGAGATCCGGGCTAAAGGGCAGGCTGTTGATATTGGGCCATGCCAGTACGCCCAGCACCGCTTTCCATGCGGGCGTCACCGGTAAAACAGGTCCATTGAAACCGCCGGCAAGCAGGTTACGCATCATCAGGTAACCCGCGCGATTAGGCTTCATTGACGCCCCAATCACCGCAATGGATTTCGGTCGCAGTAGTGCTTCCAGACCACGCTGACTCATATCGGCTTCCTTAATGACACCAGTGACCGAATGATTTTAAACGTTTTCTGATGAATCTGCTGTGACGCTTCCCTGATGTTGAGTTTTTCCTGCCAGGTAGCGGGTTTTAAAGCGAGTGAAATGATCGCTTAACCCTTCTGCGGCTTGCGTATCTCCCGCCAGATCCAACAAGGCGATGGCCACTTCGGCAGTGCAATATTGCCCTTCAGCGTGAACGCCACGCAGGTGGTAAGCTGAAAGGCGTGATAAATCAACGGAGATCACCGGTAGGTTATCGAGGTACGGGCTTTTGCGGAACATTTTACGCGCCTCAGGCCAGGTACCGTCGAGCATGATAAACAATGGTGGCTTACCGGCTGGTGGCGTGAAAATCACTTCACGCTCTTCACCCGCATAGGAGGCCGGGAATACAACCATCGGCTGGTAATCCGGATTTTTCACCAGTTCCAGCAGCGCCTGCGGCGGCTCGGTGCGTGACCACTGAAAAGCCGTGGTATCGGGCAGAATATCAGCAATTAAACGCCCCGTGTTGCTGGGCTTCATCGGCTCGGTATCAAACATCACCAGACAAAAGCGACTTTTTGCCTCAGAGGGTGCCAGCGTTGCGCACAAGCAGAGTTTCTGCGGCAGCAGGCAGCGCTGACAGCGGCGGACGCGATTACCTCGGGCAAGGAAAGGACGCGTGGCGCGCGCGAGGCGCTCAGCGCGTAACTGAAGAACAGCGTTATCGGTCATGGGGAAACACGTTGAAAAACGCTATTGTCGCAGAGGTGAAAACGGGGCACAAGATGCGCCCCGTAGAGATTATAATGATTCGTTAAGCCAGCTATCAAACGGGGCTTTTGGTACAGCGCCGTTAAGCATGTCGACGATTTCCCCTTTTTTGAAAATCATAATGGTCGGAATGCTGCGGATACCGAAACGGGCGCTGAGTTCACGCTCGGCTTCCGTATTCACTTTAACAAAACGCACTTTACCGCTACGCTCTTCCGCGACATCTTCAAAAATCGGGGCGAAGTTACGACATGGACCACACCAGGGGGCCCAAAAGTCAACGACCACCGGGAGATCGTCTTTTAACAGTTTATCCAGTGTCTCACCGGTCGCATTGATCACCTCCCCATCAAACAGGTCGTGACCACAGCGTCCGCATTTAGCCGCTTCCTGGACACGATCGTCGGGGATGCGGTTGATAGCCTGGCAGCTGGTACAAACGGTATTCATAACTAACCTCTGGATGAGTGGAGTGGACTTCACGGCAGGAACGCCAGTATGTTTCTATTATGTTACATATTATCGGGGAGTCTGTTCTAAACAACAATGCGTTTTATTCAATGAGTACAATAGTCCTTAGCTTTTAAATGAAATAATGGCTAACGACGTGCACATCGGGTAATCTGCGCGCTTCGCGCAGAGCAGGTGGAGAAAAACATGAGCGACGAACTGAAGAACAAAAACGGCAAGGTCAAAGTGATGTACGTCCGCAGTGACGATGACTCGGATAAACGCACCCAAAATCCACGTACTGGCAAAGGCGGCGGTCGCCCCGGTACTTCCCGAGCCGAAGGCGGTCGTCGCCCTGCCCGTGATGACCGAAAGGGTCCGAACAGCGAACGCGGTCGTGAACGTGGTCGTGACCGCGATGTAGAACGTGACCGCAGACGTGAAGATTCACCGTGGCGTACCGTGTCCCGCGCACCGAATGATGACGCAGCGGATAAAGCCGATCACGGTGGTATTAGCGGTAAGAGCTTTATCGATCCTGAAGTATTACGCCGTCAGCGTGCGGAAGAAACCCGCGTTTACGGTGAGAATGCCTGTCAGGCTCTGTTCCAGAGTCGTCCGGACGCCATCGTCCGCGCCTGGTTTGTTCAGAGCGTAACCCCGCGCTTTAAAGAAGCATTACGCTGGATGGCGGCAAACCGCAAAGCCTATCACGTGGTTGACGAAGCCGAGCTGGCGAAAGCCTCTGGCACTGAACACCATGGTGGCGTCTGTTTCCTGATCAAAAAACGTAACGGTACTACCGTTAAGCAGTGGGTCGGTCAGGCAGGGGCGCAGGATTGCGTGCTGGCACTGGAAGATATCGCTAACCCGCATAACCTGGGCGGCATGATGCGTAGCTGCGCGCACTTCGGTGTGAAAGGCGTAGTGGTTCAGGATGCGGCGCTGCTGGAATCAGGTGCGGCCATCCGTACCGCTGAAGGCGGAGCTGAGCACGTTCAGCCGATTACCGGCGACAGCATTGTTGATGTGCTGGACGACTTCCGCCAGGCGGGTTACACGGTTGTGATGACCTCAAGCGCGAAAGGCAAACCGCTGTTTACTACCACGCTGCCGGAAAAAATGGTGCTGGTATTAGGGCGTGAGCGTGAAGCTCTGCCAGAAGCAGCATGCTCAGCCGACGATCTGTGCGTTGCAATTGACGGCACTGGCAAGGTAGAAACGCTCAACGTTTCTGTGGCAACAGGCGTGCTGCTCGCGGAGTGGTGGCGTCAGAACAAAGCCTGATAATAAAAATGCCAGCGAATCGCTGGCATTTTTTTACTCGCTTTCTGCGGGTAATACCGGCATCCAGTCAATTGGCTTTTCACCTCGTTGTTCCAGCCATTCATTCGCCAGTACAAAGTGATTGCAGCCAAAGAAACCGCGATGCGCAGAGAGCGGTGATGGGTGGGGCGCTTTCAACACATGGTGACGCTGCGTATCAATAATCGCGCCTTTCTTCTGTGCGTGAGAACCCCAGAGCAGGAAAACCACGTCTTCCCGATGTTGGTTAATCAGACTGATGACTTTATCGGTAAATGTTTCCCACCCAAGGCTGGCATGAGAATGTGCCTGGCCGGCGCGGACGGTGAGTACGGTGTTGAGTAATAGTACCCCCTGGCGTGCCCAGCTTTCCAGATATCCGTGCGTTGGGCGCGTGAAGCCTGGAATCGTTGCCTCCAGCTCTTTGTACATGTTCAGCAACGAGGGTGGAGTGGCAATGCCGGGGCGAACAGAGAACGCGAGACCGTGTGCCTGGCCTGGACCGTGGTAAGGATCCTGACCCAGGATGACGACTTTCACGTCACCAAGCTCGGTAAAGCGAAAAGCGTTAAACACATCTTTTTGCGGCGGATAAATTGTCATTCCCGATTGACGCTCGCCGGCAACAGTATGCAGCGTGTTAACAAAATAAGGCTGCTGTTTCTCTTCAGCCAGCACATCGTGCCAGGTTAATTCGGTGGCCATCTCGCTCTCCTGCGAATTTTCAATCCCCCTAGCTTAACTGCTTCTTTCGACGTCGCAAAATTCTGTACGTTACTCAATGGTCTACCCCCTTAAAGATAGTTGAAAATTTATGTAAAAAGTTTAGCTGCGCACATGGCGTAAGTTGATGTAAAACAATAAAATCCACCTATCACCACTTTCCATGTGCGGTTTTTGTTGATTTAAATCAAAGATTCAAGGGTGTGTGAGGGGTATATATACACTCAAGCAACAATGGTTTTACCAATTGGCCGGATGACGGCCAACCGAGATCAAATAATTTTGCCGGGGAGGCATCAAATGATTACAGGTATCCAGATTACTAAAGCTGCAAACGACGACCTGCTGAACTCTTTCTGGCTGCTGGACAGCGAAAAAGGCGAAGCTCGCTGCATCGTTGCGAAAGCAGGTTTCAATGCTGATGAAGTTGTTGCAGTCAGCAAACTGGGCGAAATCGAATACCGTGAAGTACCGGTAGACGTACAGCCGGAAGTCCGCGTGGAAGGTGGTCAGCACCTGAACGTGAACGTTCTGCGTCGCGAAACGCTGGAAGATGCAGTTAAGCATCCGGAAAAATATCCGCAGCTGACCATCCGTGTTTCTGGTTATGCAGTGCGTTTCAACTCTCTGACCCCAGAACAGCAGCGCGACGTTATTGCTCGTACCTTTACTGAGAGCCTGTAAGGCTCACGGGGAATAACCCCGTTTAGCAGAGAATCAAAAAGCGGAAGATGCCAGTGCGTCTTCCGCTTTTTTGCATCTGTTAGTAAAAGATCCTCACCGCGCAATACACCAACAGCAGCGCCAGAATGATATTCAACTGTCGACCGTAACGGTGAAAAACGCGCTGAAAAAGATGGCCCGCCAGCGCCCAGCAGGCATTCCCGAAGGTGCCTATCAGCGCTAACAGAATACTCACCCCAATCAGCCAGTGGGCGTCCTGAGTGTACGGTAATACAAACGTGGATAACGCGGTAATGCCGTATAAAATGATTTTCACGTTAACAAACTGCAAGCCAAAACTTGCCCAGAAGCTAATCGGCTCTGACTGCAATCGATCGTTCGAGGTCGGGCTGGTGGCGATCTTCAGCGCCAGCCACAGGATATAAGCGGCCCCAGCCCAACTAAGCCAATGGATGATGGCTGGATCCATGACCGCCAGTGAAAATGAAATCCCGGCGCACATCAGCATGACGATTAAAAAGCCCAGACTCATTCCGGCCAGTACGCGTGTACTCTGACGAAAACCGTGTGACGTCGCGGCACTGAGCGCAAGGATGTTGTTTGGTCCGGGAGTTAGCGCGGTAATCAATGTATAGGTCCAGAATGCACTTAAAAGGGTGGGGGTCACTTGTTATCTCCTTTGTTTTGATAGACAGTACCCGAGACTAAATATTTAAAAAAATGAATGTTTTTGCATTCTGAATTCGATATTTTCGATGGGTTGGTGCGGATGGATTTACGTCGGTTTATTACGCTAAAAACGGTGGTGGAAGAGGGCTCATTTCTGCGGGCATCACAAAAACTGTGCTGTACGCAATCAACGGTTACCTTTCATATTCAACAGCTTGAGCAAGAGCTTTCGGTGCAGTTGTTTGAAAAAATTGGTCGCCGGATGTGTCTCACCAGTGAGGGAAAACGGCTGATGCCGCATATCCATGACCTGACGCGCGTGATGGCATCGATTCGACAGTCGGCACATCAGGATGCGCAGCCGAGCGGCGATCTACGTGTCGCAACAGGCGAAACGCTGCTGGCGTATAAAATGCCGCAGGTTTTACAGCGATTTAAACAACGTGCGCCCCATGTGCGGCTGTCTTTACAGTCGCTCAACTGTTATGTCATTCGCGATGCATTGCTCAGTGATGATGTTGATCTGGGGGTCTTTTATCGGGTGGGTAATGACGATGCCCTGGAGTTGATGCCGCTTGGCGATCAGTCACTGGCATTAGTTGCTTCGCCACTGCTTCAGCACGTTGATTTTACTCAGCATAACCAGCACATTCCCTGCAGTTTTATCATTAATGAGCCGCAATGTATTTTCAGACAACGCTTCGAGGGGCTACTGCGTAAACGACAGATTACGCTGGAAAATACCATTGAGTTATGGAGCATTGAAAGCATTAAGCAGTGCGTATCGGCAAATCTTGGGATCAGCTTTTTGCCGCATTTTGCCGTCGAGAAAGAGTTACGTTCAGGGGAGTTGATTGAATTACCGTTCAGTGAACAACCTGAGTTAATTACGGCATTGTGTGGTTATCATGCCGGAAAAGTCGTTAGCCCGGCGATGCGGGTGTTTCTTGAGTGCATTGAAGAGAGTTTTGCATCACGTGAAAAAATGCCGGGCTAAATGGCCCGGCATTCGGTTTACTCTTTGTCGGACTGCTGGGTAGCAGCGCCGCTCGGCTTACGACGTTTGCCGATATTTTTGGCGTCGCGGTGACGTTTTTTCACCCGCGGCTTCTCTTTCTCTTTCGCCTTTTTCTCAGCGCGCTTCGCCAGCACTTTCTTGGATGGCTTACCGTTAGATTTCTCACTTGGCGCGCGCGTGGTTGGACG
The DNA here is from genome assembly GCF_043945515.1 of Citrobacter freundii complex sp. 2024EL-00216. NCBI lineage: Bacteria > Pseudomonadati > Pseudomonadota > Gammaproteobacteria > Enterobacterales > Enterobacteriaceae > Citrobacter > Citrobacter freundii complex sp. 2024EL-00216. Next base: position 397,967 of record NZ_JBIMRA010000002.1, on the reverse strand, counting down.
CAGTTCGTCAATGACGCGAGCTTTCAGCGGTTCGTCAATATAGCGGCTCGCTTTGCCGAGCAGCAGGTGGTCGTGCGCTTCAACCAAAGAGATCGCAGTGCCTTTACGGCCAGCACGACCGGTACGGCCAATACGGTGCAAATAGGCATCGCCACTGCGCGGCATGTCGAAGTTAAACACGTGGCTGACGTCAGGAATATCGATCCCGCGAGCGGCAACGTCGGTTGCTACCAGCACGTTCACACGACCATCGGTCAGGCGTTTGATCGCTTCGTTACGTTTGTTCTGCACCATCTCGCCTTCGAGATAGCAGTTATTAATGCCCGCCTGGCGCAGCCAGCCTGCCAGTTCGTGCACACGCTCACGTTTGCGTACGAAGACAATCGAGCGAGTCGCTTCCGGCTGTTTTAACAGGTGGATCAGCATGGCAGTTTTGTGCTCGATGTCATCGGCACGGTAGTAAAACTGATGGATCTTCTTGCGTTCGCGGGTGGACGGATCCGCTGAGACTTCGACCGGGTCTTCCAACAGACGCTCGGCAAAATCTTTAATCGCATCGCCTTCCAGTGTGGCGGAAAACAGCATGGTTTGCTTACGCCAGCGTGTTTCACCGGCGATATGCTCGATGTCCTGGGCAAAGCCCATGTCCAGCATACGGTCTGCTTCATCGAGAATTAGCGTTTCAACCGCATGGCAGTCGAAGTTTTCTTCTTTAATGTATTGCAGCAGACGACCCGTGGTGGCGACCACGATGTCCTGGTTTTCGCTAAAGACTTCCATGTGGTTCATGTAAGCCACGCCGCCGGTAATCGTAGCGATATCCAGATGCGTATTCTTCGCCAGTTCACGAGCGTGTTCGGCAACCTGCATCGCCAGTTCGCGCGTTGGCGTCAGGATTAAAATGCGCGGCGGACCAGATTTCTTGCGCGGGAAGTCGAGCAGGTGCTGCAACGCTGGCAGCAAATATGCCGCCGTTTTACCGGTGCCTGTCGGCGCAGAACCGAGTACATCACGGCCATCGAGCGCAGGCGGAATGGCGGCAGCCTGAATGGCGGTCGGGCGAGTGAAACCTTTTTCCTGGAGGGCATCCAGAAGGCTTTCATCGAGTTCAAGTTCGGAAAAAGTCGTTACAGTCATGTTCTACCTCTGAGTGGGGCGCTGATTATAGACGTTACGGCTGCAATCTTCATCTGTTTGTATGGATATACCTTCTCAGGTATTGTTTTTATCCTATGTTATCGTTTTTTTTCCAGGAAGGTTGTTCTTCATGCCCCAGTCTACATCCGTACTGAGACGTAATGGATTTACTTTTAAGCAGTTTTTTGTGGCACACGATCGCTGTGCAATGAAAGTCGGAACAGACGGCATTTTATTGGGGGCCTGGGCCCCCGTTTCGGGCGTAAAGCGGATCCTGGATATTGGTACCGGGAGCGGCCTGTTGGCGCTGATGTTGGCCCAGCGCACGGATGAAAACGTCATCATTGACGCCGTGGAGCTTGATGTCGATGCCGCGCAGCAGGCGCAGGAGAACATCGCGCAATCTCCGTGGATGCATCGCGTGAGTGTTCATACAGAGGATGCACAGCAGTGGATACCGCGTCAGACCGTGCGTTTTGATTTGATAATCAGCAACCCTCCCTATTATGAACAGGGCGTGGAATGTGCAACACCGCAGCGCGAGCAGGCGCGCTATACCACCACGCTCGATCACCAGATGTTGCTTACGCTGGCGGCGGACAGCATTACGGAAGAAGGTTTTTTTTGTGTCGTGCTGCCGGAACAGATTGGGAACGCGTTTACCCAGCAGGCATTAAGTATGGGCTGGCATCTGCGATTACGTACGGATGTAGCAGAAACGGAAGCCCGACTACCGCATCGGGTATTGCTGGCATTCTCCCCGCAGGCCGGGGAGTGCTTTAGCGACAGGCTGGTGATTCGTGGGCCAGACCAACGTTACTCTGAAGGTTACACGGCGCTGACCCAGGCGTTTTACCTGTTTATGTGATGACTTAGCGGCGAGAGAATGGACGGGCCGGCTTCTGGAAGCTGCTCTGGGTAATCCAGCGTGTAGTGCAGGCCCCGACTCTCTTTGCGCATCATTGCGCAGCGGACAATCAGCTCGGCAACTTGTACCAGATTGCGCAGTTCCAACAAATTGTTCGACACGCGGAAATGGGCGTAATACTCGTCGATTTCCTGTTGCAGCATGGTGATACGGCGCAGAGCGCGCTCCAGGCGCTTGGTCGTACGCACAATACCGACGTAATCCCACATAAACAGCCGCAGCTCATGCCAGTTATGCTGGATAACAACCAACTCATCCGGATTTTCTACCCGGCTTTCATCCCAGCCCGGGAGCGTGCTAACGCCGCGAGCATAAGGCATGCGCCTGTCGATATCTTCAGCCGCGGACCAGCCATAAACCAGACACTCCAGCAATGAGTTCGATGCCATCCGGTTGGCGCCATGCAGGCCGGTGTAACTCACTTCGCCGATCGCATACAGCCCGTCGACATCGGTACGGCCAAAGTCATCCACCATCACACCGCCGCAGGTATAGTGCGCGGCAGGCACGATGGGAACCGGTTCTTTGGTTAAATCAATGCCCAATCCCAGCAACTTTTCATAAATCATCGGGAAATGCTGACGAACAAATTCTTCCGGCTTATGGCTGATATCGAGGAACATGCAATCTGCACCAAGGCGCTTCATTTCATGATCAATGGCGCGGGCGACAATATCGCGGGGAGCCAGTTCGCCACGTTCGTCAAAATCGGGCATAAAGCGTGAACCGTCCGGGCGCTTCAGGTGCGCGCCTTCGCCGCGCAGCGCTTCGGTCAGCAGAAAATTGCGTGCCTGCGGATGATACAGCGCAGTCGGGTGAAACTGGTTAAACTCCAGGTTGGCGACGCGGCATCCTGCGCGCCAGGCCATTGCAATCCCGTCACCCGAGGAAATATCCGGATTGGTGGTGTATTGATACACCTTTGATGCGCCGCCGGTGGCCAACACTACCGACTTCGCATGGCAGGTTTCGACGGCTTCTTTATTACGATTCCAGATCCATGCGCCGACAACCCGACGCGTTCCCGGCAGACCGATTTTATCGGAGACAATCAGGTCGACGGCGTTGCTACGCTCAAGAACCCGGATATTGGGGTGATTTTGTGCCTGGCTGACGAGGGTGGTTTCGACTTCTTTGCCGGTAGCATCCGCAGCGTGCAGGATGCGTCGATGGCTGTGACCGCCTTCACGGGTCAGGTGATAGCTCTCTTCGCCGTTAGGCTGAACCTGTGTATCGAATAAGACGCCCTGATCGATAAGCCATTGAACGCAGGTGCGAGCATTGCTGGCGACAAATTCAACCGCATGGCGATCGCACAGCCCGGCCCCGGCAATCAGCGTATCTTCAACGTGGGAGTCGATACTGTCGGTTTCATCGAAAACCGCGGCAATACCCCCCTGGGCATAAAATGTCGAGCCTTCGCTGACCGGCCCTTTGCTCAGGACAATAACCTGATGTTTTTCAGCCAGGCGCAGCGCCAGTGAGAGTCCGGCAGCCCCGCTGCCAATGATCAGCACGTCACAGGATAATTCAGGAGTCGTATTCATGATGTTTGTTTAATTTACTAAACAGTGTTTGGTCACCATAGCACCACATTGCGCGATACTGCACGTTTTATTTTTAAATGTGTTGCAATGACTAAACATGAAGGAAAAGCATGATGAAGGCGAAATAGGCAAAAATATTTTGTGAAGCAGGCCGTTAGCATCAGATTATGTGATGAAATAAAGTGCCCGTTGGGTTACTCTGCAAGCGGTGAAATGGGCATTTCTGTACAGATAGTGCGTTGATCGGGTTATGTAGACTTATAATGAGAGATAAGACCTGTCTACAACATGACAAACAAAAAACAATGCGTAACGGAACTTTACGAAACTTGAGCACTCTAAGCATTTGCTTGCTCATAGTGAAGCTGATGGAGTGGCGTTTCGAAAGCGCGTGGAAATTTGGTTTGGGGAGACTTTACCTCGGATGAGCGAGCAGTTAACGGACCAGGTCCTGGTAGAACGGGTCCAGAAGGGAGATCAGAAAGCCTTTAACCTACTGGTAGTGCGCTATCAGCATAAGGTGGCGAGTCTGGTTTCTCGCTATGTACCGTCGGGTGATGTACCCGATGTAGTACAAGAAGCATTTATCAAAGCCTATCGTGCGCTGGACTCGTTCCGGGGAGATAGTGCTTTTTATACCTGGCTGTATCGTATTGCAGTCAATACAGCGAAGAATTACCTGGTCGCTCAGGGGCGTCGTCCACCTTCCAGTGATATTGATGCGATTGAAGCAGAAAATTACGAAAGTGGCGGAGCACTGAAAGAAATTTCGAACCCTGAGAACTTAATGTTGTCAGAAGAACTGAGACAGATAGTTTTCCGAACTATTGAGTCCCTCCCGGAAGATTTACGCATGGCAATAACCTTGCGGGAGTTGGATGGCCTGAGCTATGAAGAGATAGCCGCTATCATGGATTGTCCGGTAGGTACGGTGCGTTCACGTATCTTCCGAGCGAGGGAAGCTATTGATAATAAAGTTCAACCGCTTATCAGGCGTTGACGATAGCGGGATACTGGAAAAGGTATTAGGCATGCAGAAAGAGAAACTTTCCGCTTTAATGGATGGCGAAACGCTGGATACTGAGTTACTCAAAGAGCTAACTCACGACCCGGAAATGCAAAAAACCTGGGAGAGTTATCACCTGATTCGCGATTCCATGCGAGGTGATACCGCCGACGTTCTCCATTTCGATATTTCCGCCCGCGTAATGGCCGCCATCCAGGATGAGCCAGTACGCCAGACGGCGCCATTGATTCCTGAGGCCCAGCCAGCACCGCACCAGTGGCAGAAAATGCCATTCTGGAAGAAAATGCGTCCGTGGGCCGCGCAGCTTACCCAAATGGGTGTGGCCGCGTGCGTATCACTTGCAGTTATCGTTGGCGTCCAGCACTATAATGGGCAATCTGAAACGTCCCAGCAGCCCGAAACACCGGTATTTAATACATTACCGATGATGGGTAAAGCCAGTCCGGTTAGCTTGGGTGTACCTTCTGACGCGACGGCCAGCGGCGGTCAACAACAGCAGGTACAGGAGCAGCGTCGTCGTATTAATGCCATGTTGCAGGATTACGAATTGCAACGTCGACTGCACTCTGAACAGCTTCAGTTTGAGCAGGCCCAAACACAGCAAGCCGCGGTGCAGGTGCCAGGAATTCAAACTTTAGGAACGCAATCGCAGTAATGAAGCAACTTTGGTTTGCCATGTCACTTGTGGCTGGTAGCCTGTTCTTCTCTGTAAACGCCTCGGCCAATCCTGCGTCCGGGGCTTTGTTGCAGCAGATGAATCTGGCCAGCCAGTCGCTAACCTATGAGCTGTCATTTGTCAGCATTAATAAGCAGGGTGTTGAATCCCTACGTTATCGTCATGCCCGCCAGGATAACCGTCCACTCGCGCAACTATTACAAATGGATGGACCGCGCCGGGAAGTTGTGCAACGCGGCAACGAAATTAGCTATTTTGAGCCTGGTCTCGAACCGTTCACGCTGAACGGCGATTATATCGTTGACTCTCTGCCATCCCTGATTTACACCGATTTCAAACGCCTTGCTCCCTACTATGATTTTATCTCAGTAGGCCGCACCCGTATTGCCGATCGGCTCTGTGAAGTGATCCGCGTTGTGGCGCGTGACGGCACCCGTTACAGCTATATCGTTTGGATGGACACGGAGACCAAACTGCCAATGCGTGTCGATCTCCTCGATCGTGATGGCGAAACGCTGGAACAGTTCCGTGTGATCTCCTTTACCGTGAATAACGGTGTTAGCGACAGCATGCAGACGTTAGCAAAAGCGAATTTACCACCGTTGCTGTCGGTTCCTGCAGGCGAGAAAACCAACTTCAACTGGAGTCCGTCGTGGTTGCCACAAGGTTTCAGTGAGGTCTCAAGCAGTCGACGTCCGCTGCCGACGATGGATAACATGCCGATTGAATCACGCCTTTATTCTGATGGCCTGTTTAGTTTCTCCGTGAACGTAAACCGTGCGACGCAGAACAGCGCCGATCAACTGCTGCGTACTGGCCGCAGAACGGTCAGCACCAGCGTGCGTGATAACGCGGAAATTACGATTGTGGGCGAGCTTCCGCCACAAACGGCGAAGCGTATCGCGGACAATATCAAGTTCAGGGCAGCACAATGATTAAAGAGTGGGCGACGGTCGTCTCCTGGCAAAATGGTCTGGCGACGGTCAGCTGTGATGTTAAAGCATCATGTAGCAGCTGCGCTTCCCGGGCCGGATGCGGGAGCCGCGTGCTGAACAAACTGGGACCACAGACCACACACACTATCGTGGTGCCCTGCGACGAACCCTTGACCCCTGGTCAAAAAGTTGAACTGGGCATTGCCGAAGGTAGCCTGTTGGGATCGGCGATGCTGGTCTACATGTCTCCGTTGGCGGGACTGTTTCTTTTCGCGGCGCTGTTCCAGGTGCTGTTTGGTTCCGATCTTGCGGCATTAAGCGGCGCAGTGCTGGGGGGCGTGGGCGGATTCCTGATTGCTCGTGGATACTCTCGTAAGCTTGCTGAGCGCGAAGCCTGGCAGCCGGTCATTCTGAACGTTGCTCTCCCACCCGATCTTATTCGCGTCGAAACCCAGCAGTGATATCTTTGCCTGATGGCGTTGCGCTTGTCAGGTCTACAGCGTGCTCAGATGCAGGCGTAGGCCGGATAAGGCGTTTATGCCGCCATCCGGCAAAAGTTTCACCGACTTTGCAAGGTTGTTTCCAGTTCCCGCTATCCTTGCTCTATGAACGTTTCCTCGCCTCAGCGTTGTAGTGTAGAATGCGGCGTTTCACTTAAACAGACGTTAAGCTCAGATCAGCGACTTCTCAGAGCCTGCTCCGGCGGGCGTAAGGCACAATAATTACACTATATGAAGAACATACGTAACTTTTCAATCATAGCTCACATCGACCACGGTAAATCGACGCTGTCTGACCGTATTATCCAGATCTGCGGTGGCCTGTCTGACCGTGAAATGGAAGCGCAGGTTCTCGACTCGATGGATCTTGAGCGTGAGCGCGGTATTACTATCAAAGCGCAGAGCGTGACGCTCGATTTCAAAGCATCTGATGGTGAAACCTATCAGCTTAACTTTATCGACACCCCGGGCCACGTTGACTTCTCGTATGAAGTTTCCCGCTCGCTTGCTGCCTGTGAAGGCGCATTGCTGGTGGTTGATGCCGGACAGGGCGTAGAAGCGCAGACCCTGGCTAACTGCTATACCGCCATGGAAATGGATCTGGAAGTAGTACCGGTACTGAATAAAATTGACCTGCCAGCCGCCGATCCTGAACGCGTAGCGGAAGAGATCGAAGATATCGTCGGTATCGATGCGACAGATGCCGTTCGCTGCTCGGCGAAAACCGGCGTTGGCGTCACTGACGTTCTTGAACGTCTGGTACGCGACATTCCGCCGCCGGAAGGCGATCCGGAAGGCCCATTGCAGGCGCTGATCATCGACTCCTGGTTCGATAACTACCTTGGCGTGGTGTCACTGGTGCGTATTAAAAACGGCACCATGCGTAAAGGCGACAAAATTAAAGTAATGAGCACCGGTCAGGTCTATAACGCTGACCGTCTGGGCATCTTCACGCCAAAACAGGTTGACCGTACCGAGCTGAAATGCGGCGAGGTAGGTTGGTTGGTTTGTGCGATTAAAGACATCCTCGGCGCACCGGTTGGCGATACCCTGACGCAGGCGCGTAACCCGGCAGACAAACCGCTGCCAGGCTTTAAAAAAGTGAAGCCGCAGGTTTACGCCGGTCTGTTCCCGGTGAGCTCTGACGACTATGAAAACTTCCGTGACGCGCTTGGCAAACTGAGCCTGAACGACGCCTCCCTGTTCTACGAACCGGAAAGCTCTACCGCGCTGGGCTTCGGCTTCCGTTGTGGTTTCCTTGGTCTGCTGCACATGGAGATCATTCAGGAACGTCTGGAGCGTGAATACGATCTGGATCTGATCACCACCGCGCCGACCGTAGTCTACGAAGTCGAAACCACGGCGAAAGAGACTATCTACGTCGATAGCCCGTCCAAGCTGCCGCCGCTGAACAACATCTACGAACTGCGTGAGCCGATCGCTGAGTGTCACATGTTGCTGCCGCAGGCTTACCTTGGCAACGTCATCACCCTGTGTATCGAGAAGCGTGGCGTCCAGACCAACATGGTTTACCACGGTAACCAGGTGGCGCTGACGTATGAGATTCCAATGGCGGAAGTCGTACTCGATTTCTTCGACCGTCTGAAGTCGACCTCTCGCGGCTACGCGTCGCTGGACTATAACTTCAAACGCTTCCAAGCGTCTGACATGGTGCGTGTTGATGTCCTTATCAACAACGAACGTGTCGATGCGCTGGCGCTGATTACCCACCGCGACAACTCCCAGAGCCGTGGCCGTGAACTGGTTGAGAAGATGAAAGATCTGATCCCTCGCCAGCAGTTTGATATCGCGATCCAGGCGGCCATTGGTACGCACATCATCGCGCGTTCAACGGTTAAGCAGCTGCGTAAAAACGTTCTGGCGAAATGCTACGGTGGCGATATCAGCCGTAAGAAAAAGCTGCTGCAAAAACAGAAAGAGGGTAAAAAGCGCATGAAGCAGATCGGTAACGTCGAACTGCCGCAGGAAGCGTTCCTCGCCATTCTGCATGTCGGTAAAGACAGCAAATAATCTTAAGGAGTTGGCATGGCGAACATGTTTGCCCTGATTCTGGTGATTGCCACACTGGTGACGGGCATTTTATGGTGCGTAGATAAATTCATCTTCGCGCCAAAGCGCCGGGAGCGTCAGGCAGCAGCGCAAGCTGCTGCAGGTGATTCACTGGATAAAGCTACGCTGAAAAAAGTGGCACCTAAGCCAGGCTGGCTGGAAACCGGGGCGTCCGTTTTCCCGGTACTGGCGATTGTGCTGGTGGTGCGTTCATTTATCTATGAACCATTCCAGATCCCGTCAGGTTCGATGATGCCGACGCTGCTTATCGGTGACTTTATCCTGGTGGAGAAATTCGCCTACGGGATTAAAGATCCGATTTACCAGAAAACGTTGATCGAAACCGGTCATCCGAAACGCGGTGATATCGTGGTGTTTAAATACCCGGAAGATCCGCGTCTGGACTACATTAAACGTGCTGTCGGTTTACCGGGAGACAAAGTAACGTACGATCCAGTGGCGAAAGAGGTGACTATTCAGCCAGGATGCCGTTCCGGTCAGGCGTGTGAAAACGCGCTGCCGGTAACGTACTCTGATGTTCAGCCAAGTGATTTTGTACAGACCTTTGCTCGTCGTAACGGCGGTGAAGCGACCAGCGGCTTCTTTGAAGTTCCGCTGAACGAAACGAAAGAGAACGGTATTCGCCTTTCTGAGCGTAAAGAAACGCTGGGTGAGGTTACGCACCGCATTCTGACCGTGCCGATTGCGCAGGATCAGGTGGGGATGTATTACCGTCAACCTGGTCAGCCGTTGGCAACCTGGATCGTTCCGCCGGGACACTACTTCATGATGGGTGATAACCGTGATAACAGCGCGGACAGCCGTTACTGGGGATTTGTACCGGAAGCGAATCTGGTTGGTAAAGCGACCGCTATCTGGATGAGTTTTGATAAGCAAGAAGGTGAATGGCCGACCGGTGTGCGTTTAAGCCGTATTGGTGGCATTCACTAATCACCGATAATCGTTCACGTTGTCGTCATTACGGCGGCAGCGTGAATTATTTCTCGGATAAATTCCCGCAGACTAACGACATCCCTTGTCGTTGTGTATAGAATATTCCCCCGAAGTTTTAGGTTGGCACCGACAGGTTGCCACGGCACACGAAACAGCGTTGGTTTGTATATAAATGCATGCAGGCGAAGCCAGATGGCTCAGCGAAGTGCGTATATCAGGTCTGTTTCGTGTGCTGAATTGTTGACGCATTCTTTTATTGGTATCGCATGAACCCCATCGTAATTAATCGGCTTCAACGGAAGCTGGGCTACACTTTTAATCATCAGGAGCTGTTGCAGCAGGCATTAACTCACCGGAGCGCCAGCAGCAAACATAACGAGCGTTTAGAATTTTTAGGCGACTCTATTTTGAGCTTTGTTATCGCTAATGCGCTGTATCACCGTTTCCCGCGTGTGGATGAAGGTGATATGAGCCGCATGCGCGCGACGCTGGTTCGCGGCAATACGCTGGCTGAATTAGCCCGTGAGTTTGACCTCGGTGAATGTTTACGTTTGGGGCCAGGTGAGCTGAAAAGCGGCGGCTTCCGTCGTGAATCAATCCTGGCGGATACCGTTGAAGCTTTGATCGGCGGCGTCTTCCTCGACAGCGATATTCAAACCGTTGAGCAATTGATCCTGAACTGGTATCAAACTCGTCTGGATGAAATTAGCCCAGGCGACAAACAAAAAGATCCGAAAACGCGCCTGCAGGAATATTTGCAGGGTCGCCACCTGCCTCTGCCGTCTTATTTGGTGGTGCAGGTCCGTGGTGAAGCACACGATCAAGAATTTACTATCCACTGCCAGGTCAGCGGCCTGAGTGAACCGGTGGTTGGCACAGGTTCGAGCCGTCGTAAGGCTGAGCAGGCTGCCGCCGAACAGGCGTTGAAAAAACTGGAGCTGGAATGAGCGAAGAGAAAACTTACTGCGGATTTATTGCTATCGTCGGTCGCCCGAACGTCGGCAAATCCACCCTGTTGAATAATCTGCTTGGGCAGAAGATTTCTATTACCTCACGTAAGGCTCAGACAACACGTCACCGTATTGTTGGCATCCATACCGAAGGCGCGTATCAGGCGATTTATGTTGATACCCCGGGTCTGCATATGGAAGAAAAACGGGCTATTAACCGCCTGATGAACAAAGCGGCGAGCAGCTCGATCGGTGATGTTGAACTGGTTATTTTCGTTGTCGAAGGCACCCGCTGGACGCCGGACGACGAAATGGTGCTCAACAAGCTGCGTGATGGCAAAGCCCCGGTTATTCTGGCCGTCAACAAAGTCGACAACGTTCAGGAAAAAGCCGATCTGCTGCCGCACCTGCAGTTCCTGGCAAGCCAGATGAACTTCCTTGATATCGTACCGATTTCTGCCGAAACCGGCTTGAATGTCGATACCGTTGCGGGCATCGTGCGTAAGCATTTGCCGGAAGCTATTCATCACTTCCCGGAAGATTACATCACCGACCGTTCTCAGCGCTTTATGGCCTCTGAAATCATCCGTGAAAAGCTGATGCGTTTTCTGGGTGCTGAACTGCCGTACTCCGTTACCGTGGAGATTGAGCGTTTTATCTCTAACGAGCGCGGTGGCTACGACATCAACGGTCTGATCCTCGTTGAACGTGAAGGGCAGAAGAAGATGGTTATTGGCAACAAAGGGGCCAAGATTAAAACCATCGGCATCGAAGCGCGTAAAGACATGCAGGAGATGTTCGAAGCGCCCGTTCACCTCGAACTGTGGGTGAAAGTGAAATCCGGCTGGGCCGATGACGAACGCGCGCTGCGCAGCCTCGGTTACGGCGACGACCAGTAGTTTTAATACTCTATGGCTTTCGAGGTGCAGGAAGGCGGCAAGTCCGTGAATCCCCGGGAGCTTACTCTCGTAAGTGACTGGGGTGAACGGGCGCAGCCAACGCACCTGCAACTTGAAAGACGACGAGTATTATGATGGAAGGATGGCAACGCGCTTTTGTCCTGCACAGTCGCCCCTGGAGCGAAACCAGTCTCGTGCTGGACGTCTTCACGGAAGAGTCGGGTCGCGTGCGCCTTGTGGCTAAAGGCGCACGTTCCAAACGCTCCAATCTTAAAGGCGCACTCCAGCCTTTTACCCCGTTGTTGCTTCGCTTTGGTGGACGTGGTGAGGTCAAAACCTTGCGCAGCGCCGAAGCCGTTTCTCTGGCACTCCCCCTTAGCGGAATCACGCTGTACAGCGGCTTGTATATTAACGAGCTTATCTCGCGCGTACTCGAGTACGAAACCCGTTTTTCTGCACTCTTTTTCGATTACCTGAACTGCATTCAGGCGCTGGCTGGCGCGACGGGTTCGCCAGAACCTGCGTTGCGTCGCTTTGAGCTGGCCTTACTTGGTCATCTGGGGTATGGCGTCGATTTTACCCACTGTGCGGGCAGCGGCGAGCCGGTAGACGACACCATGACCTATCGCTACAGGGAAGAAAAAGGGTTTATCGCAAGCGTTGTGATTGATAACGCCACCTTTACCGGACGCCATCTGAAAGCACTCGAATCGCGGGAATTTCCGGATGCTGATACGCTTCGCGCCGCGAAACGCTTTACCCGCATGGCGTTAAAGCCGTATCTTGGTGGTAAGCCCTTAAAGAGCCGCGAATTATTCCGGCAGTTTATGCCGAAGCGAAAATAAAAAACGAGGATTGTCATGGCCGAATTACTGTTAGGCGTCAACATTGACCACATTGCCACTTTACGTAATGCACGCGGTACCGCATATCCGGACCCGGTTCAGGCAGCGTTTATCGTTGAACAGGCGGGCGCGGACGGTATTACCGTACACCTGCGTGAAGACCGTCGTCATATCACCGACCGTGACGTACGTATTTTGCGCCAGACGCTGGATACACGCATGAATCTGGAAATGGCAGTCACCGAAGAGATGCTGTCGATTGCCGTTGAGACTAAGCCGCATTTTTGCTGCCTGGTGCCGGAAAAGCGTCAGGAAGTTACCACTGAAGGTGGGCTGGACGTCGCCGGTCAGCGTGACAAGATGCGCGATGCCTGCAAACGCCTGGCGGACGCAGGCATTCTGGTTTCGCTGTTTATCGATGCCGATGAAGAGCAGATTAAGGCCGCTTCGGAAGTTGGCGCACCGTTTATTGAAATTCACACTGGCTGTTACGCCGATGCGAAAACCGACGCAGAACAGGCCAGCGAACTGGCGCGTATCGCCAAAGCGGCAACCTATGCTGCAAGTCTTGGCCTGAAGGTGAATGCGGGTCACGGTCTGACGTATCACAATGTTAAAGCTATCGCGCGTATCCCGGAAATGCACGAGCTGAATATTGGCCATGCCATTATTGGACGTGCGGTGATGAGCGGCCTGAAAGAGGCCGTAGTAGAAATGAAGCGCCTGATGCTGGAAGCGCGTGGCTAATGGCGATTCTGGGATTAGGTACGGATATCGTGGAGATTGCCCGCATCGAAGCGGTGATCTCCCGTTCCGGCGACCGCCTGGCAAGACGTGTGCTCAGCGACAACGAATGGGCAATCTGGGAAACGCATCAGCAGCCGGTGCGTTTTCTGGCGAAGCGTTTTGCAGTCAAAGAGGCGGCAGCAAAAGCCTTTGGCACGGGTATTCGCAATGGGCTGGCATTTAATCAGTTTGAAGTCTTTAACGACGAACTTGGTAAGCCGCGTTTGCGATTATGGGGAGAGGCGTTAAAACTGGCGGAAAAACTCGGCGTTGCGCACATGCATGTGACGCTGGCCGATGAGCGTCACTACGCCTGCGCCACGGTGATTATCGAAAGTTAGATTCAGGACGATGCCGGATGGCGACGCGTAGCGTCTTATCCGGCCTACGGGTTATGCGTTTGTTGCAGGGGCAGGGTAGGGGTTTCATCGCCAGATGGCGACGCGGCTAAAGTTTATCGGCGTGGTGCATCAGCACAAACTTATCCCACAGCTGCTCTTCTGTTTCGACATGCGCCGGATCTTTCAAAATAGTATTGGGGATCGGGCACACTTTCTGGCAGGTTGGCGTGTCGTAATGGCCTACGCATTCCGTACACTTGTCGCTGTTAATCTCGTAAATGCTATCACCCATCGAAATCGCCTCATTCGGGCATTCGGGCTCGCACATATCGCAATTGATACACTTTTTAGTGATTAACAGGGCCATCAGGAAACTCTCAAAACATCACAAATCGGGCGGGCATTATACGCGCATTCTTTGCTCAGACCAGTTTTTTTACCAGCGCTTCGCTGTGACGAATGCGTTCCGGGGCATGCTCCAGATCCTGCTGCACCAGCGCCATAAACAGTAAATCGGTGAGCATCATTTGCGCGTGGGTGGAGGAGATCGCGGCGCTGCGCGTGGCCTGCTCCTCGGCAATGGTGTACAGACAATGATTTGCCCGTTGCTGCAGTGCGTTCGGTGTAAATCCGGTGATGGCGAGGATTTTCGCGCCGGTGCGCAACGTTTCATCCGCAGCCAGGTTGAGTTCGCGACGCTCTCCGGTATACGAAATGGCCAGCAGTAGATCGTTAGGCGAAAGCGCCTGCACCGTCGCCAGTAGGGCGTGCATATCGCGTTCCACCACCGCGTTAAAACCAATCTTCAGCAGCTTCCAGGCAAAATTCTGTGCTACCAGACCCGATGCGCCAATCCCGGTCACGATAATGCGGCGGGCTGAACGCAGCATCGTGACGCTCTCCATCAGTTTCTCTTCGCTGTTGACGTCCAGCGTCGCATGCATCGCCGCCACGTTCTCTTTAATCAGTTTCTCGCCTACCATTCGCATTGGGTCGTCACCGCGAATCTGATTATGTACCGGAATGGAATGGGGATTAGGATTGCTGGCCAATGCTTCGCTAATCGCCAGTTTGAGTGCCGGGAATCCTTTAAAGCCCATCTTTTGCGCGAATTTCACCACGCTGGACTGGCTGACGCCCGCTTCAAAGGCCAGCTGTTGTGAACTGAGATGACGCGCAGTATCCGGCTGAGCAAGAAGATAATCCGCAAGTTTTTTATCGCTTTGCGCGAGATCCGGATAACGCTGACGAATGCGAATTAAACAGTTCATGCTTTCTCCTGGCGAAAATGTGATGGCGATTACAAAACAAAATATCACTCGCCTTAGTGAATATAATATTCCATTATGACAGATTATTATGAATTAAAAATTCCTAAGGAACAAAAAATGAATCTCGGTGCGTTAGTTTCAGAAACCCGCAATCCTCAGACCATGGATCTGGATGCGCTCTCCACTCTGGAGTTGGTTCATCGTTTTAATCAACAGGATACGCTGGTAGCTGAAGCAGTAAAAGCAACTCTTCCTGAAGTTGCGCGCGCGGTTGATGCGGCAGCTGACGCGCTAAAAGCCGGTGGACGCATTATTTACATGGGAGCAGGTACCAGCGGGCGTCTTGGGGTGCTGGACGCGTCTGAATGCCCACCGACCTTCGGCGTCCCGCACGGTCTGGTGGTTGGGCTGATTGCCGGGGGACCGGGCGCTTTGCTGAAGGCAGTAGAAGGCGCAGAAGACAACCCGCAGCTAGGCGAAGACGATCTGCGTGGGCTCAATCTTACCGCACAGGATCTGGTGGTGGGGCTGGCAGCTTCTGGTCGCACGCCGTATGTAATTGGCGGGTTGAAATATGCGCGTTCGGTGGGCTGTACAACGGCGGCTATTTCTTGCAATCCGGATTCCCCTATCGCGCATGAAGCGGATATTGCCATTTCTCCGGTAGTGGGGCCTGAGGCGCTGACCGGGTCAACACGACTGAAATCCGGCACCGCGCAAAAGCTGGTGCTCAATATGATCTCCACCGGCGCGATGGTGAAATTTGGCAAGGTGTACCAGAACCTGATGGTTGATATGCAGGCAACCAACGTCAAACTGGTCGATCGGGCGTGCCGTATGGTGGTTGAAGCCACCGGTATTGCGCGGGCTCAAGCTGAAACGCTGCTGAAGCAGACGGATTATGATGTTAAGCCAGCTATTTTAATGGCGCTCACCGGTCTGGATGCCGCTGCCGCCCGCGAAAAGCTTGCCGCTCACCAGGGTTTTTTACGCGCGGCGTTAGAACACTAAGAGGTGTATATGGATAAGACGGCGTTGCTGGCCAGCGACATCCTGCTGGGCGTTGGCGGAGAGAACAATATTCTGCGTCTGGAAAACTGTATGACCCGTGTCAGGGTGGAAGTTCAGGATGACGGGCAGATCGATATTCCCCGCCTCAGGCAACTGCCCGGCGTTAGCGGCTACGTGAAGCAGGGCACACAGCACCAGATTATTGTCGGCCCCGGTAAAGCTGCCAAAGTGGTGGATGCCATGCGTTCCCTGATTGCCGATGGCGGCGAGCGAGTAGGTGCCAATGATATTGAGCGCACCAAGTCAGAGGCCAAAGCGAAGTACAAAGCGCCGATGAGCGATGCGCTGCGCAAGCTGGCGAACGTCTTTATCCCTCTTATTCCGGCGTTTATCGCCTCTGGTTTGATTACCGGCATTATTAACATCCTTAAGCGCCCGGATATCGTGGGGGATTTTGCGACCCACTATCCAAATATGCTGGGACTGATGGGCATATTTGGCAGCGCCGTGTTTGCCATTATGAATATTCTGGTCGGGGTGAATACCGCCAAAGTTTTCGGTGGCTCCCTGGCAATGGGCGGGGTGATGGCGGGGATCCTTTCCAGCCCTCAACTGGCGCAAATTACCCTGTTTGGCGAAGCGTTGCAGCCGGGGCGCGGTGGGGTGATTGCGGTATTGCTGGTGGTTGCGCTGATGTGCTGGATCGAACGTAAATTCCGCACGCTGTTGCCGGAATCACTGGAGCTTATCCTTAACCCGCTGCTAACCACCATCATTACCGGTGTCATCGCGATTGTGGCGCTGCAACCGCTTGGCGGATGGATTTCTGAATCTATCGCTCACGGCGCATCCTGGGCTATCGATCGCGGTGGTTTTCTGGTCGGTGCTGTGCTGGCAGGAACCTTCCTGCCGTTGGTGCTCACCGGACTTCATCAGGGATTGGTGCCCATCCACGTTGAGCTGGTTCAGGCGCACGGTTATAACGCGCTTTTTCCGATCCTGGCGATGGCGGGCGTTGGGCAAATAGGTGCTGCGATCGCGGTTCTGATGAAAACCCGTAATGCGCGGCTAAAGAAAGTGATCAAAGGGGCGCTACCGGTCGGACTGCTGGGGATTGGCGAGCCGCTCATTTTTGGCGTAACGCTGCCGTTGGGTAAGCCGTTTATCGGTGCCTGTCTTGGCGGCGCGGTAGGTGGGGCGCTGATTAGCTACTGGAAGGTGGCGACGGTCATCACCTTTGGCATCTCCGGATTACCGCTGGCACTGACGATTGTTGCCGGAAAAGTGATGTTCTATCTGTTAGGCTATCTGGTAGCAGTTATCGCCGGGTTCCTGTTTACCTGGCTATTGGGATTCACTGATCCAGAGGAATAAGGTTTGACCAATCACCAGCGCCGCGTTGTCTTTTTTGATTTGGATGGCACGTTACACCAGCAGGACATGTTCGGTAGTTTTATTCGTTATCTGCTGCGTCGCCAGCCGCTGAACGCGTTGCTTGTGCTGCCTTTGTTACCGGTGATTGCGCTGGCGTTGCTGATAAAAGGACGTGCCGCCCGCTGGCCAATGAGCCTGCTGTTATGGGGATGCACTTTTGGGCGCAGCGAAGCGCGTCTGAAAGCGCATCAGGCCGACTTTGTGCGCTGGTTTCGCAGTAACGTGACGGCGTTTCCGCTCGTGCAGCAGCGGCTGACAACCTACCTGTTAAGCTCCGACGCTGATATCTGGCTTATTACCGGCTCTCCGCAGTCACTGGTCGAGCAGGTTTACTTTGATACTCCATGGCTACCGCGAGTCAATCTGATCGCCAGCAAAATGGCGCGGGGATACGGCGGCTGGGTACTGACTTTGCGCTGTCTGGGCCATGAGAAAGTGACACAACTGGAACGCCACATTGGCGCGCCGCTAAAGCTTTACAGTGGCTATAGTGACAGTAATCAGGACAATCCTCTGCTCTCTTTTTGCCAGCATCGCTGGCGCGTCACGCCGCGCGGAGAGCTTCAGCAACTCGAATAGCTAACGCACATGCAATTTGAAGTATGACGTGTATAATGCGCCCGCTTTGATTACTGGAGTTACCCCTTTGTCAGATGTTGAATTTAGCCACGAATACTGGATGCGTCATGCTTTAACGCTGGCTAAGCGCGCCTGGGATGAGCGTGAAGTCCCGGTGGGTGCGGTATTGGTACATAACAACCGAGTAATTGGCGAAGGCTGGAACCGCCCTATTGGACATCATGATCCGACTGCCCACGCTGAGATTATGGCGCTTCGTCAGGGCGGCCTGGTGCTGCAAAACTACCGCCTGTTAGATGCCACGCTGTACGTCACTCTGGAGCCGTGCGTAATGTGCGCTGGCGCGATGGTGCACAGCCGTATCGGTCGGGTCGTTTTTGGTGCGCGCGATGCGAAAACGGGCGCTGCCGGGTCATTAATGGATGTACTGCATCACCCTGGAATGAATCATCGGGTTGAAGTGACAGAGGGGGTACTGCGGGATGAATGTGCCACGTTGCTCAGTGATTTTTTCCGCATGCGCCGGCAGGAAATCAAGGCCCTGAAAAAATCCGCTAATCAGTAACTCTCAGCCTGATGGCAGTGCGCTTATCAGGCGTACAAGACTACTTCTCCTCTTTTTTATGCGGTGAAAACAGCAGGGAAGGGGAGTGCGTCAGGTAGTTTGACGACGTTTGAGACAGAAACGCCGAAAGCGGGAATTTCTCTTTACCTAATAGTTCTGCGGGCGTCACCGTCGGGTAATCCTGCGCCAGTTGCTGCGTTTCTAGCGCCTGTTTTTCTTTCTCTTGCAGATATCCCACCAAGCTAATTTGGTACTTACGGATATTTTCCACATAGGCGTAAGCTTCGTGGCCACGTGCATAGCCATAGGTCAGCTTGTTGTAATACGGCTTTTGGCTGAGCAACGGTAATCGCTGTTTTACGTCGGACCAACTGTTCGGATTGCCTTTGGTTTTCACCGTCAGCGCCCGCGCATCCAGCATGTGTGCATAACCCATGTTATAGGCTGCAAGGGCAAACCAGATGCGTTCTCCTTCGGGGACGGTATCCGGTACTTTACTCATCATATCCTGCAAGTATCGCGCGCCGCCGCTGATACTCTGTTCGGCATCGGTACGGTCGGTCAGCCCGAGACTTTGAGCAGTATTTTTGGTCAGCATCATCAGTCCGCGTACGCCGGTTGGAGAGGTGGCCTGCGCGTCCCAGTGTGATTCCTGATACGAGATAGCGGCCAGCAGTCGCCAGTCTATCTCTTGCGCATATTTCTCAAACAGCGGCTTGAGGTCCGGCAACACGCTGTCTACGGCGCGTAAAAAGGAGCGGGTATCAACATAGTCAAAATCATCGCCATGCCCGAGATATTTCTCTTCCAGCCGTGCCAGAGAACCGTCTTCATTCATGGTGTTGAAGAAATCCAGTAGGGCGGCAGACAGCGTGTTGTCATCGTCCAGCCGACTAAACCATGTCACCGGTTGTTCGTCAGAGACGTCGAGCGCTACGGCCAGCTCAGGATGCACGCGTTGATATAAGCTGATGGCAACAGAATCGGCAATGGTGTAATCCAGCTTTCCGGCGATTACATCATCAAGCAGTTCGGTGGTGCCCTTTTTGTCATCGACTTTCCAGCTCAGATCGGGAAATTTTTTCTCTTTTAGCTGCTGGAGGTCATTAACCACCACGTGCCCCGGGGCGATAGTCAGTTGGTTTTCGTTCACCGTGGCAAGCGTGCGCGGACGGTATTGCCCAACCCGGTACACCAGCTGTTGTGAAACCGAATAATAGGTCGGGCCGGGCTGGTAATTTTTAACCCGCTCGCTGTTATAGACCAGGCCTGCGGCTAGCAGGTCGGCATTGCCGTTATCCAGGTCGTCAAAAAGCTGGCTGATGTTCTGGCGTACGGTAACTTTTAACTTCACGCCTAAGTAGTCGGCAAATTCCTGGGCCAGTTCATAATCCAGACCGAATTTTTTGCCGTTGAGGGTCGCGTAAGTTAATGGCGAATCAATGGTACTGACGCGCAGCTCTCCCCGCGACTGAATGGCGGCGATACGATTTTCGGCTTTACCGAACCAGGGGATAGATGGCCAAAGGGCCGCTGCCAACAACAGCGTCAATATGCCGATGAACAGATAATTAATCTTTAATTTTTTCAATTAGTTAATTCTCTGAACCGTACGTTGTCTCTGTCTGCTGTGGTGTTGATTAAGAAGTGAAGTCGTCATTGATGAACGGCATTTTGCTTAAACTTGCGTCAGTTGGCAACTTATTCAGAAATCTGACCGCATTTGATGATAAGTGACGGTCGTGATTTTATTTCGACGCAAACGGTTTCGTCGGCGCGGTAGATTCTTTATAATGACGCCCGTTTCCCCCACTTGGGCACACCGAAAGCTTAGAAGACGAGAGACTTATGATGGAAATTCTGCGTGGTTCACCTGCACTGTCTGCATTCCGTATTAACAAACTGCTGGCACGTTTTCAGGCTGCCAACCTCCAGGTCCACAACATTTACGCCGAGTACGTCCATTTTGCCGATCTGAATGCACCGTTAAATGAAGATGAGCACGAGCAGCTTGCACGCCTGCTGAAATATGGTCCTGCTCTGCAAAGCCACGCCCCGGAAGGCAAACTGCTGCTGGTTACGCCTCGCCCAGGCACCATCTCCCCGTGGTCTTCTAAAGCGACTGATATTGCCCACAACTGCGGTCTGCACCAGATTAGCCGCCTGGAACGTGGCATTGCCTGGTATGTAGAAGCCTCTACGCTGACCGCTGAGCAATGGCAGATGGTGGCCGACGAACTGCACGATCGCATGATGGAAACGGTTTTCTCTGCGCTGAACGATGCCGAAAAACTGTTTGCCCATCACCAACCGGCGCCGGTCTCCAGCGTTGATCTACTGGGTGAGGGGCGTCAGGCGCTGATCGACGCTAACCTGCGTCTGGGTCTGGCGCTGGCGGAAGACGAAATTGACTATCTGCAGGATGCGTTCACCAAACTGGGACGTAACCCGAACGATATTGAACTATACATGTTTGCGCAGGCCAACTCTGAGCACTGCCGCCACAAGATTTTTAACGCCGACTGGGTTATCGATGGTAAACAGCAGCCGAAGTCGCTGTTCAAGATGATCAAGAATACCTTCGAAACCACGCCGGACCACGTGCTGTCTGCCTATAAAGACAACGCTGCGGTAATGGAAGGCTCTGAAGTGGGCCGCTATTTTGCCGATCACAAAACCGGCCGCTACGATTTCCATCAGGAACCAGCCCACATCCTGATGAAGGTTGAAACTCACAACCACCCGACGGCTATCTCTCCGTGGCCAGGTGCTGCAACCGGCTCCGGTGGCGAAATCCGCGACGAGGGCGCAACAGGTCGCGGTGCAAAACCGAAAGCCGGGCTGGTGGGTTTCTCCGTTTCCAACCTGCGTATTCCTGGCTTTGAACAGCCGTGGGAAGAAGACTTCGGTAAGCCGGACCGTATTGTTACCGCGCTTGATATCATGACCGAAGGCCCGCTGGGCGGCGCGGCGTTTAACAACGAATTTGGTCGTCCGGCGCTGACCGGCTACTTCCGTACCTATGAAGAAAAGGTCAACAGCCATAACGGCGAAGAGCTGCGCGGTTACCATAAACCGATCATGCTGGCAGGCGGGATCGGTAACATTCGTGCCGATCACGTGCAGAAGGGCGAGATCGTCGTTGGCGCTAAGCTTATCGTCCTCGGCGGCCCGGCAATGAACATTGGCCTTGGCGGCGGGGCAGCCTCCTCTATGGCTTCCGGCCAGTCTGATGCCGATCTTGATTTCGCTTCCGTACAGCGTGACAACCCGGAAATGGAACGTCGTTGCCAGGAAGTTATCGACCGTTGCTGGCAGATGGGTGATGCGAACCCGATTCTGTTTATCCATGACGTTGGCGCGGGTGGACTGTCTAACGCTATGCCGGAGCTGGTAAGCGATGGTGGTCGCGGCGGTAAGTTCCAGCTGCGCGATATCCTCAGCGACGAGCCGGGTATGAGCCCGCTGGAAATCTGGTGCAACGAATCCCAGGAGCGCTACGTGCTGGCGGTTGCTGCCGATCAATTGCCGCTGTTTGATGAACTGTGTAAGCGTGAGCGCGCGCCGTATGCGGTGATTGGTGAAGCTACCGAAGAACAGCATCTGACCTTGAGCGACAGCCACTTCGACAACCAGCCGATCGACATGCCTCTTGATGTGCTGCTGGGTAAAACACCGAAAATGACCCGCGATGTGCAGACGCTGAAAGCCAAAGGCGATGCCCTGAATCGTGGTGAAATCTCGATTGCAGATGCGGTTAACCGCGTGCTGCATCTGCCGACTGTCGCGGAGAAAACGTTCCTCGTGACCATCGGTGACCGTACCGTTACCGGCATGGTGGCGCGTGACCAGATGGTTGGTCCGTGGCAGATCCCGGTCGCTAACTGCGCGGTCACTACCGCCAGCCTCGATAGCTACTACGGCGAAGCAATGTCTATCGGCGAACGCGCGCCGGTTGCGCTATTGGACTTCTCTGCCTCTGCGCGTCTGGCGGTCGGTGAAGCGCTGACCAACATTGCGGCAACGCAGATTGGCGACATCAAACGTATTAAGCTGTCGGCAAACTGGATGGCGGCTGCGGGTCACCCTGGTGAAGATGCTGGCCTGTACGAAGCAGTAAAAGCCGTCGGGGAAGAGCTATGCCCGGCGCTCGGCCTGACCATTCCAGTGGGCAAAGACTCTATGTCGATGAAAACCCGCTGGCAGGAAGGTAACGAGCAGCGTGAAATGACTTCGCCGCTGTCGCTGGTGATCACCGCCTTTGCCCGCGTAGAAGATGTGCGCCACACCATTACCCCGCAGCTGTCTACTGAAGACAACGCCCTGCTGCTGATTGACCTCGGTCTTGGTCACAATGCGCTGGGCGCTACGTCGCTGGCGCAGGTTTACCGTCAACTGGGCGATAAGCCTGCCGACGTGCGTAACGTTGAGCAACTGAAAGGCTTCTACGATGCGATTCAGGCGCTGGTCGCTGCGCGTAAGCTGCTGGCCTACCATGACCGTTCTGACGGCGGTCTGCTGGTTACGCTGGCGGAAATGGCCTTCGCCGGTCACTGCGGTATTGACGCTGATATCCACTCTCTGGGTGAAGATCGTCTGGCGGCGCTGTTTAACGAAGAACTGGGTGCGGTGATTCAGGTTCGTGCTGCTGAGCGTGAGGCGGTGGAAGCGATTCTGGCTGCCCACGGCCTGGCAGACTGCGTACACTTCCTCGGTAAAGCCGTTGAAGGTGACCGCTTCAACCTGACCGCTAACGGCCAGCCGGTGTTTAGCGAAAGCCGTACAACCCTGCGTATGTGGTGGGCGGAAACCACCTGGCAGATGCAGCGTCTGCGTGACAATCCGGAATGTGCCGATCAAGAACACGACGCTAAAACCAACGATGCGGACCCTGGTCTCAACGTTAAACTGTCGTTTGATATCAACGAAGATGTTGCCGCTCCGTACATCGCCACCGGTGCACGTCCCAAAGTGGCCGTACTGCGCGAGCAGGGTGTGAACTCCCACGTTGAAATGGCAGCTGCCTTCCACCGTGCGGGTTTCGACGCCATCGATGTGCACATGAGCGACCTGCTGGGCGGACGTATCGGCCTGGGTAACTTCCAGGCACTGGTGGCCTGCGGCGGCTTCTCTTACGGCGATGTGCTTGGCGCTGGTGAAGGTTGGGCGAAGTCGATTCTGTTCAACAACCGCGTCCGTGATGAGTTCGAAACCTTCTTCCATCGCCCGCAAACGCTGGCACTCGGCGTGTGTAACGGTTGTCAGATGATGTCTAACCTGCGTGAGCTGATCCCAGGAAGCGACCTGTGGCCGCGCTTTGTGCGTAACCATTCCGACCGCTTTGAAGCCCGCTTCAGTCTGGTCGAAGTGACGCAAAGCCCGTCTTTACTGCTTGCCGATATGGTGGGTTCGATGATGCCGATTGCCGTTTCTCACGGTGAAGGTCGTGTGGAAGTGCGTGACGGTGCGCATCTGGCTCAGCTTGAAAGTAAAGGTCTGGTGGCGCTGCGCTACGTTGATAACTTCGGTAAGGTGACCGAGACCTATCCGGCTAACCCGAACGGTTCGCCGAACGGTATTACTGCAGTGACCACTGAAAATGGTCGCGTCACCATTATGATGCCGCACCCGGAACGTGTGTTCCGTACCGTGAGCAACTCCTGGCACCCGGAAAACTGGGGCGAGGATAGCCCGTGGATGCGTATTTTCCGCAACGCGCGTAAACAGCTCGGTTAATTCGCTCAATAGTCATCAAGCCCCTCTTCGCGAGGGGCTTTTTTTTGTCTGCCGGATGGAGCCCGCCTGATGACGCTACGCTTATCAGGCCTACAGGGAAAATGCGGTTGTAGGCCGGATAAGGCGTTCACGCCGCCATCCGGCAATAAACTCAGCGCTTGCACCTAAAAGTAAAGTGTCGGGAAATGCCGACATGAGCAGGGTTGCGGTGTCGTCAAAAAGAGACGTTTAATTATTTGATTTAATAGTGATTTGTTTTTAAGTGCTGCAAGTGTTGCTGATTGGCGACAGAGAGAACAAAAAACAGCCAGAATTGTTATTTGTGAAAATAATAATATTTTTCATACTTATCATTGTGTTAATAAAGTGTTTTGAATATTGGCACAGATGCTGCATAATATTAACCAGTGGCTCATTCACCTTCTTATGTCAGCCCCTTCGGGACGTGCTACATAAACTTCGAATGACGCACAACAAGGTGCCTGCCGTCCAACATCTGATATTAGCATTGCTCATATCAACCTCCGGGCGAAACGTCGAGTTAGGCACCGCCTTATTCCATAACAAAGCCGGGTTAATCCCGGCTTTGTTGTATCTGGCGTTCCCCTCAGTTAGCATCAATCTATTCCTGTCCATTGAGAGTAACGCCTTGAAGCGCTGGTCAGTTTTTCCCCGATCTTTACGTCAATTGGTGACGTTGGCCTTCTTGCTTATCCTGCTGCCGTTGTTAGTTCTGGCCTGGCAGGCATGGCAAAGTCTGAATGCCCTGAGCGCGCAGGCTGCGCTGACAAACCGCACCACGCTGATTGATGCCAGACGCAGCGAGGCGATGACCAACGTCGCGCTGGAGATGGAGCGCAGCTATCGGCAATACTGCGTGCTTGATGACCCAACATTGGCCAGGGTCTACCAAAGCCAGCGTAAACGCTACAGCGACATGCTGGATGCGCATGCGGGGGTGTTGCCGGATACCAAGCTCTACCAGGCGTTGCGTCAGGATCTTAACGATCTCGCGCAGTTGCAGTGTAAAAACAGTGGTCCTGACAGTGTGTCGGCTGCACGGCTGGAAGCGTTCGCCAATGCCAATACCGAGATGGTGCAAGCGACGCGTACCGTGGTCTTTTCTCGTGGGCAGCAGTTACAGCAGGAAATAGCCGAACGCGGGCAGTTTTTTGGCTGGCAGGCACTGGTGCTGTTTCTCGTCAGCCTGGCGATGGTCTTGCTGTTTACCCGCATGATTATCGGTCCGGTGAAGGGCATTGAACGGATGATCAACTGTCTGGGAGAAGGGCGCTCGCTGGGGGATAGCGTATTATTTACCGGGCCACGGGAGCTGAGATCCGTGGGGCAGCGTATCATCTGGTTAAGCGAACGTCTCTCCTGGCTTGAGTCGCAACGGCATCAGTTTTTACGCCATCTTTCCCATGAGCTGAAAACACCGCTGGCGAGCATGCGCGAAGGTACCGAATTGTTGGCCGATCAGGTGGTTGGCCCGTTAACACCGGAGCAAAAAGAGGTGGTCGGTATTCTGGATGACAGCAGCCGTAACCTGCAAAAGCTGATTGAACAACTCCTCGATTACAACCGCAAGCTGGCTGATGACGAGGTGGAACTTGAAAGTGTGGAAATCACGCCGCTGGTGGAAAGCGTTGTTTCTGCGCATAGCCTGCCCGCTCGCGCCAAAATGATACATACTGATGTTGCGCTTGCGGTGAACACCTGCCTGGCAGAACCGATGCTGTTGATGAGCGTGCTGGACAATCTTTATTCCAATGCGGTGCACTATGGTGCTGAATCCGGTAACATTTGGATCCGCAGCAGTTTGCATGGCTCAACGGTATACATCGATGTAATGAATACCGGCACACCGATTCCAGAAGCAGAACAGACCATGATCTTCGAGCCTTTTTTCCAGGGGAGTCATCAGCGAAAAGGGGCGGTAAAAGGAAGCGGGTTGGGGCTAAGCATTGCCAGAGATTGCATCCGCCGTATGCGGGGCAAGCTGTATCTGGTTGATGACCATGCGCAAAACGTTTGTTTTCGCATAGAACTGCCGCTAGCTGCTGCGAAAAATCACTAAAATAAACTTAAGTCTGGTGAGTATGCCATACGTTGTTGTCCGAATGCTTAAACGACATTTTCTTCGTCGCGTCATCCTCGCAAGCCTGCCGTGCCTGGCGCTGGTTGGTTGTGTCCCGAACGCGGTGAATCATATTATCGGCGATCCCTCGCAGGAGAAAATTCCGCCTAATCAACTGGCGGACTACCTTGCAACCGACTGTACGGATATCTGGTCGCTGTCTGGCCAGTCTACAGAAACCAATCCGTTGTACTGGCTGCGGGCGATGGATTGTGCCAATCGCCTGATGCCGGTGCAGGCGCGTAGTGAAGCCAGCACCCTGATGACAGATACCTGGCAGGGCGCTTTCAGGCGTGGGATCCTGCTCGAGAACGCCAACATTACGCCGCCTGAAAGGCGGGAGGTTGTTACGCGCCTTGATGCGCTAAGCCCGCAAATTCCGCCGCAGGTACGCCCGCTGTATCAGGTATGGCGCAGTAGCCAAACGTTGCAGTTGCAGCTTGCCGAAGAGCGTATGCGCTACAGTAAACTCCAGCAGGCGTCCGACAGCGATCTCGATACGCTGCGCCAACAGCAGCAGCATTTGCAGTCCCAGCTCGATCTCACGACCCGCAAGCTGGAGAATCTGACCGATATTGAGCGCCAGCTTTCCACGCGCAAACCTGGCGGTAACTACAATCCTGATGCGCCGCACGGGAACGATAAACTCACTACGCCTGATAACGAAGAAGGCGCAGCGCCGTCTGCCGATGAGGTTACGCCATGATAAGCCGTAAGCCCGCGCATCTGCTGCTGGTGGATGACGATCCGGGCCTGTTGAAATTACTTGGAATGCGACTGACCAGCGAAGGCTACAGCGTCGTGACCGCGGAAAGTGGGCAGGAAGGGTTACGGGTGCTGAACCGTGAAAAAGTGGATCTGGTTATTAGCGATCTGCGGATGGATGAAATGGATGGCATGCAGCTGTTTACTGAAATCCAGAAAGTACAGCCTGGAATGCCGGTGATTATCCTGACCGCTCACGGCTCCATCCCGGACGCTGTTGCGGCGACCCAGCAAGGGGTGTTCAGTTTCCTCACTAAACCAGTCGACAAGGACGCGTTATATCACGCGATTGACGGGGCGCTGGAACAGTCTGCGCCCGCCACCGATGACAGCTGGCGCGAATCTATCGTTACCCGCAGCCCGCTGATGCTACGCCTGCTGGAACAGGCGCGGATGGTGGCACAATCGGACGTTAGCGTCTTGATTAACGGCCAAAGCGGAACCGGGAAAGAAGTTTTCGCTCAGGCTATTCACAACGCCAGCCCACGCAGCCAAAAACCTTTCATTGCCATTAACTGCGGTGCGTTGCCGGAACAACTGCTGGAATCAGAACTGTTTGGTCATGCGCGGGGGGCTTTTACCGGTGCGGTGAGCAATCGTGAAGGGCTGTTTCAGGCCGCGGAAGGCGGCACGCTGTTCCTCGATGAGATTGGCGATATGCCAGCGCCGTTACAGGTGAAACTGCTGCGCGTATTGCAGGAACGAAAAGTCAGACCGTTGGGCAGTAACCGCGATATCGACATTGATGTGCGGATCGTGTCTGCGACCCACCGCGATTTACCCAAAGCGATGGCACGGGGCGAATTTCGCGAGGATTTATACTATCGCCTCAATGTGGTGAGCCTGAAGATCCCTGCGCTGGCCGAGCGTACGGAAGATATTCCGCTGCTGGCGAACCATCTGCTGCGCCAGTCTGCTGAACGGCACAAACCGTTCGTACGCGCCTTTTCAACCGATGCCATGAAGCGGTTAATGACCGCCAGCTGGCCGGGCAACGTGCGTCAGCTGGTCAACGTAATTGAGCAGTGCGTGGCGTTGACCTCTTCGCCGGTGATCAGCGACGCGCTGGTGGAGCAGGCGCTGGAAGGGGAAAACACCGCGCTGCCGACCTTTGTTGAGGCGCGTAACCAGTTTGAGCTCAACTATCTGCGTAAGCTGCTGCAAATCACCAAGGGCAATGTGACCCACGCGGCAAGAATGGCGGGGCGCAACCGCACCGAATTCTATAAATTGCTTTCTCGGCACGAGCTGGATGCAAACGATTTCAAAGAATAAATCTGCGGATTATGTTAGCTTTATTCGATCAAAAGACAGGCGACCTTTTCAAGGAATAGCATGAAAAAGATTGATGCGATTATTAAACCCTTCAAGCTGGACGACGTCCGCGAAGCGCTGGCAGAAGTCGGCATTACCGGTATGACTGTGACAGAAGTGAAAGGTTTTGGCCGTCAGAAAGGCCATACCGAGTTGTACCGTGGCGCGGAATATATGGTGGATTTTCTGCCGAAGGTAAAAATTGAAATTGTGGTTACCGACGACATCGTCGATACCTGCGTCGACACCATTATCCGTACTGCCCAGACCGGCAAGATCGGTGACGGTAAGATTTTTGTCTTCGACGTGGCACGCGTTATTCGTATTCGTACCGGTGAAGAAGACGACGCGGCAATCTAAGCCGCGCCGTTAATTTGTAGGCCTGATAAGCGTAGCGCATCAGGCAGAGTGATTGCCGGATGGCGGCGTAAACGCCTTATCCGGCCTACTTGCGTAACACATTACAAGACTTTGTGCGGGCCAAAGCACTCGTAATGAATGTTCTCGTTTTTCACGCCCAGACCGACCAGCTGCTTCGCGGCGAACTGCATGAAACCAACCGGACCGCACAGATAAAACTGCATCGCCGGATCGCTGATTGCGCTTTCCAGTTTGTTCAAATCCATCAGACCTACGCTATCAAAGGCACCTTTCGCACGATCGGCTTCGGTTGGCTCACGATACCAGGTGTGTGCGCTAAAGCGTGGCAGCGTTTTGCCGAGTTCATTAACTTCATCAGCGAAGGCATGCACGTCACCATTTTCTGCCGCATGGAACCAGTTAACCTGCGCCGTATGCTGCGCTTTTGCCAGCGTATCCAGCATCGCCAGCATTGGGGTTTGTCCCACGCCCGCGGAGATCAGAGATACCGGGGTGTCGGTCGCAACGTCCATAAAGAAATCGCCCGCAGGTGCGGCCAGGTGAACAACGTCGCCAACATTCGCATGGTTGTGCAGCCAGGTTGAAACCTGACCACCGTCCTCACGCTTAACCGCAATACGGTAGCCTTTGCCATCGGGTTTACGGGTCAGTGAGTACTGACGAATTTCCTGATGCGGGAAACCTTCCGGCTTTAACCAGACGCCCAGATATTGCCCCGGATGATATTCAGCTACTGCGCCACCGTCGACAGGTTCAAATTCAAAGCTGGTGATAAGTGCACTGCGTGGGGTTTTTGCCACGATGCGGAAAGGACGGGTACCTTCCCAGCCGCCATTTTTATTGGCATTTTCGCTGTAGATTTGCGCTTCACGGTTGATGAAAACGTTCGCCAGCACACCGTATGCTTTGCCCCACGCATCCAGAACTTCCTGGCCTGGGCTGAACATTTCGTCCAGCGTTGCCAGTAAATGGCCACCCACGATGTTGTACTGCTCGGGTTTAATCTGGAAGCTGGTATGCTTCTGTGCGATTTTCTCTACAGCCGGCAACAGTGCCGCCAGGTTTTCGATATTGCTGGCATACGCGGCAATAGCGTTAAACAGCGCTTCACGCTGATCGCCATTACGCTGATTACTCATGTTGAAGATTTCTTTCAGCTCTGGGTTATGCGTAAACATGCGGTCGTAGAAATGGGCGGTCAGCTTCGGGCCTGTTTCAGCCAGCAGGGGAATGGTGGCTTTCACTGTAGCGATGGTTTGTGCGTCAAGCATACGGTCTTCCTTTATCTGAGACTTTAATGATGTATGTCAAATACATCTTATAAAAAATACCCCTGCATTGTAAATGGTTCTTTGTAACTTTGCGTTGTAAAGGTTACATCGTGAAAAATCTGCATCACAAACCTGAAAAGAAATCCGTTGAAATTCAGCAGACCTTTGTTCTCCAAAGCCTTGCGTACCTTGAAGGTAATCGTTTGCGTAAAATCCTTTGTCAAGACCTGTTATCGAAGAATGATTCGGTTATACTGTTCGCCGTTGTCCTACGGACCGCCTTTTAAGGCCGAAAATTTTATTGTTAGCTGAGTCAGGAGATGCGGATGTTAAAGCGTGAAATGAACATTGCCGATTATGATGCCGAACTGTGGCAGGCTATGGAGCAGGAAAAAGTACGTCAGGAAGAGCACATCGAACTGATCGCCTCCGAAAACTACACCAGCCCGCGTGTTATGCAGGCGCAGGGTTCTCAGCTGACCAACAAATATGCTGAAGGTTATCCGGGCAAGCGCTACTACGGCGGTTGCGAGTACGTTGATATCGTTGAGCAACTGGCTATCGATCGCGCAAAAGAGCTGTTTGGCGCTGACTACGCTAACGTACAACCGCACTCCGGCTCTCAGGCTAACTTTGCTGTTTACACCGCTCTGCTGCAACCGGGCGATACCGTTCTGGGTATGAACCTGGCACAAGGCGGCCACCTGACTCACGGCTCCCCGGTTAACTTCTCCGGCAAACTGTACAACATCATCCCTTACGGTATTGATGAGTCCGGCAAAATTGACTACGAAGACATGGCGAAGCAGGCCAAAGAGCACAAACCGAAGATGATCATCGGTGGCTTCTCTGCTTACTCCGGCGTTGTTGACTGGGCAAAAATGCGTGAAATCGCCGACAGCATCGGTGCATACCTGTTCGTCGATATGGCGCACGTTGCGGGTCTGATTGCCGCAGGCGTTTATCCGAACCCGGTTCCACACGCACACGTTGTGACCACCACCACCCACAAAACCCTGGCGGGTCCACGCGGTGGCCTGATCCTAGCGAAAGGCGGTGACGAAGAGCTGTACAAAAAACTGAACTCTGCTGTGTTCCCAAGCGCGCAGGGCGGCCCGCTGATGCACGTGATCGCGGCGAAAGCTGTGGCGCTGAAAGAAGCGATGGAGCCTGAGTTCAAGGTTTACCAACAGCAGGTTGCCAAAAACGCCAAAGCGATGGTGGAAGTGTTCCTGAACCGTGGCTACAAAGTGGTTTCTGGCGGTACTGAAAACCACCTGTTCCTGCTGGATCTGGTTGATAAAAACCTGACCGGTAAAGAAGCTGACGCCGCGCTGGGCCGTGCTAATATCACCGTTAACAAAAACAGCGTACCGAACGATCCGAAGAGCCCGTTTGTGACTTCCGGTATCCGTATCGGTTCTCCGGCTGTGACTCGCCGTGGCTTTAAAGAAGCTGAAGTGAAAGAGCTGGCTGGCTGGATGTGTGACGTTCTGGACAACATCAATGACGAAGCTGTTATCGAGCGCGTCAAAGGTAAAGTGCTGGATATCTGTGCACGTTTCCCGGTTTACGCGTAAGTCATACGGATTGCCTGATGGTGGTGTAAACACCTTTTCTGGCCTACAGGTAACTCACATGTAGGCCAGATAAACGAAGTGCCATCCGGCAGTTATATTGACTTAAGCAAGATTGTTTCATCAATTAAAGCCGCCACTGGCGGCTTTTTCTTTGCCTGAATCCATTTTCTCAATAAACGTATTTCTCGGCCCTGATTCAACGTTACTGCGCCGACAATCACGCCATCCTGTAGGTTAAACCATATTGCTTTCTGCGCATCAGGATCGCCGCGTAGGAGCCAGTTCTCACCCTGCATTTCGCCGACAAACTGTAGATTATCACGGTACTGATCGGTCCAGAACCAGCTCGGCGTTGCTGCTGGCTGCGGTTGATTGAGCATCGCTGCGGCGGCAACCTGTGCCTGAAAATTGGCGTTTTCCCAGCTTTCCACGCGTACTAACGAACCGTCAGCCAGGCGCGTTATCGCTACGTCACCGACGGCGAAAATCGCGGGATCGGAGGTGGTGCAGGCGGCATCAACGATAATGCCGTTCACTGTCTCCAGCCCCGCTTCGCGGGCCAGCATATCGTTCGCCACGATACCGATACCATAGATCACCGCATCGGCGGTGAGAGTTTCGCCGTTTTGTAGCGTGAGCGAGAGACGCTCTCCCGCTTCGGCATGCTCAATAGCGCTGTTAAGCAGTACCCGCACGCCCGCAAGTTGGTGGCGGGCTAGCAGGTAGTCGCGCACCGGAGCAGGCGCGTTGCGGCCCATGACCGTTGGCGCCAGCTCCACCACCGTCACCTGACAGCCGCGTTGAGTCGCGCTGGCCGCCAGTTCCAGACCAATGGTGCCCGCACCGACAATGACAATCGACTTGCCCGGCAATAAATTGTCGCGCAGGCGCTCGGCATCGCCCGCGTGGCGCAGGGTGAAGCAACGATCGCCCAGCTTATCCAGTTGCGGAAGGGGGCGTGCCGCAGCGCCCGTTGCAATCAGTAGCCGATCCCATGGATAACTCTGCCCATTAGCCAGCACCAACTGATGGGTTTGGCGGCCGAGCGTCTGCACAGTAACCCCCAGATGCAGCTGTACGTTGTGTTCCCGCCACCAGTCAGCGGGGAGTATCAGCTGAAGTTGCGGATTGTCGTCCAGTAGCATCGCTTTGGAGAGCGGTGGGCGTTCATAGGGCAGATGATGCTCATCGGAAAACAGGTGTAATTCGCCGTCAAAACCTTGTTGGCGCAGTGCAGCGGCAGCCATAGCCGCCGCCTGACCGCCGCCGACGATAGCAATAGTTTTTGGGTTCATAACGTCTCCTCAGAGATCCAGTCCGGCGGCGACGTGACGAATACCGCGAATACCCAGACCGGCGTCGGCATTGATCATCACGCCACTTAATGTGCGGTTGTTGCGTTTTGACGCCAGCATTACATACGGGCCGGTAAAATCCGCCGGCTCCGGGAAAAATTGTAGTGGCAAAATAGCGGCGATTTTTTCCGGCGTCAGCGACTGCATAATCGATGTATCGTTTTGTCCCAGCGCCTGCGGGCCGCGTAGATCTGTCGCCATACCGCATGGACCGACACCGTTAACACGAACCTTTGGTGCCAGCTCGTATGCCAGCTGGCGAATCAGCCCGGTAGCCGCATGTTTGCTGGCGGTATACAGCGGGCCGCCGCCGCCGGGATACCACGACGCATTGGACAGGGTAAAGATGATGCTGCCTTCGCTGGCGATAAGTGCAGGGGCACAGGCTTTCGCGCCCAGCAGATAGCCCAGCACGTTGACGTTAAACAGCTCATGAAAGCCGCTCTCCAGCGCATCCGCAGGCGTATTGACCAACGAGGCGTTGTGATCCCATATCCCCGCATTTCCGATAAAACAGTCCAGCGTACCGTAATGCGTCAGGATTTGATCTACCGCGCGCTGATAGTCGGCGTAGCAGGTGACGTTGCCTTCGATTGCCAGCACATGTTCGCCAAAGCGCTGACGCAGGCTGGCAACTTTAGCTGGCGACAGCTCCAGCGTGGCGACCCGCGCACCTTCTTCGATGAAACGCTCGACCAGCGCCAGGCCAAGACCGGAGCCACCACCGGTGATAAAGACCACGTTATCGCGTAAATCGCTCATCTTGCGTCCTCTGGAATATCAACAAACACATCGCTACCGTCTACATATACCGCGTAGGTGGTGAGCGCGTCGGTCGCGGGTAAGCACAACGCCTTGCCGGTTTTCAGGCAAAAACTGGCGGCATGCAGCGGGCATTCCACCGTAGCGTCGTCTTCCAGATAGCCTTCCGACATCGAGGCGTTACCGTGGCTACAGCGATCGTTAATGGCATAGAACTCGCCGCCAACGTTGAACAGCGCGATGACGGGCGAGGTATCAAGCCGGAGCGCTTCACCCTCCGGCAAATCCCCTACGGGGCAGGCATAAACACGACTCATCAGAACAGTACACTCAGGTTATGGGAGGTGATCACCGCTTGATCCAGCACGATCTCACGCTCCAGTAAGCGCCACTCATCGCCCGGCAAACGGCGCACTTTGTCTATGCGCATGCCGACGTAAAAGGTTTCATCGCGCTCTTTTTGCGCGCGATACAGCAGATAATTAAGGCGCACGGCAAAGACGTCGGGAACTCCAGTTTCACTGACCTGGCAGTTGCTGATCAGGTGCCGGGTACGCGACGGTGGCTCTTCCGCCCAGGCCATGCCGGTTTCCAGCCGCGCGATACGACGTTCGAGCTGGTCTTTGTTGTCGTTGAAAATCCAGGTGGTCGGCGGCTGCACGCCTTTGCGACGATCGCGCGTCTGGGCATTGACCGTCGTACGCATGGTGTAGCGAATGTCTTCATCCAGTTGTGCCAGCCAGTCACGAAACTTCCAGTCATCCAGCAGGCTGGCTTCATGGTAGAGAAACTGTGTAATGCGGTGGTGTAGTTCCTGAGAAACTAAGGTGCTCATTTCATCACCTCCTGCTGGTAAGCTGAAGTTTTCTCCTGCACTTCCTGCCAGCTTTCGCTGCTGAGCAAATCGGCCCAGCGCTGATACATGCCGCGCGCGGCGGTTTCCGAAAAGATGTAGTTGGTGATCCCCGGAATGCCGTCTTCACGACGTTTCTCCTGGCCCAGCCCCATTTCCAAACACAATTTGGTGTTGCGTGCGCGATGACCCTTCAGCAGTTTTTGAATTTCACACCAGTTTTCCGAGTCGTCCTGCTCCAGGAATCCGGCGGGGCCAAAAGCCCGCGTTGCGCTGTTTTCAAACGCAGCTTTCACTTCATCAGAGGCGGCTTTATCGGTAATACAGAATGCCCACACTTCAACTTGATCCGGCCCGCGCGGATGCCAGACCCTTAAGGTGGCAGTACCGTTGAGCCAGGAAAGCGTTGGGAAAATGTTGTTGTGACCGGCCAGACGCAGGGCGCGAACTTTACCCAGACGCTGCTCGGCTTCCGCGTAGGTGTCGCGGTAATAGCTGGAGACTTCGCCGTCGACCCAGACGTTGGCATCGGGATTTTCGGTAAAGAAAAATCCGCTACCGTGCCCATCCTGACCGAACTGTAGTGCGTCTTTGGCGGTTTCCCACACCGGGCGGGCGGTTTGTCCGTCGCCCAGGCGTTTATCGCTGCCGTCGTCTTTTGCCCCCAGCACCTGCACGGCCGAGGCATGGCTGAACAGCGCGTGATACTGGTCGCTGGCAAACTGTTCGGCGGGGAATTTCCAGTTACAATCAATGGTCCACTTTTGTACGCCACCGACGATTTCGGTGCCGCCTTCACGACGATCCAGCACGCCGTCGAGATACCAGGCGATGTCGC
The DNA here is from genome assembly GCF_043945515.1 of Citrobacter freundii complex sp. 2024EL-00216. Lineage (NCBI taxonomy): Bacteria > Pseudomonadati > Pseudomonadota > Gammaproteobacteria > Enterobacterales > Enterobacteriaceae > Citrobacter > Citrobacter freundii complex sp. 2024EL-00216. The sequence goes on along the minus strand of NZ_JBIMRA010000002.1, from coordinate 362,517 downwards.
CGAGATAATCGCGCAGCGCAGGCGCGGAGGTATCCCAGTTGCCGAAAATCAGTCCCTTGTAGCTCTCTACGCCAGGAACTTCGTTCAGCCCCCAGTGCGATTTGCACAGCCCTTGCGGGTAGGCGCGCGGTTCCAGCGGGACGTCGATCAGCTCGCCGTTAATGCCGTACGACCAGCCGTGATACGGGCAGGTGAAGGCGCGGGTATTGCCGCAGTCGGCGTAGCTGACGCGCATAGCGCGGTGGCGACACTGGTTGAGAAACGCTTTGATGCTGCCGTCTTTCTGGCGAACCACCACAACTGCATCCTCGCCCATGTAGGTGTTAAAAAAATCACCGGGTTTGGGGATTTGGCTTTCGTGGGCGAGAAATAACCAGCAGCGTCCGAAGATGCGTTCCAGCTCCAGTTGGTAAATTTCAGGGTCGGTATAAATTCGTGGGGTTACGCGACCGTTTTGCGTGTCGATCAGTTGGTAGATGTCTAAATTTGAGGGTGTGGTCATATTTTTTAATCCTGAAAGCTAAGATGTATTGACCTTCTTTTTTTGTACCTTAAGGATGTTGCTGGTTAGTTATCAATCTGTGAAATAGTAAATTTCTACCAGTTGAGACATTTTTTCGATAACAAGGAGAAGGGCATGGAACTGAGGCACTTACGCTATTTCGTAGCGGTGGCGCAGGCGCTGAATTTCACCCGAGCGGCAGAAAAGCTGCATACCTCTCAGCCGTCGTTAAGCAGCCAGATCCGCGATCTGGAAACGTGCGTGGGCGTTCCGTTGCTGGTGCGGGATAAACGAAAAGTTGCGCTGACGGCGGCGGGAGAGTGCTTTTTGCAAGATGCGCTGGCGATCCTCGAACAGGCGGAAAACGCCAAAGTTCGTGCCCGTAAAACGGTGCAGGAAGATAATCATTTCGCCATCGGTTTTGTCCCTTCCGCAGAGGTAAATCTGCTGCCGAAGGTGCTGCCTTTGTTTCGTTTAAAACAGCCTGATACGCACATTGAGCTGGTGAGTCTGATCACCACCGAACAGGAAGAGAAGATCCTGAGTGGAGAGCTGGATGTGGGCTTAATGCGCCACCCGGTGTACAGCCCGGATCTCGATTATCTGGAGCTGATTCATGAGCCGTTAGTAGTGGTTTTACCGGTGAATCATCCGTTAGCTAATGAGCAAGCAATCTCCGCGGAACAACTACACGGCGTGAATTTTGTCAGCACCGATCCGGCCTACTCCGGTGCGTTAGCGATGATTGTCAAAAACTGGTTTCAGCAGCAAAAAAGCCAGCCCAACATTGTGCAGGTAGCAACCAACATTCTGGTGACCATGAACCTGGTCGGCATGGGGCTGGGGGTGACTTTGATACCCGGTTATATGAATAATTTTAATACCGGACAGGTGGTTTTCCGCCCTATTGTTGGCGATGTTCCGACCATTGCGCTGTTGATGGCGTGGAAAAAAGGCGAGCTAAAGCCCGCCCTGCAGCATTTTATCGAACTGGCTCAGCGCCAGCCGATGTTGTGAGCCATTATTTCACGAGAACGGTGATGGTCGCGGTACCGCTAAATTTCCCCGGCGCGGGCGTGCCGCCGAGCATATTAATCGGCCAGGCTTCCAGGTTGATTACTCCCTTGCCGGAAGGATCGATATTGATCAATCCATTTGTGAACGGGACATTGACATGGGTGCCGTCGATACGGGCCATTCTCACACCGATGTCCGGGACGTTATTGGCTTCCTGGCGGCGGGCGACTAACGTGTACTGCTCAATCACATCATCAGCATCAATCCTCATTTCCATGCTATTTTTGATGGTTGAGGTATCACCGCAGTCATAGTGAATGTCAAAATTGACCGGTGTATAGCCGTCCGGCATCTGGTCCTTGGTGGTGAAACGGTTGGCGTTGATAAAACCGAGATCGACCTGAATCACGTCGCCCTGGTTGATTTTACAATCCTGGGGCACGGTGATGCTCCCCTGGATGCGCAGTTCGGCGATATCTTCCATGCTGCTCACCGATGGTGGGGTGGACGAACTGGTCCATCCGGCCTGTACTGAGGCGACCAGGGTGTCTGGAATTACCAGTTCCCCCAGGAAGGGTTTGGTGACGTACAGCGTAAAACGGGTACTCGCGCCAATGTTTACCGGCGCGGCGCGGATCTCCGCTGGGTCAGCCGTGCACACGCTACCTTTGCTGCTGCTGGGGCTGTAAGAGCCACTTTCCTGGATAGGTTTAGTGTTCTGCGGCGTGACCGCCGTCTTCCCGGGAATGTCATCAACTTCAGTTTTAATATCCAGATTATCATTCAACTGGTAAAAGCCGCTGAGTTTACCGTTTTTAGATAGCGCGCTGGTGACCGTATAGTACAACGCCACTTTGCTACCCGCGCTACAGCTGCAATCGATTTGATAAGCATTGCCTGAGAGCGGCGTTGGCAGTTCCAGCGAGGTTCCCGCGACGTTCTGTGCTTGCGTCCAGTCGCTGGCTATATTGACGTTAAAGCTTCCCGTCGCGGAGCAGGCCCCGGTCACCGCGTAGACCGGGGTGATAGGTAGCGCCAGTAGCGCGGCGGTAATCCCATTTTTCATCCACAGACTCTTTATTGACATAGCGCGTTCCCATTTTGTATTGCGGTGTTGCGAGCAGCATCTTCCGGCAGGCTGAAGGTAAACTGGCATTGTTGATCTGGCTGATTACCCCAGCGCACGGACCAGATCTGCGGCTGGCTGTTTACACCAGTGATATACAGCACGCCACCTTCATCGACGATGCTCTGCTGCGTCTGACTGCTGGCGATGGCGCCGAAGGGCAGTGCTTTTCCGCGCGCATCGGTGAGTTTCAGCAGTACGCGGTAGCCGGTCTGGGCAATAAAGTGTGCCGTTACGGCGGCACCGCGATTAGGCACTACGGTGCGCACCGTTTCGGTGACGTCGACGTTATCCGGCATCATTGTGGTATCGAGAGAGATGGCGTTTTCCTGATACGCGGTCAGATAGGGGATCACGGCATAGCCAAAATAGTCGGTGGCGATGCCGGGGTAATTTTTCACCCGGATCCCTGCCGCGCCGTTGGCGTCAATCAGCGCAAAGGCATTGCCCAGTGACTGCGACAGGGTCACGCCGTGACGATGGGCGACAATACCGCCAGAGAGGCCGTAGCTCAGTTGGCGGTTATCGCTGCTGTAGTCGTAACCGGCATTCACGGTGCCGTAGGCAGAACGGTAGCTGCCGTACAGACTGCTGCTGCCCGGATCGCCGCCTTCGCTTTGCCGTTGTTTCAGGTTATAGGTCAGCCGACGGTCTTCCAGCAGCGAGCCATTGATGCCCACTTCGTGCTGAGTAGCGCGATCGCGCTGGTCGGTGGTGCGCCAGGTTGCCTGCGCATGCGACAGCCAGCGATCCAACGGCACGCTCAGGCTGAGCGACAGCGTACGGTCGTTGTCGCTGTCATGTGAGTCGGTAAACTGGGCGCTGAGGTTATAGCTCACGCCCCACAGATTGCCGTTCAGGCCAATGGACAGGTTTTTATCCTGCTGCTCGCGATCCCAGTACTCCTGCTGCGAGCCAGAGGCGTAGAAACTGATACCAGAAAACAACGTCTGGCTGACAGTGAACTGAGCTTCATAGCGCAGGTGATCGCCGCCGTTGATACCCTTCTGGTTGGCGTCGGAGAAGTTGAAATAACCGCTGCTGGTGTAGCGGTAGTAGCTTAGCGACACGCTGGTGCCGCTTTCCGGTAGGTCTTTGATGTACTGGGTGCGCCAGCTGTAGCCATGATAGCTTTCATCGTTATCAAGCTGAGTGTCCGCACGGCTGACGTCCATCGATACTGCCCCCAGAACGCCAAGCGTAGAGCCGAGGCCCAGCGCCAGCGCTCGGTAGTCCTGCGAGGCGTTCAGGCCGCCGTAAAGCGTGAACGCGTTGTTCAGACCATAGCTGGCGGTGCTTTCAAGGAACTCCGGCTCGTGGCTGTCCTGCGAGCTGGCAGCGCGAAAGCGCCCCGCGGTGACGCTGTATTTTAGATAACCCGGTCTTTGCATCTGCGGCAGCGCGGAGAACGGCTGGACGAAATGACGTATGCTGCCGTCGGCTTCTTCGATAGTGACGTCTAAGTCGCCGCTGAACGCCGAAGGGTAGAGATCGTTGATTTCAAAAGCCCCAGCCGGAACGTTGCTTTGATACAGGGTGTAGCCGTTTTGCCGTACCGTCACGATAGCGCTGGAGTTGGCGATGCCGCGAATGGTCGGCGCAAAGCCGCGTTGGCTGTTGGGCAGCATGGTTTCATCAGAGTACAGCCGCACGCCGGTAAACTGATAGCTGGAGAACACCGTGCCTTCGGTGGCGCTCTCGCCTATCACCAACTGCGATTTCAGGCTTTTGATATCCCGTTGTAGCCAGCTATTAATGCTATCCCAACGCGTGTCATTATCGCTATGCGCCCAGGTCGAGTAATTGCGCAGTCGCCAGGGGCCGATGTTGGCACCATTTTGCATATTCAGATACTGACGCCGATCGCTGTCGTTGTCGTACTGGTTTTGCGAACCGCTAAAGTTGTAGTTGGTGAACAAAACCGGCATCCCGTCGTCCCAGCGTGCAGGATCTACATAGCCGCGGGCGTCACGGTAAAGGGCAATCTGCGGCACGCTGAGATTCAGTCGGCTGTGGTTGATATCAAACTGTGAGATGCTGCCGGGAATCGCCTGCGTCAGGTCGGCTACTATCGTGGCGTTGTCCTGCTCCGCCAACTGTGGATAGTTGTCGATTTTAAAAGCCCAGCTCACGCAGTTGCCCGAGGGTGAACTGAGGAATCAACTGGTGGTCTTTACCCGCGACAAACGGCAGCCTACGCTGACCGGTTTTCTTGTTGTTAATATAAATATCAACAATATATTCGCCGGGAAGCTGGGCGTTATTCTGCGAAAATACCGCCAGATCCACCGCCTGCTGGCCGCTTTTCTCCGTTTCCAGAAGGGTTGGGTCAAAGTAGAAGTCACCGGCCCAGGCATGGCCGGAGGCCAGGCATCCGCTGGCGATTGCGCAGTGCAACCAGAAGGCAAGTGGCTTCACGGTTGATAAATTCGGCGTTCTTTGCGTCATATCGCTTGTCATTCCCTGAGAGCTATCATCGTGAGGCGTGGCTTATTGCAGTGTCTGGGTTTCTGTTTTGGTGGTACCGCCATAGTCGTTGATCGCGGCCCACCGCACCGTTTTCCCTGCGGCGGCGGGGACCGCCAGCCGTTTATGCTCACCGGGAGCGATGTAATCGATTTTATTCGTGAGATCGGTTTTCCCTAGCGCAAGACCGGCGAATACGACGTGATAAGCCGATGGGTTATATATATCTAACTCATTATTACTATATTTATATTCAAGAGATTTATAAGCATCGTACGGCTTGCCGACTAAATTTGTCGGGCGATAAAATAGTTTTATTCGTGTTTTAAATACCAGCGTTAGCGTATTATTATTCGCATCGGTGGTTTGGCTTTTGGCAGGAATAGCGCGCACATTAATAAAGAACAACGATTCTTTATCGTTAGCAATGTTTTCAGATGATTTTATAATTCGTAATGATGAATCGTTATCAGCATCGAGGCGAAAAAGCGGCGGTGTAATAATAAAGGGGCCTCGTGCGGTTCCCTGTGCATTGTCGACCCACGACTGCAATAAATAAGGCAGACCTTCACTGTGGTTAGCCACCGGCAGCGCGGCCTCTTTTTTCCCGGCATCGTAGATGACACGGGTTCTCTGTAGCACAATACCGCCAGCGAGGCTTTGGCTGACCCAACTGCCCAGCACCAATGCCAAAGCGAGCGCGGTGTTTTTTTTCATCGCTGTTATCCTTAACCTGATGTCAAAAAACGTCTCTTTCCATCCCAGCGGGAAGAAGGGATGGAAAGAGACGGTATACGGGATTAGCGGTAGTCGATGGTGACGTCAACGCTGGCGTTGGCTTCGCCTGGGGAGATCTCTTTAGGATCAACAGTGGAGACGTAATAGGCTTGTAGCCCTACGATAGTGGTGCCATCGGCTTCCGGGGCAAAGCTGATTTTTGAATCAGCCGCGGGCAGCTTATTCAGCACCATCGTTGCGTTGTCGCTGGCTCTTGCGATACGGATGCCCACGCCGGTTGCGGCGGTATCCATGCTGCTAACGGCGACCAGATCGTCGTGATCGGCTACGGTGCCGCCAGCGCGCGTTTCCAGCCACAGCTGGAACGAGTTGTCCGTTGTGCCATCAACGTGCTCCCACGGGGAGGCTGGGCAGTTTTCCAACGGAATATTAACCGGAATCGCCGGGCTGGTATCACCGACAGTTTTAAACTGTGCGGCGGCGTAATGACCCAGTTCCACGTTGATGACGTCACCATCGGCGAATTCACAGGTGCTGGTTAGAATTTCACCCGTAAATTCAATTTTACCGTCCGTCGCCCATGCGCTTCCCGCAGAAAGCGCCAGCAAGCTAACCGCTATAGATTTTGCAATTTTGTTCATTAAAGTCCCTCTTATTTGATTAACCTGTTAGCAATTAAATTAATGAAAAGACAAAGATCAAAATTAATTGCTGGGCAATGGTATTAGATATGCGCTGGCAGTCATATTAATAAGTGAGATTTTCAGATTATATTTATTAAAAATGAACGGGCTAACTGCTATTACATTTAAATAATTTTAAATTAGTACGGAGTCAAAATATTGCAATCACGAATATTGGCTGCTAAATGATATACTTGTGATGATATTAAGGCTTTTGGTATTCAGCTGAGTATTTTTCGCAAAATCCATTCAATTCCTTGCATTACTGTTTATTCATCCCATCATGTTTTCTGCTGTAAAATCATACAGATGTAAACGATTGCGGATGCGGATGACCAATCGTGTTGGTTAAAGGTGATGTTTGTCACAATTATTTCGTAAATGTGAACGGTAGTACTCTTCAGAATGTGGTTTGAGTCATTAGACTAGAGCTTCCAAAACGGGAGGACCCATGGCTTTGCATTCCACGCGCTGGCTGGCGCTCGGTTATTTCACCTACTTCTTTAGCTACGGTATCTTTCTGCCTTTCTGGAGCGTCTGGCTCGAAGGGTTAGGGCTGACGCCGGAAACTATCGGTTTACTGCTGGGCGCGGGGCTGATTGCCCGTTTTCTCGGTAGTTTGCTGATTGCGCCGCGTGTGAGCGATCCCTCTCGGCTGATCTCAGCGTTACGTATTCTGGCCCTGTTGACGCTGGTGTTTGCGCTGGCCTTCTGGGCGGGAACCAACGTGGCGTGGCTGATGGTGGTGATGGTCGGCTTCAACCTGTTTTTCTCACCGCTGGTACCGCTGACCGATGCGCTGGCCAACACCTGGCAGAAACAGATAACCATGGATTACGGTCGGGTGCGACTGTGGGGATCCGTGGCTTTTGTGATCGGCTCCGCGCTAACCGGCAAACTGGTGAGCCTGTTTGACTATCGGGTGATCCTGGTCCTGCTATCGCTTGGCGTCGCCTCGATGCTGCTGGGCATGATGATTCGCCCGAGCGTGCAGCCAGCGGGTGAAAACCGTCAGCAGGAGAGTGCGGGATGGCCCGCCTGGCGCGCGCTGATAACCCAGAGCTGGCGTTTTCTTGCTTGCGTGAGTCTGCTACAGGGGGCGCATGCTGCGTATTATGGTTTCAGCGCCATCTATTGGCAGTCTGCCGGATATTCCGCTTCGGCGGTGGGCTATTTATGGTCACTAGGTGTGGTGGCGGAGGTGATTATTTTCGCACTTAGCCACAAGCTGTTCCGTCGCTTCAGCGCCCGCGATCTGCTGCTGCTTTCCGCCGTTTGCGGGGTGGTGCGTTGGGGATTGATGGGCTGGAGCACCGAGCTGCCGTGGCTGATCGTGGTGCAAATCCTCCATTGCGGAACCTTTACCGTCTGCCACCTGGCGGCAATGCGTTATATCGCGGCACGCCAGGGGAGCGAAGTTATTCGTTTGCAGGCGGTGTATTCCGCGATAGCGATGGGCGGCAGTATCGCCATCATGACCGTATTCGCGGGCTATCTGTACCAGAATCTGGGCAGCGGCGTGTTCTGGGTGATGGCGCTGGTGGCGCTCCCGGCAATCGTTCTGCGCCCGAAGGTGGTCGCGCAGCCTGCAACGTTATGATTCGAGGATTTTGCGGATCTGCTGCTGCTGATGCGGCGTAAGCGCCAGATCCGCATGAATCAACGGGGGTGAAAATAGCGGTAACGGCGTGGTGTACGGCGTAATAATCAGCGTTACGCCGCGCGGGGCACCCTCTTTTTGAAAGTCCTGCATCGGCATATGTTTTACGTTGAGCGGCAGCAGCGTCAGTTCGCGCAGCTGTTGCTCTATATGTACTTCAAGTTGTTCGTTACTACCGGTCAGCAGGATAATCTGCTTTTCGTGTAAATCCTTCTCCTGCATCAGCCAGGCGCCGAAAATAACGGCCACCAGCCCGATCTCTTCTTCGGAAAATTGCACATCGTATTCGGCCTCGAAGCCGTGAATCGCCTCGCGGGTAGTACGAACCAGCCGGGGATAAAGGCGGCTGAACTCCTCCGGCAGCGTGTTATCAATGCCGATGGCAAACACGCTGCGGTTCAGTGCCTGAGCCAGGTGGATATACAACTGGTCATTCAATCCTTGCTCATCGCTGAAGCGCACATTGCCATACTCGCGAAAACGCAGCACCAGCCGCGCAATAGCAAGGCGCAGGCGGCGATCCTGCTGGTGATTATCGCGAATCGGGTCGGGGATACGAAGCATTGAGAACAGCAACGCCATAAACAGCGATTCGCCCAGCGGTGCACTCTGCATGACGTGGCGCTGCCAGTGACGGCCAATTTCCTCTGCGAGCGGATATTCCGCGCAGGATTGCGCCCAGCGTTGCTGGAGTGGGTTAAATTCCGGGGTGATCCCCGCGTGATGCTGTAGCAGGCAGTACTGTAAATACAGGCGCAGGAACTGGATGTCACGACACTCAAACGGCTTCTGCAAGCGCCGGGAGCACAGATTAATGAGCGCATGCAGATTGGTGTCGTCATACAGCGTACGTGCGATCCCCCGTTGTTTAAGTTCTGCTTTTAACGCCGGGGTAAACTGCTGGGTGATAAAGGCAGGGCAAATCCGCAGGCCACGGCGCAGCCACTGCAACAGACACAGACGCTGATTTAGCGGGGTTCCTTCGATCGTATAGCCACCATTCTGCGCGGTGGCTATCGCGAGCCGGTGATAGCGCTGGATTTCGAGTCCTGCGCCAATAATATCTTCCTGAACCGTGGCATCATCGACACCGTTGAGGCTGCTGAAGGTTTGTGTAGTAGCGATTTGCCCCGGCAGGAAAAGCGTCAGCAGCACCTGGCAACGGCGCTGGGGAGCGGAAAGTACAGATGGTGGGGCAAGCGTTGACATCATCTGTAGGATCTCCCGTAAGTATGTTTGATAAGAATAGCTAAAGTTTGCTCATAGATTTTGAGAATGGAATGCTTTACGCCAGGAATGCTGGAGAGCGTCACAGAATTTTTAACGTGCGGAACAGATAGCGGTAGTGGAACGCAGCGCGTTAATCCGCTTTTTCACTGTTTTATCTTTTGTTTAGATATGCCAGAGATGTACTGTATGTCATGTTAAACATGATGGAGAATATTTTATTCCGCTATGGGGTTCCGTTCACCCCAGCGTTATCACTTCTCTGAATCAGAGATACCCGTGAACGTGCAAGGGAGGCTCACCGCCGCCTCCCTTGCATCCCAGGCTCCCGGCGGGAAAATCGTCGCGATGCGATTCATTCGTCTTATGCCGTCTGCCTGTCGGGTCGGGGACGAGCCTGCGTCCCTGCAGGCCGTCCACTCTGCCCGCATCCATGCGGGCAGACCCGGTCAGCCGTCAACGACTCATCGATTTTCAGCCAGACCGGGGTCATCGCTTCAACGCTCTGACTTCCAGTGAAACCCGTTTTGCTGTTTAAACAAAAAACGCAGATGGTCAGGTGTGGGCTGGTCCGGCTGAAAATTGCCGACGTGTTTCCGTAAGGCCGGGAGAGCCAGCATGGATGCTGGCTCAGGGCGCGCTTTGCAAGGACGCTACCTCGCGCCCGGCCCGGTAGCCCGGAGGAATAAGCGGAGGGTATTGCGTAGCAACAATTTTCCCGCCGGGAGCCGGGATTGTTAAGGGTACGGCGATAGTACCCTTAACACGTTCACAGGCAGTATCGTTTCAGAGAAGTGAAAAACATAAGGTGAACGTAGCAATATACCGGAGGCAACAGATTCATTACCTCCGAAACAGCTGCCTGGCGTTACTTACCGCGGCTCAGCGTTAATCCCACATCACCGCCTGGATGCACAGACAACAGCGTCTCCTTTGAGTAACCGCTTTCGCTCATCAGGCAGGCGCAGGCGGCGTCAAAGATAGCCAGCACCAGTAAAATTGAGGTGGTGGCCAACATGTTCAGCGGGTCGGCCTCACGCTGGACGCCGGTGGAAATCACCAGTCTCGACGCTTTAGCAATGGCTGAGTCGGCGTTTTCAGTCACGCTCAGAATAGGCACATTTCGCGCAGTCAGTCCGGGCAGCAGCCGGGTGAGTTCATCCGAATTTCCCCCACGCGACAGCATAATCACCAGGTCGTTGGCGCGTAAAAAACCGAGATCGCCATGCGCCGCGTCCGTCGCGTTGAGGTAGATCGCCGGGCGTTCCACGCACGCAAGCATATGCGCCACTTTACGCGCTGCGATGCCGGAGGTACCTACGCCGGTGACGACGATTTTCCCCTGACAGCCGCGCAGCTCCGCCATCAGCGACTGCCAGAGCGGTTCAGTCAGATGCTGCCCCAGACCCGCCAGGGCATCGCTATAGAGCTGAAATACGCCGGTGGCCTGAGACCAGGAGTCGCTCATGCGTCCTCCTGCATCAACTGGCGGTATTTCATATGATCCTGATACATCTCGTGGAATACCCGATATTTGCGATCGTAGTACTGCTTAATGCGATTTGTTTGCGGGGTAACCGTTTTACCAATCCGGCTCATCGCCGACATCGCTTCCGGGAAGGTTTCGAAAACGCCCGCGGCGATAGTTCCCATCATGGCGCCACCCAGCAGCATGGCTTCGCTCTCTTCAGGCAGCAGCATCGCGCAGCCGGTGGCGTTGGCATGTTCCTGAACGAATATTGGGTTTTTCGTCCCGCCGCCGCTGGCCATTATCGTATCGATGGTGTAGCCGCTTTGATTCATCGTTTCAATGATATGGCGGGTTCCCAGCGCAATGGCCTGGATGGTCGCAAGGTACTGTAGCGCCATATCTTCCGGCGTACGTGACAGTTTCAGTCCGGTGATTGCGCCCGTAAGCGTTGGGTTAGCGCGCGGCGAGCGGTTGCCGTGGAAATAGGGCAGGATGTGCATATCGCGGGTTAAAAATGCGATATCTTCCGGCTCACCGGCCATTTTACGCAACAGCGCATTCAGCACTTCGTAAATGGTCTGCCCCTGAGATTTAGCTTGCGCCAGCAGGGTTTCGTAGCAAGGATGCGACTGAATAACGTGGTCGATTAACGCCCCTGTTGCCGACTGTCCACCTTCGTTGAGCCAGTATTCTGGCAGCACGGCTGAGTAGTAAGGACCCCAGACGCCGCCGATAAAACGCGGCTCTTTGGAAATCGCCATGTGTCCAGTGGAAGTGCCGCCAATCAGCGCGATACGACGGTCAAAATCCGCCACCTCGCCGGAAACACCGCTTGCCCCGAGCGTGCCGAGGGTACCGGCGTGGGCATCAATGATCGAGACGCTGACAGCGGTCCCCGGAATCAGCCCCATTTCGCTGGCGGCGCGCGCGGATAGCCCGTGACCGAGCGGTTCGCCCATGGTTTTCACGTAGCGACCAATTTTGGCGGCATCATGCTCCAGCAAATCTTCCAGCCCAATCTGGCGGAAATAGCTGGCATCCCATTTGTCTTCATGGCCCATATAGGTCCATTTACACACCGTCGAACACAATGAGCGCGTGTCATCGCCCGTTGCGCGCCAGGTCAGGAAATCGGGCAGGTCAAAGTAGTATCCCGCATTGGCCCAGGTGTTGGGCATATGTTGCTTCAGCCATAGCAGTTTTGGCGTCTGCATTTCCGGGGAGATAATGCCGCCAACGTAGTCCAGCACCCGATGATGCAGGGCGTTGATGCGCTCGGCCTGAGTAATGGCGCGGTGATCCATCCACACAATGATGTTCTGTTCGCTGCGCCCGGACGGGCTGATGGTCAGCGGTTTACCTTCTTTGTCCAGTACCACCAGTGAACAGGTCGCGTCAAAGCCCAGACCTTTGACCTGGATAGGGTTGATATCCGACTGGTTAATCGCATCGCGAACCGCGTTACACACCGCCTGCCAGATGTTATCGGAAGACTGCTCAACAAAATCGGCCTGCGGGCGGTAAATCTCGATGGCCCGACTGGCCTGACCGACCATTCTGCCGTTGAGATCAAACACGCCAGCACGGGCGCTTCCGGTTCCGACATCCACACCAATAAAGTAACTTGCCATAATTTTTTCTCCTGAAATCAGGCTTTACGATTCTGTAATGCGATAAAGAGGATCAGCACCGCGCCCCACAGCGCCATCGTCAGATAGCTGCTGACCCCCAGCAAGTTAAGGCCGCTTTCCAGCATTTGCAGCACAATCAGTGCCAGCACCAGGCCGATAATGCGCCCGAAGCCGCCATCCGGGTTGATACCGCCGAGGACGGAGGCAAGGATGGTGACCAGCAGGTAGGATTCACCGTATCCGGCTTTAGCTGAATTGAATTTCGCCATCATCAAAATGGCGGCGACCCAGCCGAGCAGGGCAGAAATCACGTACACCGAAATTTGTACCCGTACGGTATTCACGCCGCTGTAGCGGGTAGCCTGTTCATTGGAACCAACGAGATACAGGCTGCGCCCAAGCGTGGTGTGTTCCAGCAGTACCCACAGCAGGATTGCCACCAGGAAAAAGAGCAGTAGCGCCACCGGAATACCGGCAATCGTGGCGTTACCAAGGTACTGAATGGCGGTCGGGAAACCGGAAATCACCGTCCCGTTGGAAAGCAGAATATTCAGCCCGGAGATAAGCGTCATCGTGCCGAGCGTGGCGAGAATAGGCGAAACCCCGACCCAGGCAATCAGCGCACCGTTGAGCGTGCCGATAGCCACCGCCACGGCAGCGCCTGCCAGCAGCGCTAGCACCAGAAACAGCGGGTTATCCGGATGGGTGACGATAATCGCCGCCATCACCAGCGAGCAGGCGTTCGCCCCGGCAATAATCGACAGGTTAATGCCGCCGGTCAGCATGGTCATGCCCATCCCGAGGGCCAGCATGCCGAGGATTGGTAGCTGTGAGCCAATCGACTGGAAGTTAGCGACGCTGAAAAAACGGCTGCCGAGCAGGGCCGAGAAGACCAGGGCGACGACCACAATAATCACGCATTGCAGACGAATGATGGCATCACCGGGTAAAAATCTGGCGATTGTTTTCATCTCAAAGCTCCCTTGCCAGTTTGCGTTTTTCGTTCCAGGCCGTGGCGCTAATGCTGACCAGGATAATGGCGCCGCTGAACACGGTGTGCCAGTAAGAGGAGACGCTGAGCAGCGTCAGGCCATTTTGTAAGAAGGCCAGCAGAACCACGCCGAGCAGGGTTCCGGTCAACGTACCGCGCCCGCCGCTCATGCTAGTTCCGCCGAGTACTACCGCCGCCAGCACCGTCAGCTCAAAGCCGAGCAGCGAATTGGGCGCAACTGACTGGGTGATTTGCGCCTGAACCACGGCGGCAACGCCTGCCAGAATGCCCATGTAGCCATAGACGTAAAAATGCAGCTTCAGCAGATTCAGCCCCAGGCGCGAGGCCGCGTCGCGGTTGCCGCCCATGGCGTAAACCTGACGGCCAAGACGGGTATAGTTCATCAGCACGGCGGTAAAGATGATCACCGCCGCCAGGCACAGCAGGGGCAGGGTCAAACCGTAGTCGTAGCCATCCGCTGCGGTGAACGAGAACCAGTTAATGCCGTTCATAAACCAGTCCGGGAAGCCGTACAGCCAGGTGCCTTTGGTGGCGTAAACCAGCAGACCGTAGTAGACGTTCAACGTGGCGATGGTAATGATGATTGCCGGAACGCGTAGCCAATAGACCAGAAAACCGTTGATCAGCCCAAGCAGCAGGCCCACCGCAATGGCGATGATTAACGCCAGCGCGAAATTGCCGCCGTGACCGATAACCCAACTGGCCATTGCATACTGGGCTATCGCGGTCATCGCCGGAAATGAGATGTCGATCCCGCCGGAAATCAGCACCACAAACAGCCCACAGGCCAGGATGCCGAGAATCGCGTAGCTGGTGGCCACATCCGTCAGGTTCCCCAAAGACAAGAACTCGTCGGTGCTGATGCTCAGCCCAACGGCAAGGGCTACAACCAGCAGGCCCAGCCAGAACTCATGTTGCCCGATTAAACGGGAGAGATGCATCTTATTCATTGATTACCTCGACCACTTCAGCAATCTCCTCTTCACGGCATTGATGAGGATTAAATTCCGCCACCAGCTTGCCGCGACGCATTACCAGCACACGGTGGCTGTTGTAATACGCTTCCGGGATTTCATCGCAAATCATCAGCACCGCCATACCCTGTTCCGCCAAATCGCGGGCTATCTGGTAAATGCCCTCTTTGTTGGCGATATCCACGCCGACGGTAGGCGAGTCGAGGATCAGGATGCGGGGATTGGTCGCCACCCATTTGGCAATGGCGATACGCTGGGCATTACCGCCGGAAAGGGTTTTGACCGGCAGGTGCGGATCGGACACTTTGATATTCAGTTCGCGGATTAAATCGGCGACCAACTTTTGCGCTTTACGATGATCGAGCAGACCGCTACCGGTGTGCAGTTGATCAAACACCGTGACGATGGTGTTGTCGTAGATCGACTGCTCCATGATCAGCCCCTGCGTCAGGCGATCTTCTGAGACATAGCCGATCCCGTGTTGGATGGCGTCATGGTTATTGCGCAGAGTAACCGGCTGACCGTTAATGCGAATCTCGCCGCTTTCCGGGTGGGTCATACCAAACAGGCTCAGACAAAGCTCAGTGCGCCCGGCACCCAGCAGACCAACAATGGAGACGATCTCGCCGCCGTGCAGCGACAGATTAATGTTCTGGTATTTACCTCTGCGGCTGAGATTGCGCAGCTCAAGCAGCGGCTCTTGCTCAATCGCGGGCCTTTCCGGCAACGGGCTGTAGTGGAAGCGTTGTCCGGTCATCAGGAAGGCCAGCTCGTGGCTGTCGAGTTCGCTGGCAGGGTATGTACCCACCAGTTTGCCGTCGCGCATTACGCTGATGCGGTCAGCCACTTCCATCACCTCATCCAGACGATGGCTGACAAACACGACGCAAATTCCGGCCGCTTTCAGTTCATTAACTACTCGCAGCAGGCCATTAACCTCCTGGCGGGTTAGCGAGGCGGTGGGCTCGTCCATAATCACCAGACGCGCATCGGCGGCAATCGCCCGGCAAATGGCGACCAGCTGTCGATCAGCAATTGAGAGTTTTTCAACTTTTTTATCGGGATCGATATTCACCCCAATACGTTTCATGGCTGCCAGCGCCTGCTGCTTCATGGCGCCGCGACGCACCCAGATATCGCCACCCGGCAGATAGCGGTTGACCGCGATATTTTCTGCGACGCTAAAGTTGGGGAACAACGACAGGTCCTGATAAATAACCTGAATGCCATAATGGGAAGAGAGCTGCGGCGTCAGATGATGGAACAATTTTCCGTCGAGTAAAATCTGCGCGCCTTTTTCCGGATGATAAACCCCGGAGATCACTTTAATAATGGTACTTTTACCACAGCCGTTTTGACCCGCCAGACAGTGAACTTCGCCTTTTCTCAGCGTCAGATTCACGTTATCCAGCGCCAGCACGCCCGGGAATTGTTTGCTGATATTCTCAAGAGTGATAAATGCGGTGGTGTCTGCCATGGACAATACCCCTGCGCGCGTCCGGGGGGACGCTGAGTGTTAGTTTGGTTGATAGCGCCGACCAGACGGTCGGCGTTAAGGTTCCCTGGTGTTGGCTAAAGCCTTAGAAACCAAGTGATTGTGCGTTGTCTTTGGTGACTTCGAGGATCTTGTTAAAGCGGATCACTTTCTTCTCCGTGTCGATATCGGCTTTCCCTAAACCATCGATACTCAGATCGGCGTTCACTTCTTTGCCCTGCAACAGCTGATCGGCAACGGTGACCAGCGCGTAGCCCGCGTCTTTTGGATCCCACAGCAGCGCTTTTTTGATATCACCGCGCATCAGGTAAGGTGCTGCCTGCGCTGGCATAGCGATCCCGACGACGGCGATCTTATCTTTGGCGCGTTTTTTCTGCACAGCCTGACCCGCACCGATTGGACCCAGCGAGCCGAAGCCGATAATGCCCTTCATCTGCGGGTAGGTTTTCATCAGATCCAGCGTTGTGGCGTAGGATTTATCGATACTTTCCGCGACCGGCAGACGTGAAGTGACTTCGAACATTTCCGGATATTTTTCTTTCTGGTACTTAATTGCATAATCCGCCCACGCGTTATGCAGTGGGACCGTCAGCGAACCAACATAGATGGCATATCCGCCTTTGCCGCCCATATTTTTCGCTAACTCATCGACGTTGGCCTGTGCGTATTTTTCACTGTCGATAGTTTCGATATCCCACTGGCCAATTTGCTCATCCGGGGATTCGTGCGTCAACACCACGATGCCTTTATCGCGCGCTTTTTTCAGTACCGGCTCAAGGACCTTGGCATCATTCGGCACCACGATGATCGCATTAACGTTTTTGGCGATCAGATCCTCAATCACTTTCACCTGCTGCGCCGGGTCCGGCGTTGAAGGTCCGGTCTGGTAAGCATTCACATCCAGTTTTTTTGCTGCTTCATTTACGCCGGTTTCCATCCGGTTAAACCATGGGATCCCGGTGACTTTGGCAACCACAGCAATTTCATATTTTTCCGCCGCAAAGGACGTGCCGGACAACATGCATGCAGAAACCAGGGTTGCACTGAGTAATGCGAGTTTGAATTTCATAGTTGTACCTTTCGTAGGGGGCAGGACATGTCACGGCGTGAAGTTAACAATGAATGGAAGAGGGAATGAATCATAAGTTTTGCGAATGTGATCTATGCCCATTGTTGTGAATTTATGGAAATAAAATGGTTAATAATTAGTTAAATTTGCGTGATTTTACATTCAGTTGTTCAAATTAAGTGTTAATTAAATATTAAAATGAAACCATCAATTAACATATCGTTATCATTTAGCTTAAGTTTTGACGCCGAAAAGGTGTTTGAGGGGAATTTCCCGAAGAAGAAATTATCGAAATTGAGAACTGAATCGATACCGGAAAAGGGTGCTCAATATTTTTTCGTTCAATGGTATCCTCAGCACACTTTCGCCAAACCAGGCATCATTATTTGTGGCGGTGTAGATTTTCATCGTGGAGAACTCATGCAAGGCGTTAAACGTATCATTATCACGTTGTTTCTCGCTGTCCTGTCCCTTGGCGCAGGCGCGCATCCCCACAGCTTTATCCATCTGAAAACTGAGATAGTGAGCGAGAATGACCAGTTCGTCGCGCTGAAAATGCGCTGGACGATGGATGAAATTACCTCGGCGGATCTGCTTTACGATGCGGGAAATGCCAAACCTGGTGATGAGATCTGGAAGAAACTGGCGGCGGAAGTGATGGCCAACGTTCTCGGGCAGCACTATTTCACCGAAGTGTGGCACGACGGGAAAAAGGTAAAGTTTAAAAACAGGCCGACGGAATATGGCATGGCGCGGGAGGAACACCAGGCAGTGCTGACGTTCGTTTTGCCGCTGGCCGAAGCTCAGCCGCTGAGTGGTCAAAAATATACCATTTCAACCTTCGACCCGACCTACTACGTTGATATGAGCTATGACAAAGATAGCGACGCCAGGCTGGGGCAGTCCATAAGCCAAAAATGCCGGATTTCAGTACATACGCCGACGCCGAATGAACAAACGTTGAGCTTTGCGCAGTCGCTGGATAAAGAAGACGCACCGCCGGAGGATATGGAGTTGGGTAAACAGTTTGCACAGACGGTAACGCTGCAATGTCAGTAGTGTATCAACAACGTGCAGCCAGACGTCGCTGGCTCATGCTATGGCCGCTGGCTGTCTTTTTGCTGCTGGCGGCAGGCGGCATACTGTGGCTATGGCAGGCCTGGCCGCAGGTGATGATGAAAAGTGTCGTCTGGCAGCGCGACGTTAACCAACAGATGAGCGGGTTGCTGAAAGCGGTTGCTGCCAGGCCGGCCCAGGCCGGGGGATCGCTGCTGCTGTTTAGTTTTCTCTACGGCGTTCTGCACGCGCTGGGGCCGGGACATGGAAAAGTCGTTATTACCACCTGGCTGGCAACGCACCCCTCGAAGCTGAAGTCGAGTATTGGCCTGACGCTGGCCTCATCTTTATTACAGGGGCTGGTCGCTATCGGACTGGTGGTTGTGGTGCTTACCATTTTGCAGTTGCCCGCACGACAGCTACATATGAGTAGTTTCTGGCTGGAGAAAGGAAGTTATGCGCTGGTTGGCGTGTTGGGCGTTTTATTGTGCGTCCGTGCGCTGAAGAAATTGCGCCAGCTGCTGCGCCGCCCAAAATTCACAGCCTTCACGCCGCATCATGTGCATCACGAGGGTTGCGGCTGCGGGCATCAGCATTTACCCGATCCTGAACAGCTGCAAAGTGGTGATGACTGGCGTGCCCGGTTGATGATCGTGCTGTCTATGGGGATGCGCCCGTGCTCGGGGGCCATCATGGTTTTACTGTTCAGCAAAGTGGTTGGCGTGTTTAGCTGGGGTATGGCGTCGGCGCTGGCGATGGCGGCAGGAACCTCTTTGACGATTACGTCACTGGCTCTGCTGGTACACAGTTTCCGCTCGCTGGCGGTGAAACTTAGCGGGCATAAAGCGCCAGTATTGTGGCGACAGATTGGCTGGACGACGCTGGCATTAGCCGGTGGTGCGGTGCTGATCACTGCTGCGGTAGTGATGTGGATGAGTGCGGTGCCGGTGGGGCGAGGGATAAGACCGTTTTAGCACTGTTGTAGGATGAATGCCTGATGGCGCTTCGCTTATCAGGCCTACGGGGAATTCCCTGGTAGGCCGGATAAGGCGCTAGCCGCCATCCGGCATCAAACGATTAACGCTTCAGCGCATCGCTCAGTTCATCACGCATGTTAGCCAGCATGGCTTTCACTACGCGCGGGTTACCTGCAACGATGTTGCCGGTCGCCATGTAGTTATGACCACCGGTAAAGTCGCAAACCAGTGCGCCAGCTTCACGGGCAATCAGTTCACCTGCGGCGAAATCCCACGGGCGCAGGCCAATTTCGAAATAACCGTCAACGCGGGCTGCGGCAACGTAGGCCAGATCCAGCGCAGCAGAACCGGTGCGGCGGAAGTCCGCGCATTCGGTAAACATGTTGCCCAGAATTTTCATGTAAGAAGCGGCGTGCTGTTTGGCTTTGAACGGGAAACCGGTGGCGATGATGGTGCCATCCAGATCGCGGGCGGTGCTGCCACGCAGGCGGTAGCCGTTCAGCTGTGCGCCCTGGCCACGGGTTGCGGTGAACAGTTCGTTACGCATTGGATCGTAAACAACGGCGACTTCAGTACGGCCTTTGATGCGTACTGCGATGGATACCGCGAAGTGCGGCAGACGTTTTACGAAGTTGGTGGTGCCATCCAGTGGATCGATAACCCATTGAACATCCAAATCTTCACCAACATGTTCACCGCTTTCTTCGGTGATGATGGTGTGCTGTGGGTAAGATTTGCGAATCGTTTCGATAATAATCGCTTCGGCGGCTTTATCGACGTTAGTCACGAAATCATTGCTGCCTTTCTGGCTGGTTTCTACAGAGTCTGGGGTTTCGTAGTGTTTGGCAATTACATTACCCGCCTTGCGCGCTGCGCGCACGGCGATGGTCAGCATCGGATGCATCGGTCTCTCTCACTGGATGTTAAAGAACGGGAAAACGGCGCAGAGTATAGCAGCGAGTTCGGAATATGTCTTCGTTTTATGATAATATGCCCGAATAATCTTTAGCCGAAGAAATACAATGCTGCAAAATATTCGAATCGTGCTGGTGGAAACCTCTCACACTGGCAACATGGGCTCTGTAGCCCGCGCAATGAAAACCATGGGTTTAACCAATCTGTGGCTGGTAAATCCACTGGTTAAACCGGACTCCCAGGCCATCGCCCTGGCAGCGGGTGCCAGTGATGTGATCGGAAGCGCGCAGATCGTCGATACGCTCGATGAAGCGCTGGCGGGCTGTAGCCTGGTGGTAGGCACCAGTGCTCGTTCCCGCACGCTGCCGTGGCCGATGCTGGATCCGCGTGAATGCGGTTTAAAAAGTGTCTCTGAAGCGACGAACTCGCCGGTGGCGCTGGTCTTTGGTCGTGAACGTGTTGGTTTGACCAACGAAGAGCTGCAGAAGTGCCATTATCACGTCGCCATTGCCGCGAACCCGGAATACAGTTCGCTCAACCTGGCGATGGCAGTGCAGGTCATCTCTTATGAGGTGCGCATGGCCTGGCTGGCGACGCAGGAAAGCGATAAGACCGTAGATTACGAAGAAGCAGAGTATCCGCTGGTCGATGATTTAGAGCGTTTTTACGGTCATCTGGAGCAAACGCTGCTGTCAACCGGGTTTATCCGTGAAGGGCACCCGGGGCAGGTGATGAATAAGCTGCGCCGTCTGTTTACCCGTGCGCGTCCAGAAAGCCAGGAGTTGAACATCCTGCGCGGGATTTTAGCTTCAATCGAGCAGCAGAATAAAAGCAAGTAACTGTACTAATGCCGGATGCGCTTCGCTTATCCGGCCTACAGGCCGCACGATTTGCAGGCCGGATAAACGAAGCGCATCCGGCAAGTGAAAATGGCACTGAAGGTTAAATACCTGACTAAATTAGTCAAGTAAATAGTTGACTGATTTAGTCGGGAATGTCAGACTTGCCCCTGCTATGCAATACCCCCATTTTACAATAAAAAACCCCGGGCAGGGGCGAGTTTGAGGCTAAGTAAGACATGAGACTGACATCAAAAGGGCGTTACGCCGTGACCGCAATGTTGGACGTTGCGCTCAACTCCGAAACGGGCCCGGTACCGTTGGCTGATATTTCTGAACGTCAGGGAATTTCCCTGTCATATCTGGAGCAGCTGTTTTCCCGTTTGCGTAAAAACGGTCTGGTTTCCAGCGTACGTGGACCAGGCGGCGGGTATCTGCTGGGTAAAGATGCCGGCAGCATCGCAGTAGGTGAAGTGATTAGCGCTGTTGACGAGTCTGTAGATGCGACCCGTTGCCAGGGCAAAGGCGGTTGTCAGGGCGGCGATAAATGCCTGACCCACGCGCTGTGGCGCGATCTGAGCGATCGTCTGACCGGTTTCCTCAACAACATTACGTTGGGCGAACTGGTAAATAATCAGGAAGTCCTGGATGTGTCTGGTCGCCAGCATACCCATGACGCTCCACGCACTAATCGTGCTCAAGACGCGATCGACGTTAAGTTACGCGCATAATAAAAGTATTTTAGAATCAGGCCGGGGTGCTACACACCCCGTTAACTCGGTCGTACATCCAGCCGGTTGCCTGATTCCTTGCATTGAAGCGATGTACGGAGTTTATAGAGCAATGAAATTACCGATCTATCTCGACTACTCCGCAACCACGCCGGTGGACCCGCGTGTTGCCGAGAAAATGATGCAGTGTCTGACCCTGGACGGAAACTTTGGTAACCCAGCGTCTCGTTCACACCGTTTCGGCTGGCAGGCTGAAGAGGCGGTAGATATCGCCCGTAACCAGATTGCCGACCTCGTGGGCGCTGACCCGCGTGAAATCGTATTTACTTCCGGTGCGACTGAATCCGATAACCTGGCGATTAAAGGTGCAGCCAACTTTTATCAGAAAAAAGGCAAGCACATCATCACCAGCAAAACCGAACACAAAGCCGTGCTGGATACCTGTCGTCAGCTGGAGCGCGAAGGGTTCGAAGTCACCTACCTCGCCCCACAGCGTAACGGCATTATCGACCTGAATGAACTTGAAGCAGCAATGCGTGACGACACCATTCTTGTGTCCATCATGCACGTGAACAACGAAATCGGCGTGGTGCAGGATATCGCGACTATCGGCGAAATGTGCCGTGCTCGCGGCATCATCTATCACGTTGATGCGACCCAGAGCGTGGGCAAACTGCCTATCGATCTGAGCCAACTGAAAGTTGACCTGATGTCCTTCTCCGGCCACAAAATCTATGGTCCGAAAGGTATCGGCGCGCTGTACGTTCGTCGTAAACCGCGTATTCGTATTGAAGCGCAGATGCACGGCGGCGGTCACGAGCGCGGTATGCGTTCCGGTACGCTGCCTGTGCACCAGATCGTCGGCATGGGTGAAGCATACCGTATCGCTAAAGAAGAGATGGAAACCGAGATGGCGCGCCTGCGCAGTCTGCGTAACCGTCTGTGGAACGGCGTGAAAGATATGGAAGAGGTGTACCTCAACGGTGACCTCGAGCAGGGCGCACCGAACATTCTCAACGTCAGCTTCAACTTTGTTGAAGGCGAGTCGCTGATTATGGCGCTGAAAGACCTGGCTGTATCCTCCGGTTCTGCATGTACTTCTGCAAGTCTGGAGCCATCCTACGTGCTGCGCGCGCTGGGGATGACCGACGAGCTGGCACACAGCTCAATTCGTTTCTCTTTAGGTCGTTTCACTACCGAAGAAGAGATTGACTACGCCATCAATCTGGTTCGCAACTCCATTGGCCGTCTGCGCGACCTTTCTCCACTGTGGGAAATGTTCAAACAGGGTGTGGATCTGAACAGCATTGAATGGTCACATCACTAATCGGTACCGATAAGGAGAATTCAACATGGCTTACAGCGAAAAAGTTATCGATCATTACGAGAATCCACGTAACGTGGGCTCTTTTGACAACAGCGACGAGAACGTGGGTAGCGGCATGGTCGGTGCACCAGCCTGTGGCGACGTGATGAAGTTGCAGATCAAAGTCAACAATGAGGGTATCATTGAAGACGCGCGTTTCAAGACTTACGGCTGCGGTTCCGCTATTGCTTCCAGCTCTCTGGTTACCGAATGGGTAAAAGGGAAATCTCTGGACGAAGCACAGGCGATTAAAAACACCGATATCGCCGACGAGCTTGAACTGCCACCGGTGAAAATTCACTGCTCTATTCTGGCTGAAGACGCGATTAAAGCCGCGATTGCGGATTACAAAAGCAAACGTGAAGCAAAATAATTAAGAGTTGAGGTTTTATTATGTCGATTACCTTAAGCGACAGTGCAGCAGCGCGTGTAAATACCTTCCTGGCAAACCGCGGTAAAGGGTTTGGTCTGCGTCTGGGCGTGAGAACCTCCGGCTGCTCAGGTATGGCCTATGTACTGGAATTTGTTGACGAGCCGGCGGCTGAAGATACCGTGTTTGAAGACAAAGGCGTAAAAGTCGTGATCGACGGTAAGAGCCTGCAATTCCTCGACGGTACGCAGTTAGACTTCGTCAAAGAAGGTCTGAACGAAGGGTTTAAGTTCACTAACCCGAACGTGAAAGACGAATGTGGATGCGGCGAAAGCTTCCACGTGTAACGCGCTTACTGATAACCCCACCGTGGTCGCCTGCGCGTGGGGTTTGTTTTACCTGACTCTCTGGTTTTGCCTCATCGAACAACAGAGAATCGATGCCCTGAGAATGTTATGGACTACTTCACCCTCTTTGGCTTACCGGCCCGTTATCAGCTCGATACTCAGGCGCTGAGCCTACGTTTTCAGGATCTACAACGTCAGTATCATCCTGATAAATTCGCCAGCGGTTCCCAGGCGGAACAACTTGCTGCGGTTTCGCAGTCCGCCACTATCAACCAGGCCTGGCAAACGCTGCGTCATCCTTTGATGCGCGCCGAATACTTATTGTCTTTACACGGTTTTGATATCCGCAGCGAGCAGCACACGGTGCGCGATACCGCGTTCCTGATGGAGCAACTTGAGCTGCGTGAAGAGCTGGACGAGATTGAACAGGCAAAAGACAGTCAACGTTTAGATGCGTTTATGAAACGCGTCAGCGAAATGTATAACGTTCGCCATCAACTGATGGTGGAACAGCTGGATAGCGAGACGTGGGACGCAGCGGCAGATACCGTGCGTAAGCTGCGTTTTCTCGATAAACTGCGAAGCAGTGCAGAACAACTCGAAGAAAAACTGCTCGATTTTTAATTTCCGGAAGCGAAAATGGCCTTATTACAAATTAGTGAGCCTGGTCTGAGCGCCGCGCCGCACCAGCGTCGTCTGGCGGTAGGTATCGATTTAGGCACCACCAACTCCCTGGTTGCTACCGTACGCAGCGGCCAGGCCGAAACGCTGGCAGACCATGAAGGTCGCCACCTGTTGCCGTCAGTGGTTCACTATCAGCAGCAGGGCTACTCTGTCGGTTACGATGCCCGCGCCAATGCAGCGTTGGATACGGCAAACACCGTTAGCTCAGTAAAACGCATGATGGGCCGCTCTCTGGCGGATATCCAGGCGCGTTACCCGCATCTGCCATATACGTTCCAGGCGAGCGAAAACGGTCTGCCGATGATTGAAACCGCTGCCGGTTTGCTTAATCCGGTGCGCGTCTCTGCTGATATTCTGAAAGCGCTGGCCGCGCGGGCTACCGAATCGCTGTCCGGCGAACTGGACGGCGTGGTAATCACCGTTCCGGCTTACTTTGACGATGCACAGCGTCAGGGGACCAAAGACGCCGCGCGTCTGGCGGGCCTGCACGTATTGCGTCTGCTGAACGAACCGACCGCAGCGGCGATCGCGTATGGTCTGGACTCCGGTCAGGAAGGCGTGATCGCAGTCTACGATCTTGGCGGCGGTACTTTTGATATTTCTATTCTGCGCCTGAGCCGTGGCGTGTTTGAAGTGCTGGCGACCGGCGGTGATTCCGCGCTCGGCGGCGACGATTTTGACCATCTGCTGGCCGATTACATTCGCGAGCAGGCGGGCGTGGCCGATCGCAGCGATAACCGCGTACAGCGTGAACTGCTGGATGCCGCGATTGCAGCGAAAATCGCACTTAGCGACGCTGATTCTGTAACGGTTAACGTGGCTGGATGGCAGGGTGAAATCACCCGTGAAACCTTTAATGAACTCATTTCCGCACTGGTCAAGCGTACGCTGCTGGCCTGCCGTCGCGCGCTGAAAGATGCGGGCGTGGAGCCGCAAGATGTGCTGGAAGTGGTGATGGTTGGCGGTTCAACGCGCGTGCCTCTGGTACGTGAACGCGTCGGTGAATTTTTTGGCCGCACGCCGCTGACCTCTATTGACCCGGACAAAGTGGTCGCTATCGGTGCGGCAATCCAGGCGGATATTCTCGTCGGAAATAAACCGGACAGCGAAATGCTGCTGCTGGACGTTATCCCGCTGTCTCTGGGACTGGAAACCATGGGCGGTCTGGTGGAGAAAGTGATCCCGCGTAACACCACTATCCCAGTGGCGCGCGCGCAGGACTTTACCACCTTTAAAGATGGCCAAACCGCGATGTCCATTCACGTGATGCAGGGCGAGCGTGAGCTGGTGCAGGACTGCCGTTCACTGGCGCGTTTTGCGCTGCGCGGCATCCCGGCATTGCCGGCTGGCGGTGCGCACATCCGCGTGACCTTCCAGGTGGATGCCGATGGGCTGCTGAGCGTCACCGCCATGGAGAAATCCACAGGCGTTGAGTCCTCAATCCAGGTTAAACCGTCCTACGGTCTGACCGACAGTGAAATCGCCTCCATGATTCAGGATTCGATGAGTTTTGCCGAGCAGGACGTTAAAGCGCGTATGCTGGCAGAACAGAAAGTCGAAGCGGCACGCGTACTGGAGAGTTTATCCGGTGCGCTGAACGCTGATGCCGCGCTGTTAAGCGCCGCAGAACGTCAGGCTATCGACACCGCCGCCGCGCACTTGAGCGAGGTTGCACAGGGTGACGATGTTGACGCGATAGAACAAGCCATTAAAAACGTAGACAAACAAACCCAGGAATTCGCCGCTCGCCGCATGGACAAATCCGTCCGTAGCGCGCTGAAAGGCCATTCCGTGGACGAGGTTTAATATGCCAAAGATTGTTATTCTGCCTCATCAGGATCTCTGTCCCGATGGCGCAGTTCTGGAAGCTGAGACCGGCGAAACCATTCTCGACGTTGCCCTGCGTAACGGGATCGAGATTGAACACGCCTGTGAAAAATCCTGTGCCTGCACTACCTGCCACTGCATCGTGCGTGAAGGTTTTGATTCTTTGCCGGAAAGCACAGAAGAAGAAGACGACATGCTGGATAAAGCCTGGGGACTGGAGCCGGAGAGCCGTTTAAGCTGTCAGGCGCGGGTAACCGAGGACGATTTAGTGGTCGAAATCCCACGTTACACAATCAATCATGCGCGTGAGCATTAACAGAGGGTAGTATGGGACTGAAGTGGACCGATAGCCGCGAAATCGGCGAGGCGCTGTATGACGCTTTCCCCGATCTCGATCCCAAGACCGTTCGTTTCACCGATCTGCACCAGTGGATCTGTGACCTGGAAGAGTTCGATGATGATCCTCAGGCATCGAACGAAAAAATCCTTGAGGCCATTTTGCTGGTCTGGCTGGACGAAGCCGAATAAGTCAACGGGCTGCCCACGGGTGGCCCGTTTTCCTGTATGCGCGAAAATAAGGATAAATAAAATGACAGAAGCCATGAAAATTACGCTTTCCACGCAACCCGCCGATGCCCGCTGGGGTGAAAAGGCGACATACAGCATTAATAATGACGGCATTACCCTGCACCTGAACGGAAAAGATGACCTCGGCCTTATCCAGCGTGCTGCGCGTAAAATCGACGGCCTGGGTATTAAACACGTTCAACTGGACGGTGAAGGCTGGGATACCGAACGTAGCTGGGCGTTCTGGCAGGGCTACAAGGGACCAAAAGGCACCCGCAAAGTTGAGTGGGCCGCTCTGGACGAAGCGCAGCGCAAAGAGCTGGATAGCCGTCTGAAGATTATTGACTGGGTGCGCGATACCATTAATGCCCCGGCAGAAGAGCTGGGCCCGGAACAACTGGCGCAGCGCGCTGTTGATCTGCTGTGCTCCGTCGCGTGCGATAACGTCTCTTACCGCATCACCAAAGGTGAAGATCTGCGCGAGCAGAACTACATGGGCCTGCATACCGTGGGTCGCGGATCTGAACGTCCTCCAGTGCTGCTGGCGCTGGACTACAACCCAACAGGCGACAAAGAAGCCCCGGTTTATGCCTGCCTGGTTGGTAAGGGAATTACTTTTGATTCCGGTGGTTACAGCATCAAGCAAAGCGCATTTATGGACTCAATGAAGTCCGACATGGGCGGTGCGGCAACGGTCACCGGCGCGTTGGCATTTGCCATCACCCGTGGTCTGAACAAGCGCGTGAAGCTGTATCTGTGCTGCGCGGATAACCTGATTAGCGGCAACGCCTTTAAGCTCGGCGACATTATTCACTATCGCAACGGTAAAAAAGTTGAAGTGATGAATACCGATGCCGAAGGACGTCTGGTGCTGGCCGATGGCCTGATCGATGCCAGCGCGCAGAAACCGGAACTGATCATTGATGCTGCCACGCTGACCGGCGCGGCGAAAACCGCGCTGGGCAACGATTACCACGCGCTGTTTAGCTTTGATGATCAGCTGGCTGCTCGCCTGCTGGCAAGTGCGGCACAAGAAAACGAACCGTTCTGGCGTCTGCCGCTGGCAGAGTTCCACCGTAGTCAGTTGCCGTCTAACTTTGCCGAACTGAATAACACCGGCAGCGCGGCTTACCCGGCTGGCGCAAGCACCGCGGCGGGCTTCCTGTCCCATTTCGTGGAAAACTACCAGCAGGGCTGGCTGCATATCGACTGCTCCGCAACCTATCGCAAAGCGCCGGTTGAGCAGTGGTCTGCGGGCGCAACCGGTCTGGGTGTGCGCACGATTGCGAATCTGCTGACCGCATAATTTATTACTGTATTGCCGGATGGCGCTAAGCTTATCCGGCCTACATGTATTCATCCAATTTGTGATACTTATGTCCGAAACAAAAAACGAATTAGAAACATTGCTTGAACAAGCGGCGACAGAACCTGCGCATCGTCCGGCATTTTTCCGTACTTTACTGGAATCCACAGTCTGGGTGCCGGGTACTGCCGCAGAAGGCGAGGCGGTGGTTGAAGACAGCGCTCTCGACCTGCAGCACTGGGAAAAAGAAGACGGCACGACCGTGATCCCGTTCTTCACTTCTCTGGAAGCCCTGCAGCAGGCGGTGGAAGATGAGCAAGCATTTGTCGTTATGCCGGTGCGTACGTTGTTTGAAATGACGCTCGGCGAAACGCTCTTTCTCAACGCGAAACTGCCGACCGGCAAAGAATTTATGCCGCGTGAAATCAGCCTGCTGATGGGGGAAGAGGGGAATCCGCTCAGCACCCAGGAAGTACTGGAAGGCGGTGAATCGCTGATCCTCTCTGAAGTCGCTGAACCTCCGGCGCAGATGATTGACTCGCTGACCACGCTGTTTAAAACCATTAAGCCGGTAAAACGCGCGTTTCTCTGCTCAATCAAAGAAAGCGCGGAAGCCCAGCCGAATCTGCTGATTGGTATTGAAGCGGAAGGGGATATTGAAGAGATCATCCACGCTGCTGGCAGCGTCGCGACCGATACGCTGCCGGGCGATGAACCTATTGATATCTGCCAGGTGAAGAAGGGTGAGAAGGGCGTGAGCCACTTTATCACTGAGCATATCGCACCGTTCTACGAACGCCGCTGGGGCGGTTTCCTGCGCGACTTTAAACAGAACCGGATTATCTAAATTGTAGGCCGGATAAGCGAAGCGCTATCCGGCTTTTCCAGCTTTATAATTGCGGTTCTACCGGTAAATCGTTGCGCGCTCCCCATTCGCTCCATGCGCCGTCATACAATGCGACGTCAGAAACGCCCAGCGTGGCAAGTGCCAGCACGATGACGGCAGCCGTTACGCCGGAGCCGCAGCTGGCGATAATAGGGCGGTCAAAGCTCACGCCGTGGCTGAAGAAAATAGCATCCAACTCATCGGTGGTTTTCAGTTCGCCGTCACGAACCAGTTCTGTCCACGGTACATTAAGCGCACCCGGCACATGACCACGTTTCAGACCAGGACGCGGCTCGTCAACTTCGCCATTAAAACGCGCAGCCGGACGGGCATCGACGATCTGCGCCGTTTTTTCATGACTGGCCAGCAGTACATCGGTAACGCGCACAACTGCGTCAGGCGTAAAGGCCACGTTAAATTCACCTTCAGGTAAATCCTCATCGCCTTCCTTGAGCATTAACTCATCGCGCTTCCAGCCTGCCAGACCGCCTGCCAGAATGGAGACATTTTCGACGCCAAATGTCCGCAGCATCCACCATGCGCGTGGCGCGGAAAACAGATTACCGTCATCGTAGATAACCAGATGCTTATCCTGATCAACGCCCAGCTCGCGCATCGCAACGGCAAAGGCTTCGGGGCGTGGCATCATATGCGGTAGCGGTGAGGTATGATCGGAAAGCGCTTCAATATCAAAAAATACTGCGCCAGGAATATGGCCCGCACGATACTCCTCGCCAACATCGCGATCTTCCTGTCCTGGAGGTGCCATCCGGGCATCAAGAATTTGTATTTCCGGGTCGTCAATGTGTTCGGCAAGCCAGTCGGCAGCGACAAAGAAGGCGGTGGTCATAGGCATCTCCATTTTTACCAGGTTTTGGCAAATTGTCGGATGTTTACCGTAAAGCGACAAGTAAAACAGGCTGATTTGTCAGGTGAATCCACATTAATCACTTAAATTAAGACAACGTTGTTCAGTTACTGACTTCCACAGCCGGAAATCTGACGCATAATAGTTGTTCTACGTAGCTAACGGGCCACTACGGCCAGGGATGAAAAATGAAACATTTACGCGTAGCGGCCTGCATGCTGATGCTGGCACTGGTCGGGTGCGATAATAATAACGAAAAATCACCGACGGCTGCGAAACCTGACTCGCCAGCTCCCCAGACTGCGCCAGTAAAAGACAAGGCCCAATTACAAAAGCTGGTGCAACAAAGCCAGGGCAAGTCGCTGACGCTGCTGGATGCCTCAGAGGTCCAGCTCGACGGTGCGGCAACACTCGTTTTGACCTTCTCCATTCCCCTCGATCCAGAACAAGATTTTTCCCGCGTCGTGCACGTTGTTGATAAAAAAAGCGGCAAAGTGGATGGTGCCTGGGAGCTGGCGCCAAATCTGAAAGAGCTGCGCTTACGCCATCTGGAACCTAACCGGGAACTGGTGGTGACCATTGAGCGTGATTTGCTGGCGCTGAATAAAGCGACGTTCGCTATTGATTATGAAAAAAACATTACCACCCGCGATGTACAGCCAAGCGTTGGGTTTGCCAGTCGCGGCTCGCTGTTGCCGGGAAAAGTAATTGAAGGCCTGCCGGTAATGGCCCTCAACGTTAACAGCGTGGATGTGAACTTCTTTCGTGTGAAGCCTGAATCGCTCGGCGCATTTGTCAGCCAGTGGGAATACCGCAATTCGTTGACAAACTGGGAGTCTGACAATCTGCTGAAAATGGCGGAACTGGTGTATACCGGACGCTTTGACCTCAATCCTGCGCGTAACACCCGTGAGAAGCTGCTGCTGCCGCTGAGCGATATCAAGCCGTTGCAGCAAGCAGGAGTTTACATCGCGGTGATGAATCAGGCTGGACAATACAACTACAGTAATGCCGCTACGCTGTTCACGCTCAGCGATATTGGTGTGTCTGCGCACCGTTACCATAATCAACTGGATGTCTTTACGCAGAGTCTGGAAAACGGCGCTGCGCAGCAGGGTATTGAGGTCACGTTACTCAACGAAAAAGGACAGACGCTGGCGCAGGCTACCAGCGACGCGCAGGGTCATGTCAAACTGGAGACTGATAAAGACGCTGCTTTATTGCTGGCCCGCAAAGACGGGCAAACCACGCTGCTGGATTTGAAACTCCCGGCGTTGGATCTGGCTGAATTTGATATTGCCGGTGCACCGGGATACAGCAAACAGTTCTTTATGTTTGGTCCCCGTGACCTCTATCGTCCTGGCGAAACGGTGATCCTCAACGGATTACTGCGTGACAGCGACGGCAAAACGTTGCCCGACCAGCCAGTGAAGCTGGAGGTCGTGAAGCCCGACGGGCAAGTGTTACGTTCGGTGGTTAGCCAGCCGGAGAACGGTCTGTACCGTTTTAGCTGGCCGCTGGACACCAACGCGCCAACCGGTATGTGGCATATTCGTGCTAATACGGGCGACAACCAGTCACGTATGTGGGATTTCCACGTCGAAGATTTTATGCCTGAGCGGATGGCGCTCAATCTCTCCGCTAATAAGATTCCGGTAGCTCCGGCTGATGAAGTGAAGTTCTCGGTAGTGGGCTACTACCTGTACGGCG
The DNA here is from genome assembly GCF_043945515.1 of Citrobacter freundii complex sp. 2024EL-00216. Taxonomy (NCBI): domain Bacteria; kingdom Pseudomonadati; phylum Pseudomonadota; class Gammaproteobacteria; order Enterobacterales; family Enterobacteriaceae; genus Citrobacter; species Citrobacter freundii complex sp. 2024EL-00216. The sequence continues at coordinate 330,997 of NZ_JBIMRA010000002.1, read as the reverse complement.
CGCCTGCTAACGGCAATGCTCTGCAAGGGCAGCTTTTCCTGCGCCCGCTGCGCGAAGCGGTGCAGGCATTGCCGGGGTTCCAGTTTGGTAATATTGCCGAAGAAAACCTGTCCCGTAGCCTCGATGAAGTTCAGCTTACGCTGGATGAACACGGTCGCGGCGAAGTGACCACCAACAGCCAATGGCAGGAGACGCACTCCCCGTTACAGGTGATCCTGCAAGCCAGCCTGCTGGAGTCAGGTGGCCGCCCGGTGACGCGTCGGGCTGAACAAGCCATCTGGCCTGCGGACACGCTGCCGGGGATTCGTCCGCAGTTTGCGGCAAAAGCCGTCTATGACTACCGCACCGATACCACTGTGAATCAGCCTATCGTTGATGAAAACAGCAACGCCGCTTTCGACATTGTTTATGCCGATGCGCAGGGCGAGAAAAAAGCGGTGTCCGGTTTGCAGGTGCGTTTGATCCGCGAGCGCCGGGATTATTACTGGAACTGGTCTGAAGGCGAGGGCTGGCAATCACAGTTCGATCAAAAGGATCTGGTTGAAGGTGAGCAGACTCTGGATCTTAAGGCCGATGAAACCGGTAAAGTCAGCTTCCCGGTTGAGTGGGGTGCCTATCGTCTGGAAGTGAAAGCCCCGAATGATGCGGTGAGCAGCGTACGCTTCTGGGCAGGTTATAGTTGGCAGGATAACAGCGACGGCAGTGGGGCCGTGCGTCCCGATCGCGTGACTCTGAAACTGGACAAACCCAGCTATCGTCCTGGAGATACCATGAAGCTGCACGTTGCCGCTCCTGCTGCTGGCAAAGGTTATGCGATGGTGGAATCCAGCGAAGGCCCGCTGTGGTGGCAAGAAATAGACGTACCGGCGGATGGTCTCGATATCTCCATCCCGATTGATAAAACCTGGAATCGCCACGATTTGTATCTCAGTGCGCTAGTGGTTCGTCCTGGCGACAAGTCCCGTTCGGCCACGCCAAAACGGGCGGTTGGTTTACTGCATTTGCCGTTAGGTGATGAAAACCGTCGTCTGGCGCTGGCGCTGGAAAACCCGGCGAAAATACGTCCAAACCAGTCGTTGACCGTCAAGATTAAAGCCAGCGTCAAAAATGGCGACGTACCAAAACAGGTCAACGTGCTGGTCTCTGCCGTTGATAGCGGGGTGTTGAACATTACCGATTACGCCACGCCAGATCCGTGGCAGGCATTTTTCGGACAAAAACGCTATGGCGCGGATATTTATGATATTTACGGCCAGGTGATCGAAGGGCAAGGGCGGCTGGCGGCGCTGCGTTTTGGTGGTGATGGCGATGAATTAAAACGCGGCGGTAAGCCACCGGTCAATCACGTCAATATCGTGGCGCAACAGGCGCTGCCGGTCACGCTCAACGAGCAGGGCGAAGGTACGGTGACGCTACCGATTGGTGATTTCAACGGCGAGCTACGGGTAATGGCACAGGCCTGGATGGCGGATGACTTTGGCAGCAGTGAAAGCAAGGTGATTGTTGCCGCGCCGGTAATTGCTGAACTGAATATGCCGCGTTTTCTGGCGGGAGGCGATACCTCGCGACTGACGCTGGACGTGACTAACCTGACTGACAAACCGCAAACACTGAATATTAAGCTCGCGGCCAGCGGTTTACTGGAGCTGATGGGGCAAGATCCTGCTCCATTGAATCTGGCACCAGGCGTACGGACTACGCTGTTTGTTCCGGTGCGTGCGCGGGAGGGGTTTGGCGATGGCGAAATTCAGGCAGAAATTAGCGGTCTGACTTTACCGGGTGAAACGCTGCCAGTTCAGCATAAACAGTGGAAGATTGGTGTGCGTCCGGCGTTCCCGGCGCAAACCGTTAATAACGGTGTCGCACTTCAGCCAGGCGCAACCTGGCAGCTTCCGGGCGAGGAACTGACCAATTTCTCCCCTGCAACGATGCAGGGACAACTGCTGTTCAGCGGTAAGCCGCCGCTAAATCTGGCGCGTTATATCCGCGAACTGAAGGCTTACCCTTACGGCTGCCTGGAGCAAACGGCGAGCGGGTTGTTCCCATCCTTATACACTAACGCTGCGCAATTGAAGATGTTAGGTATTGTGGGTGACAGCGATGAAAAACGCCGTGCGGCGGTCGATATTGGGATTTCTCGTTTAGTGCAGATGCAGCGTGATAACGGCGGTTTCGCGCTGTGGGATAAAAACGGGTCGGAAGAGTACTGGCTGACCGCGTATGTCATGGATTTCCTCGTTCGGGCAAATGAACAGGGCTACAGCGTCCCGGTAGAGGTCATTAACCGTGGCAACGAACGGCTGCTGCGCTATTTGCAGGATCCAGGAATGTTGTCGATTCGCTATACCGACGACTCTTCAGCAAGCCGGTTTGCCGTACAAGCCTACGCTGCGTTGGTTCTGGCGCGTCAGCAAAAAGCCCCGCTCGGCGCACTGCGTGAGATCTGGGAGCGCCGTGCGCAAGCGGCCTCTGGTTTACCGCTGTTACAACTGGGAATCGCGCTGAAAAATATGGGCGATGCTAACCGCAGTGAACAGGCGTTGACGCTGGCGCTGAATACGCCGCGCCGCGATACGCAACAGTGGATGGCGGATTACGGCAGTGCGTTACGGGATAACGCGTTGATGCTGGCCTTGCTCGAAGAGAACAAGCTCAAACCTGACGTGCAGAATACGCTGCTGAACACGTTGTCAGAACAGGCCTTTGGGCAGCGCTGGCTCTCGACTCAGGAAAATAATGCGTTGTTCCTTGCCGCCCGTACGTTACAGGACTTGCCAGGCACATGGCAGGCGCAAACGTCACTCTCGGAGCAACCGTTAGCCGGGGAGAAATCACAGACGCGTAATCTGGATGCCGATGCGCTGTCTACGCTGAGCGTCACCAATACCGGTAATCAACCGCTGTGGCTGCGTCTGGATGTGAGCGGTTATCCGCAAACCTCACCGACGCCTGCCAGCAACGTTCTGCATATTGAGCGTCAAATTCTGGGGCTCGACGGAAACAGCAAATCGCTGGATTCGCTGCGCAGCGGCGAGCTGGTGCTGGTCTGGCTGGAGGTGAAAGCCAGCCAGAACGTGCCGGATGCGCTGGTGGTTGACTTACTGCCAGCAGGACTGGAACTGGAAAACCAGAATCTGGCCAACGGCAGCGCCAGCCTGCAGGATAGCGGTAGCGAAGTGGCGAATCTGCTTAATCAGATGCAGCAGGCAGATATCCAGCACGTTGAGTTCCGTGACGATCGCTTTGTCGCTGCGGTGGCGGTCAATGAAGGACAACCGGTTACGCTGGTGTATCTGGCGCGAGCGGTAACGCCGGGGACCTACCAGGTTCCCGTCCCACAGGTGGAATCAATGTATGTTCCGCAGTGGCGCGCGACCGGTGCGACAGAGGGACTTTTGATTGTCAGACCGTAAATGATGCGCCGGTTGGGTAAACGCGGCTGCTGGCTCTGGCTGGCAGCCGTTGCGCTATTGATTGTGGCGGCAGTTTGGGCGGCAGATAAAATCTGGCCGCTGCCTTTGCGCGAAGTCGATCCGGCACGGGTCGTGGTGGCAAATGATGGTACGCCACTCTGGCGCTTTGCCGATGCCGAAGGTATCTGGCGGTATCCGGTAACGATTGATGAGGTGTCGCCCCGCTACCTTGAGGCGCTAATTAACTATGAAGACCGCTGGTTCTGGAAGCATCCCGGCGTCAATCCGTTTTCAGTACTGCGCGCAGCATGGCAGGACCTCTCCTCTGGGCGTGTGGTTTCGGGCGGCAGTACGCTCACCATGCAGGTCGCACGATTACTCGATCCCCATCCGCGAACCTTCGGCGGCAAGTTTCGCCAGCTCTGGCGCGCATTGCAGCTGGAATGGCATCTCTCCAAACGCGACATCCTGACACTGTATCTCAACCGTGCGCCGTTTGGCGGTACGCTACAGGGCGTCGGGGCGGCAAGCTGGGCCTATCTTGGTAAATCACCCGCGCAATTGAGTTACTCCGATGCCGCGCTGCTGGCTGTTTTGCCACAGGCACCGAGTCGCCTGCGTCCGGATCGCTGGCCGGACCGTGCTGAAGCGGCGCGTAATAAAGTGCTCGAACGTATGGCGAGCCAGAGTATTTGGCCTGCCAGACAGGTACAGGATTCACGTGAAGAGCCAGTCTGGCTGTCGCCCCGGCAAATGCCGCAGTTAGCGCCGTTATTCTCGCGCATGATGCTGGGAAAAAGCCGGAGCGATAAAATCGTGACTACCCTTGATGCCGGATTGCAGCGTCAACTGGAAGAGCTGGCGCAAAACTGGAAGGGGCGCTTACCTGCACGCAGTTCGCTGGCAATGATTGTGGTCGATCACACCGATATGAGCGTGCGTGGTTGGGTGGGGTCGGTAGATATGAATGACGACTCCCGCTTTGGTCATGTGGATATGGTGAATGCTATCCGTTCGCCTGGCTCGGTATTGAAGCCGTTTATCTATGGACTGGCGCTGGATGACGGACTCATTCATCCCGCTTCGTTGTTGCAGGATGTCCCGCGGCGAACCGGAGATTATCGACCGGGGAATTTTGACAGCGGTTTTCATGGCCCGGTGAGCATGAGCGAAGCGCTGGTAAGGTCGTTGAATTTACCCGCCGTGCAGGTGCTCGAAGCCTATGGTCCGAAGCGCTTTGCCGCATCGTTACGTAACGTCGGCTTACCGCTGTATCTGCCCGCAGGGGCTGCGCCGAATCTGTCGCTGATTTTAGGTGGCGCGGGGGCAAGGCTGGAAGATATGGCTGCAGCGTACAGCGCCTTTGCCCGCCAGGGAAAAGCGGGAAAACTGCGTCTGCAGCCGGGCGACCCACTGCTTGAACGTCCGTTGATATCGGCGGGCGCGGCGTGGATTATTCGCCGCATTATGGCCGACGAAGCGCAACCGCTGCCGGATAACGCACTGAGCAGAGTGGTTCCGCTGGCGTGGAAAACGGGCACCAGCTATGGCTATCGCGATGCGTGGGCGATTGGCGTTAACGCTCGTTATGTGATCGGTATCTGGACTGGCAGACCAGACGGAACGCCGGTGGTGGGCCAGTTTGGATTTGCCAGCGCCGTGCCGCTGCTCAATCAGGTCAACAATCTTTTGCTCTCTCGCGGGACCAATCAGCCGGAAGATCCACGTCCTGATTCCGTGAGTCGCGGCGTGGTGTGCTGGCCGGGCGGGCAATCCCTTGCCCCAGGAGACAGCAACTGCCGTCGCCGTCTGGCAACCTGGTTACTGGATGGCAGTCAGCCGCCAACGTTATTATTGCCCGAGCAGGAAGGGGTTAATGGCATTCGTTTTCCTGTCTGGCTGGATGATGAAGGCAAACGTGTGGCGGCGGATTGCCCGCAGGCGCACGAGCAAACATTAATCGTCTGGCCGTTGCCGCTGGAGCCATGGCTACCTGAATCAGAACGCCGTGGGGCGAGATTACCGCCAGTTTCTGCCACGTGTCCGCCGCTGGGACAAGACGCTTCGCAGCCATTGCAGTTGACAGGCATTCGTGATGGCGCGATTGTGAAGCGTTTACCCGGTTCTGCTCAAGCCTCATTGCCGGTGCAAACCAGTGGTGGGAGCGGTGAACGCTGGTGGTTTCTTAACGGTGAAAGGCTGGAAGAACGAGGACGTCGTCTTACGCTACGGCTGGCGACTAAAGGGGATTATCAACTGCTGGTGATGGATGACGCTGGTCAGGTAGCGACGGTGAGATTTTCGATGCAGTAGACCAGTTGGTGACTGTTTGTTGCTAAAATTCATCTTATTTTAAAGAAATGTTACCTTCATCAATAGTCAATTGCCGGGATGCTCTTTATAATCCGCGCCAGGTCGTACATCTATATAGACAACAACAGAACACATTACAGAGGTTATCATGGCTATTGAACGTACTTTTTCCATCATCAAACCAAACGCGGTGGCAAAAAACGTTATTGGGAGCATCTTTGCGCGCTTTGAAGCAGCAGGGTTCAAAATTGTCGGCACTAAAATGCTGCACCTGACCGTTGAGCAGGCACGTGGCTTCTATGCTGAGCACGATGGCAAACCGTTCTTTGACGGTCTGGTTGAATTCATGACCTCCGGTCCGATCGTTGTTTCTGTTCTGGAAAGCGAAAATGCCGTACAGCGTCATCGCGATCTGCTGGGCGCAACCAACCCGGCGAATGCGCTGGCCGGTACTCTGCGTGCAGACTACGCTGACAGCTTCACCGAGAACGGTACTCACGGTTCCGACTCCGTTGAGTCAGCGGCGCGCGAAATCGCCTATTTCTTTGGTGAAGGTGAGGTTTGCCCGCGCACTCGCTAATAAGCTCGTGGGGTAGGCCGGATAAGCATTTGCGCATCCGTCTCTGCTTTGCCTGATGGCGATGCTGATGCGTCTTATCAGGCCTACGATCTTCCTTTACATATTATTTTCGCTAATGCTTCGTGCAAACGTGGCATCCCTGCGCCAGACTTTGTACAATGCAACGCCCCGGAAGAGCAGATCGCTTGCCGGGGCGTTTCTTTTTAACCCTCCACGGGCCACAACGTGTAACAACGAGGCCGGAAAAAATTATGTCTGAATTAGTTAACACCTCTGAAGTCGTCATTCCTGCGGTTCCAAATAAAAATGGAAAAATTAACCTGCTGGATCTGAACCGTCAGCAAATGCGCGAATTCTTCAAAGAGATGGGCGAAAAACCGTTTCGTGCCGATCAGGTCATGAAGTGGATGTACCACTATTGCAGCGACAACTTTGATGACATGACTGACATCAACAAGGTGCTGCGTAACAAGCTGAAAGAAGTGGCTGAAATTCGCGCCCCGGAAGTGGTGGAAGAGCAGCGTTCTTCTGACGGTACGATCAAATGGGCTATCGCGGTTGGCGATCAGCGCGTTGAAACGGTGTATATCCCGGAAGACGATCGTGCGACCCTGTGTGTTTCTTCACAGGTCGGGTGCGCATTAGAGTGTAAATTCTGCTCTACGGCGCAACAGGGCTTTAACCGTAACCTGCGGGTATCGGAGATCATTGGTCAGGTCTGGCGCGCGGCGAAGATCGTCGGTGCGGTGAAGGCTACGGGCGTGCGTCCTATTACCAACGTGGTGATGATGGGGATGGGCGAGCCGCTGCTCAACCTGACCAACGTGGTTCCGGCGATGGAAATCATGCTCGATGACTTCGGTTTTGGGCTGTCCAAGCGTCGCGTCACGCTCTCCACCTCAGGTGTTGTCCCTGCGCTGGATAAGCTGGGTGATATGATTGACGTCGCGCTGGCGATTTCTCTGCATGCGCCGAACGATGAAATTCGTGACGAAATTGTACCTATCAACAAAAAGTACAATATCGAAACATTCCTTGGCGCGGTTCGTCGTTATCTGGAGAAGTCCAACGCTAACCAGGGTCGTGTAACCATTGAGTATGTGATGTTAGATCACATCAATGATGGCACTGAACACGCGCATCAGCTGGCAGAACTGCTGAAAGATACGCCGTGTAAGATCAACCTGATCCCGTGGAACCCGTTCCCGGGCGCGCCGTATGGCCGTAGTTCTAACAGCCGTATCGATCGTTTCTCCAAAGTGTTGATGAGCTATGGTTTCACTACCATCGTGCGTAAAACACGTGGTGATGACATCGATGCAGCCTGCGGTCAGCTGGCGGGCGACGTTATCGACCGTACCAAGCGTACTCTGCGTAAGCGTATGCAGGGCGACGCTATCGAGATTAAGACCGTTTGATGTTGGCGCACTACGGTATAATTCCTGTACCGTAGTGCAACGTAAGCCATATGAGGTTTTTTGTTGTCGTCGTCAGGTCAATAATAACGGTGCGTTTTTGTCGACTTTAAGGCAGTATGTAACGGCGTAACAAGTGTTTAGCCCTCAGGTTTACGCCGTTTTGTCATTGATAGTCTGACCGTTTTATACTGTCTGACGAAGGTTAACTGACCAGATGTTTCGCGGTGTGGGTGAGCATTGTGGCTCGCCGGCATCAGAACCCAAATTTACGCAGCTGTAGCGAATGAATACTGAAGCCACGCACGACAAAAATGAAACACTATCCACCGGCGTTCGTCTGCGCAATGCCCGTGAACAACTCGGATTCAGCCAGCAGGCAGTCGCGGAGCGACTTTGCCTGAAGGTCTCCACGGTACGCGATATTGAAGAGGATAAGGCGCCAGCCGATCTTGCTTCAACATTCCTGCGCGGGTATATCCGTTCTTATGCGCGTCTGGTGCATATTCCTGAAGAAGAACTGTTGCCAGGGCTGGAAAAACAGGCTCCGATTCGACCAGCTAAAGTCGCACCGATGCAGAGCTTCTCGCTCGGCAAACGTCGTAAGAAACGTGACGGCTGGTTAATGACCTTTACCTGGCTGGTACTGTTTGTCGTTGTCGGACTGACTGGTGCCTGGTGGTGGCAGAACCATAAAGCGCAGCAGGAAGAGATCACCACTATGGCCGATCAATCCTCTGCTGAGCTGAATGCCGGTAAAGAGGGTGCGCAGAACGTACCGTTAGATACCAGCGCAGCAGCAGGGCAGGATACCCCTCCGGCTCCTGACGATGGTGCGGTAGCGGACGCAGCGCCAACGCCAGACGTTGCTGCGACCCCGGCACCCGCCGCTGATGCGCAACAGAACGCCGTTGTTGCCCCATCTCAGGCTAACGTCGATACCGCAACTGCAGCGCCAACAGCGCCAGCTACAGCGGCTCCTCTGCCGACCGATCAGGCAGGTGTGACTACACCTGCAGCCGATCCTAACGCGCTGGTGATGAACTTTACCGCCGATTGCTGGCTGGAAGTAACCGATGCGACCGGTAAAAAACTGTTCAGCGGGATGCAGCGTAAAGACGGCAATCTAAACCTGACCGGTCAAGCGCCGTACAAACTGAAAATTGGCGCCCCGGCGGCAGTGCAGATTCAGTTCCAGGGTAAACCTGTCGATCTGAGTCGTTTTATCAGAACTAACCAGGTTGCGCGTCTGACCGTTAATGCCGAACAATCACCGGCTCAGTAACAGACGGCAATGCGGGAGATTTTTTAATGCATAACCAGGCTCCAATTCAACGTAGAAAATCGACACGCATTTACGTTGGGAACGTGCCGATCGGCGATGGTGCGCCCATCGCCGTACAGTCTATGACTAACACGCGTACCACGGATGTGGAAGCGACGGTTAATCAGATTAAAGCGCTGGAACGCGTAGGCGCAGACATTGTTCGTGTCTCTGTACCGACAATGGATGCCGCAGAAGCGTTCAAGCTTATCAAACAGCAGGTTAACGTCCCGCTGGTTGCCGATATTCACTTCGACTATCGTATCGCGCTGAAGGTAGCGGAATACGGTGTTGATTGCCTGCGTATTAACCCAGGTAATATCGGCAGTGAAGAGCGTATTCGCATGGTGGTGGATTGCGCTCGTGATAAAAATATTCCTATCCGTATCGGCGTCAACGCCGGATCGTTGGAAAAAGATCTGCAGGAAAAATACGGCGAACCGACGCCGCAGGCGCTGCTGGAATCCGCTATGCGCCATGTGGATCACCTCGATCGTCTGAACTTCGATCAATTCAAAGTCAGTGTTAAAGCGTCTGACGTTTTCCTCGCCGTAGAATCCTATCGCCTGCTGGCGAAACAGATCGATCAACCGCTGCATCTGGGGATCACCGAAGCCGGTGGCCTGCGTAGTGGTTCGGTGAAGTCCGCGATCGGCCTTGGCCTGCTGTTATCTGAAGGGATCGGCGATACGCTGCGTGTTTCTCTGGCAGCCGATCCGGTGGAAGAGATCAAAGTGGGTTTCGATATCCTGAAATCGCTGCGCATTCGCGCGCGCGGGATCAACTTCATCGCTTGCCCAACCTGTTCGCGTCAGGAGTTTGACGTTATTGGTACGGTTAACGCGCTGGAGCAACGCCTGGAAGATATCATTACGCCAATGGACGTTTCGATCATCGGCTGCGTGGTAAACGGTCCTGGTGAAGCGCTGGTTTCTACGCTGGGCGTGACGGGCGGTAACAAGAAAAGCGGCCTGTATGAAGACGGCGTGCGTAAGGACAGACTCGATAACGACGACATGATTACGCAGCTTGAAGCCCGCATCCGCGCTAAAGCGAGTATTCTGGACGAAGCGCGTCGTATCGACGTGCAGCAGCTTGAAAAATAACAACGTGATGGGAAGCGGCGTGCTTCCCGTGTATGATTGAACCCGCATGGCGCCCGCATTGTTCGGGTTAGCGCTGAGGGTTCATTTTTATATTCATAAAGAGAATAAACGTGGCAAAAAACATTCAAGCCATTCGCGGCATGAACGATTATCTGCCTGGCGAAACCGCCATCTGGCAGCGCATTGAAGGCACTCTCAAAAACGTGCTCGGTAGCTACGGTTACAGTGAAATCCGCTTGCCGATTGTAGAGCAGACCCCGTTATTCAAACGCGCGATCGGTGAAGTTACCGACGTGGTTGAAAAAGAGATGTATACCTTTGAGGACCGTAATGGCGACAGCCTGACGTTGCGTCCTGAAGGGACTGCGGGCTGCGTACGCGCCGGCATCGAACATGGTCTCCTGTACAATCAGGAACAGCGTCTGTGGTATATCGGGCCGATGTTCCGCCACGAACGTCCGCAGAAAGGACGCTATCGTCAATTCCATCAGCTGGGTGTCGAAGTATTTGGCCTGCAAGGCCCGGACATCGATGCGGAGCTGATTATGCTGACCGCTCGCTGGTGGCGAGCGCTGGGTATTTCTCAGCATGTTAGCCTTGAGCTGAACTCAATCGGTTCGCTTGAAGCCCGCGCTAACTATCGTGATGCGCTGGTCGCCTACCTGGAACTGCACAAAGAGAAACTGGACGAAGACTGCAAGCGTCGTATGTACACCAATCCGCTGCGCGTTCTCGACTCTAAAAACCCGGAAGTACAGGCGCTGCTCAACGACGCGCCTGCACTGGGCGACTATCTTGATGACGACTCTCGCGAGCACTTCGCGGGCTTGTGCAAACTGCTGGAATCCGCAGGCATTGCCTACACTGTCAATCAGCGTCTGGTTCGTGGTCTTGATTACTACAACCGCACCGTATTTGAGTGGGTTACCAGCAGCCTGGGCTCTCAGGGCACCGTGTGTGCCGGTGGTCGTTACGACGGTCTGGTCGAGCAACTTGGCGGTCGTGCAACGCCTGCCGTGGGCTTTGCTATGGGGCTGGAACGACTTGTTTTGTTAGTTCAGGCAGTTAATCCGGAATTTAACGCAGATCCTGTTGTCGATATATACCTGGTCGCTTCAGGGGCGGACACGCAGTCGGCGGCAATGACGCTTGCAGAACGTCTGCGCGATGAAGTTCCTGGTGTGAAACTGATGACAAACCACGGTGGCGGCAACTTTAAGAAACAGTTTGCCCGTGCCGATAAGTGGGGCGCCCGCGTTGCACTGGTACTGGGCGAGTCCGAAGTGGCTGACGGTACTGTTGTAGTGAAGGATTTGCGCTCTGGTGAGCAAACGGCAGTAGCGCAGGATAGCGTTGCCGCGCATTTGCGCACTTTACTGGGCTAAGGAGAAGGACAGCGTGGAAATTTACGAGAACGAACACGACCAGGTTGATGCGGTAAAACGCTTCTTTGCTGAAAACGGCAAGGCGCTGGCTGTTGGGATCATTTTAGGGGTTGGCGCGCTGGTTGGTTGGCGTTACTGGACCAGCCATCAGACGGAGTCCGCACGCTCTGCTTCTTTGGCATATCAAAATACGGTGACTGCGGTTAGCGCGGGTAAACCGGACAGCATTCCTGCCGCTGAGAAATTTGCTGCAGAGAATAAAAATACCTACGGCGCGCTAGCTTCACTGGAACTTGCGCAGCAGTTTGTTGACCAAAATGAACTTGAGAAAGCCGCAAGTCAGCTGCAACAGGGCTTGGCTGCGACCAGCGATGAAAATCTCAAAGCGGTGATTAACCTGCGTCTGGCTCGTGTTCAGGTTCAGCTTAAACAGGCTGATACCGCGCTGAAAACACTCGACACCATTAAAGGTGAAGGGTGGACGGCCATTGTTGCCGATCTGCGCGGTGAAGCGTTGCTGAGCAAAGGCGACAAACAAGGTGCGCGTAGCGCATGGGAAGCGGGTGTGAAAAGCGATGCCTCTCCTGCTCTGAGCGAAATGATGCAGATGAAAATCAATAATTTGTCCATCTGAGAGGGACCCGATGCAATTGCGTAAATTACTTCTGCCAGGGCTGCTTTCCGTTACCCTATTGAGCGGCTGTTCACTGTTTAGTGGCGAAGAAGATGTCGTTAAGATGTCCCCATTACCGGTGGTTGAAAACCAGTTTACTCCGTCTACGGAATGGAGCACCTCCGTAGGTAACGGTATTGGTGATTTCTATTCCAATCTTCACCCTGCGCTGGCGGATAACGTTGTCTATGCAGCCGATCGCGCTGGTGTAGTGAAAGCATTGAACGCAGGCGACGGTAAAGAAGTCTGGTCTGTGAATCTGGGTGAGAAAGACGGCTGGTTCTCCCGTGCATCTGCACAGCTTTCTGGCGGTGTAACCGTGTCCGGCGGACATGTTTACATTGGCAGCGAAAAAGCACAGGTTTATGCGTTGAATACCAGCGACGGTACCACCGCATGGCAGACGAAAGTCGCCGGTGAAGCGCTGTCTCGTCCTGTTGTGAGCGATGGCGTAGTTTTGATCCACACCAGCAACGGCCAGTTGCAGGCATTAAACGAAGCTGATGGCGCCATCAAATGGACCGTTAACCTCGACATGCCTTCCCTGTCTCTGCGTGGTGAATCCGCTCCGGCAACCGCCTTTGGCGCAGCTATTGTCGGCGGTGATAACGGTCGCGTGAGCGCCGTGCTGATGCAGCAAGGCCAGATGATTTGGCAGCAGCGTATCTCTCAGGCGACAGGCCCAACGGAAATCGATCGTCTGAGCGATGTTGATACTACGCCGGTTATCGTCAATGGCGTTGTTTACGCGCTGGCTTATAATGGTAACCTGACGGCGCTGGATCTGCGCAGCGGTCAGATTATGTGGAAACGCGAACTGGGCTCGGTGAATGATTTCATCGTCGACGGTAACCGTATCTACCTGGTTGACCAGAATGACCGCGTACTGGCGCTGACCACCGATGGCGGCGTGACGCTGTGGACGCAAAGCGATCTGCTGCACCGTCTGCTGACGTCCCCGGTATTGTATAATGGCAATCTGGTCGTCGGTGATAGCGAAGGCTACCTGCACTGGATTAACGTTGACGATGGTCGTTTTGTTGCCCAGCAGAAAGTCGACAGCTCAGGTTTCCTGACCGAGCCGGTCTCTGCTGATGGTAAACTGCTGATCCAGGCGAAAGACGGTACGCTGTACTCCATTACGCGTTAATCGTCCCGGCCGCTCGCTTTGAAAAACGGCTCCTGGTGCAGGGGCCGTTTTACTGTTTTTAACAACGGGGCAAAAACTGTGCCCGTTGTCTGATGATTTTTTAAATGAGGCTTTAAACATGGTACCTGTGGTCGCGCTTGTCGGGCGCCCTAACGTTGGCAAATCCACGTTATTTAACCGTCTAACTCGCACCCGAGATGCGCTGGTTGCGGATTTCCCGGGTCTGACTCGTGACCGTAAGTACGGTCGTGCGGAAATTGAAGGCCGTGAGTTTATCTGTATTGATACCGGCGGTATTGATGGCACCGAAGACGGTGTTGAAACCCGTATGGCGGAACAGTCGCTGTTGGCTATCGAAGAAGCAGACGTTGTGCTGTTCATGGTGGATGCGCGTGCTGGCCTGATGCCAGCGGATGAAGCTATTGCTAAACATCTGCGTTCGCGCCAGAAACCGACGTTCCTGGTCGCCAACAAAACTGACGGACTCGATCCTGACCAGGCGGTTGTTGATTTCTACTCATTGGGTCTGGGTGAAATTTATCCGATCGCGGCGTCCCATGGTCGTGGTGTTCTCAGCCTGCTGGAGCATGTTCTGCTGCCGTGGATGGATGACGTTGCTCCTCAGGAAGAAGTGGATGAAGACGCAGAATACTGGGCGCAGCTTGAAGCCAAAGAAAACGGCGAAGAAGAGCCTGAGGACGATTTCAACCCGCAGGATTTGCCGATTAAACTGGCAATCGTCGGCCGTCCGAACGTAGGTAAGTCCACGCTTACTAACCGTATTCTCGGCGAAGACCGCGTGGTGGTTTACGACATGCCGGGAACCACGCGTGACAGTATTTATATTCCGATGCAGCGCGATGAACGCGAATATGTGCTCATCGATACCGCGGGCGTGCGTAAGCGCGGCAAAATTACCGAAGCGGTAGAAAAATTCTCAGTAATCAAAACGCTGCAGGCAATTGAAGATGCCAACGTGGTGATGCTGGTGATTGACGCGCGTGAAGGGATTTCCGATCAGGACCTGTCGCTGCTGGGCTTTATCCTCAATAGTGGGCGCTCACTTGTTATCGTTGTGAACAAGTGGGATGGCCTGACGCAGGAAGTAAAAGAGCAGGTCAAAGAGACGCTGGACTTCCGTCTGGGCTTTATTGATTTTGCGCGCGTACACTTTATCTCAGCTCTGCACGGTAGCGGCGTGGGTAACCTGTTTGAATCGGTCCGTGAAGCATACGATAGCTCTACACGTCGCGTGAGCACCGCGATGCTGACGCGCATCATGACCATGGCAGTAGAAGATCATCAGCCGCCGCTGGTGCGTGGTCGTCGTGTGAAGCTGAAATATGCCCACGCTGGTGGTTATAACCCGCCAATCGTGGTGATTCACGGCAACCAGGTCAAAGACCTGCCGGATTCCTACAAGCGCTATCTGATGAACTATTTCCGCAAGTCTTTGGACGTAATGGGGACGCCGATCCGTATTCAGTTCAAAGAAGGGGAGAACCCGTTTGCGAACAAACGTAATACATTGACGCCGACTCAGATGCGTAAGCGTAAGCGTTTGATTAAGCACATCAAAAAAAGCAAGTAACTGTTGCTGATGCAGATAAAAACTCGCGCTTGTCGCGGGTTTTTTTTCGTCTGCCCATTGCTGATCTCCCCCTGTGTAAAGTCAATCACTATTCGTTTTTTGCCAAGTTTAAATCTAAGAAAGTAGACATTTGTCGAGTTTTCATCTTAAAGTCCGGGGGCTGGTACTAGACAAAACTAGCCTTAGGTTATCAAATGGTTAAATAACTTTTCGCCGCATGTAAAAAATCGGTCAGATACGTAACTGGCTGGCGTACATCGCGGTGTTTACACGCACGACGACATAACTTTCGGGAGAATTATGCAATCCTCTGTTAATCAAAAAGAAAGCCGAACTTTCTTCGGTCATCCTTACCCGCTCGGCTCGCTGTTCTTCACAGAGATGTGGGAGCGCTTCTCGTTTTACGGCATTCGCCCGTTACTGATCCTGTTTATGGCTGCTACCGTTTATGACGGCGGCATGGGGCTGGCGCGTGAAAATGCCTCGGCGATTGTGGGTATCTTTGCCGGTACGATGTATCTCGCCGCGTTGCCTGGTGGCTGGCTGGCGGATAACTGGCTCGGCCAACAGAAAGCGGTGTGGTACGGTTCCATTTTGATTGCGCTCGGTCACTTGTCGATCGCGCTCTCGGCCATTATGGGGAACAACCTGTTCTTTATCGGCCTGATGTTTATCGTGCTCGGTTCTGGTCTGTTTAAAACCTGTATCTCAGTGATGGTTGGCACGCTGTATAAAAAAGGCGATGCGCGTCGCGACGGCGGCTTCTCGCTGTTCTATATGGGCATCAATATGGGATCGTTTATCGCGCCGCTGATCTCCGGCTGGCTGATTAAATCCCACGGTTGGCACTGGGGCTTTGGCATCGGTGGTATCGGGATGCTGGTGGCATTGATCATCTTCCGTGTGTTTGCCGTTCCATCGATGAAACGTTATGACAGCGAAGTGGGTCTGGACTCAACCTGGAACAGCCCGGTAGTGAAACGTAACGGTGTGGGCGCGTGGCTGCTGGCGCTGGCCGTCGGCGTAGCCGTTATCGTTACGCTGATTGCGCAGGGCGTGATTGTGATAAATCCGGTCGCGGTTGCCAGCATACTGGTATACGTGATTGCAGCCTCCGTTGCCTTGTACTTTATCTACCTGTTCATCTTTGCCGGTTTGAACCGTAAAGAGCGCGCCAGACTGCTGGTCTGCTTTATCCTGCTGGTTTCCGCCGCGTTCTTCTGGTCTGCATTTGAGCAGAAGCCAACATCATTCAACCTGTTCGCTAACGACTACACTAACCGTATGATCGGCGATTTTGAAATCCCGGCGGTCTGGTTCCAGTCGATAAACGCACTGTTTATCATTCTGCTGGCACCGGTATTCAGCTGGGCGTGGCCGAAACTGGCGAGCATGAATATTCGCCCGAGCAGCATCACCAAGTTCGTTATCGGTATTCTCTGTGCCGCTGCAGGCTTTGGTCTGATGATGCTGGCAGCGCAAAACGTTCTCAGTAACGGTGGCGCAGGCGTCTCCCCGTTCTGGCTGGTGGGCAGTATCCTGATGCTGACGCTTGGTGAGTTGTGCCTGAGCCCGATCGGTCTGGCGACCATGACGCTGCTGGCCCCGGAAAGAATGCGCGGGCAGATGATGGGCCTGTGGTTCTGCGCCAGTGCACTGGGTAACCTGGCCGCAGGTCTGATTGGTGGTCATGTGAAGGCCGACCAACTGGATATGCTGCCGGATCTCTTCGCTCGCTGCTCGATTGCGTTGCTTATCTGCGCTGCGGTACTGATCGTCCTCATTGTGCCGATCCGTCGCATGCTGGAGAATACGCAAACTAAACCGGCTACTAGCGCCTGATAACACCTCGATTGTGCCGGGGCAGACGTGATGTCCCGGCCAATTCATTTACGAGGTGAGAACATGCTGTTAGGGTTTGTTGGGCTTGGCGCAGTCGTTGAAACGGCATACTTGCCCGCATTGCGTAAACTTTACGGTGATTCCCTGTGCTGTGTGGGATTTGACGTGCAACCCGCAAAACAGCCCGCTGGTGTGACACGCTGTGCATCGCTCGCTGAACTTCTTGCAACACCGCTTGATACCCTGTTTATCACCACCGCATCCCTGCATCATCTCGATGTGCTTGAACAGGCGCTGGCCGCTCCCATCGCACGAATCGTGGTTGAAAAACCGATTGTTGCCACGCTTTCCCAAATTGAAAAACTGAAAACGCTGCTGGAGCCACCCGACGCTGCCGACCGTGTGCTGGCGCTCGACCACTGGATGGCGCGCAATGGCGCAATGCAGCTGGCATTGGGAAAACTCGGTGCGCAGTGGCAGGGCGATAACCCACAACAGGCACTTGTCTCTCACTTTTCAGACGTTGTTAAAATCGACGGTTTTTTGCAGGAGCCGAGCGGATATAACGCTACAGGAGAGCCGATCGCGCTCAACTTTGCCACTGGTGAGCCAGATACGCGTGAGCTTCGCCACCCGGACGGTGTGATTCTGGACATTGGCACACACGTACTGGCCATGCTGCGTGAAACAGTGCGTTACCTGGGCGGTAATGACAGCATGACCCTGCAGGTGAAGAGCGCTAAAGACCGTCTGGGACGTAACATCATCCAGGGTGACCTGACCACGGCTGAAGGAGAGGCGCATCTGCAAGGACTGATTAGCGGTGTACCGTTGGATATCTGGCTGAATAAATACGCGGGGCCTGCTGGTGGACAAAAAGGTCTGCGCCTTTATCTGCGTGATGGGCGTATCATCAGCTACGACCGACGGGGTGCCGATGATGTGCTCGAATTGATTGACGGTGATGTTGTGCAACGTTGGTGTCTGCCTGGTACGATTTATGCCCATTGTCTGGCGGAACATATTCTGGGGACGCAAAGTCTGTTTGAACGCAGCCCGCAGGAGGTGAGCCGCACGACGCAGCGCAGGCTGGATGAGGTAGAACGATTACTGATCCTACAGCAACAGTTGCGTGGTTCACACTAAGCGTATCATGGTAAAATTAGCGCAGAATTGAACGCCATTTAAAGGAGTCACCATGTCGATGACCTGCCCGGATTGTCATGCAGAACTGGAACCACAAAACGGTGTGGCACACTGTGAAAACTGTAAAAAAGATATTCCGTTAGAAGCGCGCTGCCCGGAGTGCCATCAGCCACTCCAGGTGTTAAAAGCCTGCGGTGCGGTGGATTACTTCTGTCAGAATGGTCATGGTCTGATTTCGAAGAAACGTGTGGAGTTTGTGCCGGTTTAATCTGGCTTTTTCTTACGCGTTTTCTTTGCCGTCGTTACGCCTTTCACTTCGCTCTCTACCCAGCCGTCTGACAGGCGGGTAGTGAGCACATCACCGGTTTTTACCTGTTTGGTCTGCTTCAGCACTTTGCCGTCGGTCGCGGTAGTGACGCTATAGCCGCGAGCGAGCGTCGAGAGAGGACTCACCGCTTCAAGATGCGTCACCACATTACCGAAGCGTTCTCGCTGTGCACTTAAACGCGCGCGGATATTCTCTGCCAGACGGTACTCCAGTTGCTGAATACGGGTTTGCGCCCGATAAATGCGCGGCTGTGGGTTTTGCTGGCTCAGGCGTTGACTTACGCGCTGTTGGCGCTGATTGGCCTGCTTAATCTTATTCTCAAGGGCGAAATTCATCCTCTGACGCAGCCGCTCCAACACGGTCTGCTGACGGGCCAGACGCAGTTGCGGATGTTGCTGTTGCAAACGGTGATGAAGCTGGGTAAAGCGACGAGTACGGTTGGCGATGTAGTAGTCCATCGCCATCTCCAGACGCTGCTGGCCATGCTGAATTTGACGCAGCAGTTCCAGTTGATTGCGGCTAACAATTTCCGCCGCTGCTGATGGCGTAGGCGCCCGTAAATCTGCAATAAAATCGGCAATAGTGACATCTGTTTCGTGGCCGACGGCGCTTACTACCGGAATGCGGCTGACAAAGATTGCCCGTGCTACGCGTTCGTCGTTAAAACTCCACAAATCTTCCAGAGAACCGCCGCCGCGCCCGACGATAAGCACATCGCACTCGCCCCGCGCGTTCGCCAGCTCAATGGCGCGAACGATCTGTCCTGGCGCATCGTCGCCCTGGACCGCGGTCGGGTAGATAATAACGGGCAGGGATGGGTCACGGCGCTTCAGCACGTGGAGAATGTCGTGCAGCGCAGCCCCGGTTTTCGAGGTAATGACCCCAACGCAGTGAGCCGGAGAGGGTAGTGATTTTTTGAACTGCTGATCGAATAGCCCTTCAGCCTGCAGTTTGGCTTTGAGTTGCTCATATTTTTGCTGCAACAAGCCTTCACCAGCTGGCTGCATGCTCTCAACAATTATCTGATAGTCGCCACGCGGTTCGTACAACGTAATGTTGGCGCGTACCAGGACCTGCTGACCGTGCTGCGGGCGGAACGTTACCCGTCGATTGCTGTTGCGAAACATCGCGCAGCGTACCTGGGCGGTGTCATCTTTGAGCGTGAAATACCAGTGACCGGAGGACGGCTGAGTGAAATTCGAGATTTCACCGCTGATCCAAACTTGTCCCATTTCCTGCTCAAGCAGCAAACGAACCGTCTGATTAAGGCGGCTTACGGTAAAAATTGAGGTGGTCTGAGAGGATAACATGTGAGCGGGATCAAATTCTAAATCAGCAAGTTATTCAGTCGAAAGTAACATGCTCACAGAGGAGCGCAAGGTTTTTTTGCAAAAAAGTGTGGATGCAATCGGTTACGCTCTGTATAATGCCGCGGCAATATTTAATAACCTCCCAGGTGAGATATTGCCCATGCTACGTATCGCAAAAGAAGCCCTGACGTTTGACGACGTCCTCCTCGTTCCCGCTCATTCTACCGTTCTGCCGAATACTGCTGACCTCAGCACCCAGTTGACGAAAACCATTCGCCTGAACATTCCTATGCTCTCCGCAGCAATGGACACCGTGACGGAAGCGCGCCTGGCAATTGCCCTGGCCCAGGAAGGCGGCATCGGTTTTATCCACAAAAACATGTCCATCGAGCGCCAGGCTGAAGAAGTTCGCCGCGTGAAGAAACACGAATCTGGCGTGGTAACTGACCCACAGACCGTACTGCCAACCACTACTCTGCGCGAAGTGAAAGAACTGACCGAGCGTAACGGCTTTGCTGGCTACCCGGTAGTGACTGAAGATAACGAACTGGTCGGCATCATCACCGGCCGTGACGTGCGTTTTGTGACTGACCTGAACCAGCCGGTTAGCGTATATATGACGCCAAAAGAGCGTCTGGTGACCGTTCGTGAAGGCGAAGCGCGCGATGTCGTTTTTGCCAAAATGCACGAAAAACGCGTTGAGAAAGCGCTGGTTGTTGATGACAGCTTCCACCTGCTCGGCATGATCACCGTAAAAGATTTCCAGAAAGCAGAACGTAAACCTAACGCCTGTAAAGACGAGCATGGTCGTCTGCGCGTTGGTGCAGCGGTAGGTGCTGGCGCAGGTAACGAAGAGCGTGTTGACGCGCTGGTTGCCGCTGGCGTAGACGTTCTGCTGATTGACTCCTCTCACGGCCACTCTGAAGGCGTTCTGCAGCGTATCCGTGAAACTCGCGCTAAATATCCTGACCTGCAGATCATCGGCGGTAACGTTGCTACGGGCGCAGGTGCTCGCGCGCTTGCTGAAGCTGGCTGCAGCGCAGTTAAAGTGGGTATCGGCCCTGGCTCCATCTGTACTACCCGTATCGTGACCGGCGTCGGTGTTCCGCAGATCACTGCCGTTTCTGATGCCGTTGAAGCGCTGGAAGGTACCGGTATTCCGGTTATCGCCGACGGCGGTATTCGTTTCTCCGGCGACATCGCTAAAGCGATTGCTGCTGGTGCTGCCGCAGTGATGGTTGGCTCCATGCTGGCGGGTACTGAAGAATCCCCGGGCGAAATCGAACTGTACCAGGGCCGTTCTTACAAATCTTACCGCGGTATGGGTTCTCTGGGCGCGATGTCCAAAGGGTCTTCTGACCGTTACTTCCAGAGCGATAACGCTGCTGACAAACTGGTCCCGGAAGGTATCGAAGGTCGCGTTGCCTATAAAGGTCGCCTGAAAGAGATCATTCACCAGCAGATGGGCGGCCTGCGCTCCTGTATGGGTCTGACCGGCTGTGGTACTATCGACGCGCTGCGAACGAAAGCAGAGTTTGTACGCATCAGCGGTGCGGGTATTCAGGAAAGTCACGTTCACGATGTGACCATCACCAAAGAGTCCCCTAACTACCGCATGGGCTCCTGATAAGTTTCCGCGCCCGGCTATATGCCGGGCGAATTTGTTTCACTTGCCTCGGAATTAGCGTCAATGACAGACAATATTCATAAACATCGCATTCTCATCCTCGATTTCGGCTCGCAGTACACTCAGCTGGTTGCACGTCGCGTACGTGAACTGGGCGTCTACTGTGAACTGTGGGCATGGGATGTTACGGAAGCACAAATTCGCGAATTCAACCCAAGCGGTATCATTCTTTCCGGTGGTCCGGAAAGTACCACCGAAGAAAACAGCCCGCGTGCGCCGGAATACGTTTTCAATGCGGGCGTGCCGGTGTTCGGCGTGTGCTACGGCATGCAGACCATGGCAATGCAGCTCGGTGGTCATGTTGAAGGTTCTAACGAACGTGAATTCGGCTATGCGCAGGTTGAAGTTCAGACCGACAGCGCGCTTGTCCGCGGTATTGAAGACTCCCTGACCGCAGACGGCAAACCTCTGCTGGACGTGTGGATGAGCCACGGCGACAAAGTGACCGCCATTCCGGAAGGTTTCGTGACCGTTGCCAGCACCGACAGCTGCCCGTTCGCTATCATGGCGCACGAAGAAAAACGCTTCTACGGCGTGCAGTTCCACCCGGAAGTTACCCACACCCGTCAGGGCATGCGCATGCTGGAGCGTTTTGTGCGCGACATCTGCCAGTGTGAAGCGCTGTGGACGCCGGCAAAAATTATCGATGACGCCGTTGCCCGCATTCGTGAGCAGGTTGGCAATGATAAAGTTATCCTCGGTCTGTCCGGCGGCGTTGACTCCTCCGTGACCGCGATGCTGCTGCACCGTGCAATCGGCAAAAACCTGACCTGCGTGTTCGTCGACAACGGTCTGCTGCGTCTCAACGAAGCTCAGCAGGTGATGGATATGTTCGGCGACCACTTTGGCCTGAACATCGTTCACGTGGAAGGCGAAAAGCGTTTCCTGGACGCGCTGAAAGGCGAGAACGACCCAGAAGCTAAACGTAAAATCATTGGCCGCGTATTCGTGGAAGTATTCGATGAAGAAGCGCTGAAGCTGGAAGACGTTAAGTGGCTGGCGCAGGGCACCATCTACCCGGACGTGATCGAATCCGCGGCATCTGCCACCGGCAAAGCGCACGTTATCAAATCTCACCACAACGTGGGCGGTTTGCCGAAAGAGATGAAGATGGGTCTGGTTGAACCGCTGCGTGAGCTGTTCAAAGACGAAGTGCGTAAGATTGGTCTGGAGCTGGGCCTGCCGTACGACATGCTGTACCGTCACCCGTTCCCGGGACCTGGTCTGGGCGTGCGTGTGCTTGGCGAAGTGAAGAAAGAGTACTGCGACCTGCTGCGTCGCGCGGATGCTATCTTCATTGAAGAGCTGCACAAAGCTGACCTGTACAACAAGGTAAGCCAGGCGTTCACCGTGTTCCTGCCGGTTCGTTCCGTTGGTGTGATGGGCGATGGCCGCAAATACGACTGGGTTGTTTCCCTGCGTGCGGTCGAAACCATCGACTTTATGACCGCGCACTGGGCACACCTGCCGTATGACTTCTTAGGCCGCGTCTCTAACCGCATTATCAACGAAGTGAACGGTATTTCCCGCGTGGTGTATGACATCAGCGGTAAGCCGCCAGCTACCATTGAGTGGGAATAATATCCCTTTCCGTTAGCGGTTTTTTGAACCGGTAATATGCAAAAAACCCTCTGTTTACAGAGGGTTTTTTATTGCACGCATTTCAGAAAATACTTCAGCAAATACTTCAGGCGCATGTTCTGTAGGAAAGTACGCTAATCGACCAGTTGCAGCTGGGGCTGCTGCTGAGGTGTGACATTCTGAATACGCACATCCATCTGTGGATAGGGTAGGTCGATGTGGTTGGCGTCCAGCGCCTCTTTAATGTTTTCCAGCAGATCGTAATAGGTATTCCAGTATTCGATATTGGGCACCCATACGCGCACGTAAAAATTCAACGCTGAAGCGCCCAGTTCGCCCAGACGAACGGTTACCCCACGTTGCTTATCGATGCGGCTGTCCTGCTCGATAATGTGATTAATAACTTGCTTAACCTCTGCAATCCGACTCTGATAACCCACACCAATCACCAGATCGATACGACGAAAAGGGTGACGGGAATAGTTAATGATGTTGTCAGCGATGATCTTACCGTTTGGAATCACCACTTCTTTGCTGTCCGCGGTTAGCAGGGTGGTGGAGAAGATGTGCACCTTTTCTACTGTTCCGGTGACTGCACCAATCTGCACTACTTCTCCGGCGCGAAAAGGCCGCAGGGAAACCAACAGCACGCCAGCGGCAAAGTTGGAAAGCGAGCTTTGTAACGCGAGGCCAATGGCCAGTCCGGCGGCACCGATGACGGCAATAATGGAGGATGTTTCAATACCGATGCGACCTAATGCGGCGACGACGGAAAAGGCGAGGGTAATGTAACGTACCAGCGCGGTGAAGAACTGAATGATCGTTCTGTCGACTTTACGTTTAAGCAGTAACTTTTCCAGCCCACGAGAGAGCAGACGAGCGATAAATTTACCGATAAACAATAAGATCACGGCGGCAACGATATTCCAGCCGAATTGAATGACAGCATCGCTGTGCCCGGCGATCCACTCAAGGCCGCTTCTTATTTTCGGGAATAATAAAAAACCACTCATGGTATTACCCTGTAGTATTTAAAAATGATAACAATTCAAATAACTATTTAATTTTCATGCGAAATATAAATGCTTGCGTCAGTGATATTTGCTGGTGATATTAATTAGCGTTTATTTGAGCACTGTTTGTCTTTTTATGTCCGCTAAACCGGAACGTAAAAATCAGCGCGAATGGTGCGGTGAAGTGGGATGAAAAGATTGTGCATTTGTGCGAAAAATACGGCCGATTATCTGATAATTAAGCGGGAGAGGGGGGATATGTGTAAAGTTTCGTCACTCAAATCCCTTACCGGATGGTTAAATGTCAGGCGATTAGCCATCCGGTAAGGAATCTTAATGCTGGGGGTATCACAGGCGCGAGCGATCAATGTTCGTCGGTTTGTGCAGGAGCTGTCTGTTGCGGCTGAGTGGTCTGCTGAGATTCTTTTTTGTCCTGGTGGTGATGCCACGCACCAATGGCGGAGTAGACGAAGCGTCCGAAGAAGAAGAGAAAGCTGATAAGCAGTACGATCCGGATCATGCGACTGTTAAATCGGTGTCGTTTGCGTAGGCTGGTAACCTGGCTCACAAAAGGTTCCTTGTAGTGTACCCAACTGAGGGCGATACTCACATTAAGGCACACTGAGAGGGAATGGTCAATTCTTCCTTATGTAAAATTGCTTCAGTTGTTTTATCTTCTTATGTTATGGAAATTAATATTATTATTTGCATGAATAATGTATTAACGATAAAAAATAATGAAAAGAGTAATAATTGATGAATGAGGGGGATGTTTTTTGATATGTATCAAGCATCACACTTTGCTGACAACTAAAATCGATGAATCATTGTGATGTATTTTACTTTATCGTTTTAAGGTCAGGTGGGATGCCTGTCTGAATACCCCCTACAGGATGTGTGGGATTCTACTGAGCATCTATGAAACTCAATAAAAATTATATTGGTATTAGAGATAGATGGTGGGCATTACCTCTCATCTTACCTTCTTTGTTGTTGCCTATATTGAGCACTGCCACCACCTATGCCCATATTAGTACGGGGGCCGTAATTCTTTTCTACCTGCCGTTAGCGCTGATGATTAGCCTGATGCTTTTTTTTGGCTGGGCGGCATTGCCAGGTATTATCATTTCCATTATCTGGTACAAATATCCGCAGGTCGGGTTATTTGAAACACTTTCAATAATTTCGCACTTTATAGTTACAATCGTGCTTAGCTGGGGAGGATATAAAGTATTTTCTCCCCGACGAAACAACGTTTCCCACGGCGACTCTCATCTGTTGTTTCAGCGTATGTTCTGGCAAGTCTTCTGCCCGGCAACGCTGTTTCTGATACTCTTCCAGTTTGCTGCATTTGTGGGTGTTTATGAAAGCAAATCCGGCATGGTGGGCGTTATGCCCTTCAATACAGGCACATTGATCAACTATCAGTCCATACTCGCGGGGAATCTTGTAGGTGTGCCGCTGTGTTATTTCATCATTCGAACAATTCGCAACCCCTTGCATCTGAGAGGCTATTTTTCTCAGTTAAAGCAGCAGTTTGATACCAAAGTGACTAAAACAGAGTTTGCGGTCTGGTTGATTATATTGACTGTGCTAATGGCAATGTTGTGTATGCCGCTCAATGAACAAAGCTCAATATTCAGCACGAATTATACACTGTCACTGTTACTGCCTGTCATGCTGTGGGGGGCAATGCGTTACGGTTATAAATTTATTTCGTTAATATGGGCGGTCGTACTTATTACCGCAATTCATTATTATCAGCGCTATATGCCCTGGTATTCGGGTTATGATACGCAGCTTGCCATTACCTCATCAAGTTATCTGGTTTTTTCCTTCATCGTGAATTTCATTGCTGTCCTGGCAACGCGTCAACGTTTTGTTACCCGGCGCAACCATCGCCTGGCCTTCTTTGACCCTATGGTGCATATTCCGAATTTGCGCGCTTTGAACCGGGATTTGAAAAACGCGCCATGGTCAGTGCTTTGCTTTTTGGGTGTTCCGGGCATGGAGCTGCTGGTGAAAAATTACGGCATTATGCTGCGTATCCAGTACAAGCAAAAACTGGCTCAGTGGATAACACCGTTGCTTGAACAGGATGAGCATGTCTATCAATTGTCAGGTAATGATTTAATCCTGCGTTTTAACACTGAGCTACACCAGGAACGCATTGAAGCACTGGACAGGCATATCAAGCAGTTTCGTTTTGTCTGGGACGGAATGCCTTTGCAACCGCAGGTTGGGATCAGCTTTTGCTATGTCCGTTCTCCTGTTAACCATATCTATTTGTTGCTGGGAGAGTTAAGTACCATTGCCGAATTATCGCTGGCAACCAATTCACCAGAGAATTTGCAGCGGCGTGGTGTGATGCACCTGCAACGCGACCTGAAAGATAAGGTTGCGATGATGAACCGTATTCAGCAGGCGCTGGAGAACAATCGCTTTTTCCTGAAGGCGCAGCCGATTTTTGGCGTACGTGGCGACGTTTATCACGAAATCCTGCTGCGGCTTGAGGGGGATGACGGTGAAACTATTGCCCCTGATAACTTCTTGCCGGTAGCCCATGAGTTTGGTTTGTCATCCCGTATCGATCTGTGGGTGATTGAAAATACGTTGAAATTTATGGCGCAGAATCGGGAAAAAATGCCCGCCCACCGGTTTGCTATCAACTTATCACCCACCTCAGTATGTCGCGCGCGACTTCCTAATGACATCAATCAGTTACTGAATAAGTACAAGGTTGAAGCATGGCAACTTATCTTTGAAGTGACGGAAAGCAATGCCTTGACCAATGCGGAACAGGCACAGGCAACGTTGCTGCAGCTGCAATCACTGGGCTGTCAGATTGCGATTGATGATTTTGGTACTGGGTATGCCAGCTATG
Source organism: Citrobacter freundii complex sp. 2024EL-00216 (assembly GCF_043945515.1). Classification (NCBI taxonomy): domain Bacteria; kingdom Pseudomonadati; phylum Pseudomonadota; class Gammaproteobacteria; order Enterobacterales; family Enterobacteriaceae; genus Citrobacter; species Citrobacter freundii complex sp. 2024EL-00216. The sequence goes on along the minus strand of NZ_JBIMRA010000002.1, from coordinate 304,256 downwards.
CGCGGCTGAAAAATGTGAATGCCGATATCCTGAAAATTGACGGTAGCTTTATTCGCAATATTGTTTCGAACAGCCTCGACTACCAAATCGTGGCCTCTATTTGCCATCTGGCGCGGATGAAAAGAATGCTGGTGGTTGCGGAGTACGTCGAAAGCGAAGAAATACGCAGTGCGGTGATTTCGCTGGGGATTGATTACATGCAGGGGTATCTGATTGGTGAGCCACTGCCGTTGAATGAAACTCTGGAAAAGCAGGTGCCAGATGAACTGACACCTGCTGAGATCTTATGCGGCGATATCGGGTGAGCTCTCTTCTTCAATTTTGAGTCGCCAGCCTGTTACGGCTTCCCAGTATTGCTGCTCTTTCTCCAGATCGAGCAGCACCAGCGCATTTTGGCTAAACCAGTCATGCGGGAAGCGTAAGGTCCAGTGGCTGTCGTCGGTTATCAGGGTCAAAGTCGGCGGTGTGGTGGTCGCCTGACGCTGATTATTCAACAGCACGCCCAGGCGCAGCAGCTGAATTAACGGCAGAAACTGTTTCTTCTTAAACAGCGTAAAGCGGGGCAAGTCGTCGAGCTTAATCGCTTTGCGATGATAACGAACTAATGTTGCCATCATCAGCTGTTGTTCCTGATTGAAACCAGGAAGATCGCTGTTTTGTAAGATATACGCAGAGTGGCGATGCAAACCGCTGTGGTTAATGTTCAGCCCAACCTCATGCAGCATTGCTGCCCAACGCAGTAACGCTTCCAGTTGGGGATTGGCCAGCTTTGGCTGCTGCGTATGCCACTGGTCGTACATTTGCATCGTCGTTTCTAGTACGCGCCGGGCCTGTTCGCTGTCAATGTTGTACTGGTTCGCCAGGCTGCTGGCGGTACGGCTGCGAACGTCCTGGTGGCGAAAACGGCCTTCCATCTCGTACAACACGCCTTCACGTAACGCACCATCAGAAAGGCGAAGTTCGCGAATAGCTAACGCGTCAAAAACGCCGCACAGAATCGCGAGTCCGGGTACAAATACTGCTTTTCTTTCTTCTGACAACCCCGGCAAGCTGAGCGCATCAAATGACGCGTGCTTCAACACTTCAGATGTCAGCTTGTCCAGACGTTCGGGGGTGATAAAACCGTCTTTTTCACCCATCTCCAGCAGCACTTCATGGGCTGCTTTAATGGTGCCCGATGCGCCCAGCGCAACGTTCCAGCCCTGAATGCGAAACTGCCAGGTTAAGGTTTCGAGCTTTTGCGCAGCCGCCATGCGGGCACGCTGGAAATTTTCACGGTTAATTACACCGCGCGGGAAATACATCTGGGCAAAGCTGACGCAGCCCATACGGCGGCTTTCGACCAGTTTAGGCTCGAAATCTTCCCCGATCACCAGTTCTGTTGAGCCGCCGCCGATATCGATAACCAGCTTGCGACCTTTTTCCGGCTGCGTATGTTCAACGCCCATAAAGATCAATCGGGCTTCTTCGTTGCCGGAAATAATCTCAATTGGGTAGGGGATGACTTTTTCCGCTCGCTTGAGAAAATCAGTCGCATTCAGTGCCTGACGCAAAGTATGGGTTCCCACGATACATACGCTTGATGGAGGAAACCCCTGCAAACGTTCGGCGAACAGTGATAAACAGCTTAGCCCGCGCTCCATGGCCTCTTCGCTCAGCTTGTTATCTTCGCCGAGGCCATCCGCCAGATGTACGCGTTGTTTCAGTCGCCCAATAATTTGCATTGCGCCATCAACCACGCGGGCAATGACCATATGGAAACTGTTTGAACCAAGGTCGACCGCAGCAAATTCTTGCGGTCGTGGAGTCTTGTCGTGTATTGGCATATCTTTAGTCAGGTTGCTCGAGTGATTTGATGTAATCGTAAATCGCCAATTGTGACTGAACCTTACGGCGGTTTCCGCGCGGTACGTAGCGATTACTCAGTTCTTTATCAATAAAGCGGGCTTTCACCGTGTCGCTGAACAGGATATCGATAATATCCAGCACGCGTTGCTTAAGGCGCGGGTCAAGAAGTGGTGTGGCAACTTCGATACGATAGTCGATGTTTCTTGTCATCCAGTCAGCGGAGGAGAGATACACCTGCTTGTCACCCCCGTTCTCGAAGATATAGACCCGGTCATGTTCAAGATAGCGATCAACGATGCTGATAACGCGAATATTGTCGCTGATACCTTCCAGATTCGGAATCAAAGAACACATACCACGAATCAACAAATTGACCGGCACACCTGAGCTTGAGGCCGCATAGAGGCGGTCAACCAGACCTTTATCGACCAGGTTATTCAGTTTTAGCGTAATGCCGGAAGGCAGTCCTTGCTGCGCGTTGGCGATCTCTTTGTCGATCATCGCGTACAGCAGACGACGTGAGTTCTGCGGGGAAACCAGCAGATAATCGAACGTCACCGGGCGATACGGGTTCTCGATGAAGTTAAACACCCGACGCACTTCGTTGGTAATGCGCGAATCGGCAGTTAGCAACGAGTAGTCGGTATACAGGCGTGCCGTTTTTTCGTTGAAGTTCCCCGTCCCGATATGCGCATAGCGCACGACTTCATCACCTTCTTTACGCGAGATAAGGAACAGTTTGGCGTGAATTTTCAGGCCTGGCGCGGAGAAGATGACGTGAACGCCTGCTTCGGTAAGACGCTTGGCCCAATGGATGTTGGCTTCTTCATCGAAGCGGGCCTGCAATTCCACCACCACGGTGACTTTCTTACCGTTGTGCGCGGCATGGATCATTGAATCTATGATGCGTGAATCTTTTGCCACACGGTAGATGTTGATCTTTATAGCCAGCACGCTCGGGTCGAAAGAGGCCTGGCGCAGCAGTTCAAGAACGTGCTCAAAGGTGTGATAGGGGTAATACAGCAGCACGTCGCGTTCACGAACGGCGTCAAAGCCGTTACGAAACTTCTCGTTGTCGAACCAGATATGGCGCAGACGCGGCAGCGGTTTGTTCACCAGGTTAGCTTTACCAACGTTGGGGAAGTTAATAAAGTCTTTGAAGTTATGGTAACGCCCGCCGGGAACAATCGAGTCGTAGCGAGAAATCGTCAGTTTTTCACGCAGTACCTCGACCAGCGCGTTGGGCATGTCACGCTGATAGACAAAACGTACAGGTTCTGCGGTCAGACGCTGTTTCAGGCTGGATGACATCAGCTCCATCAGGCTCGATTCCATCTCGTGCACCAAATCGTATTCGGCGTCACGGGTCATTTTCATCGAATAGGCGTTCAGTGCGTCGTAATCAAAGAACCCTTTGAAAATGTCGTCAAGGCAGTAACGTAATATGTTGTCCAGCAGGATCATCGGTTTGCGACGGCGTGGGGTTTCCGGCGGCAGATTCACAAAACGAGGAACCTTGTCGGAAGGAATTTCCAGCAGCGCGTAGCGGATCGTATCGCCACGGATAATTTCTACCGCCAGATAGGTGTAGTCATCTTTCAAAAACTGGACTAAATCCGTCTCGCGGTTAATCAGGATCGGCGTGATGTGCTGGCGAAGATATTGCTTGAAGTAATGACGCAACCAGCTTTGCTGATTGACCGACAACTGGCGTTCGTTGATTAAGAAAATCTGATTGCGCGCCATTTCCAACAGCAACTCGTTGTACAGGCCGTCAAATTCCTGATCGGCTTTTAATACGCGGGCCTGGATTTTGCCTAACAAATGGCGGGAGTGAGAGTTTGAACCCTGTTCTTCGCTAATAATGATTCGGCGCTTCAGTTCGGCAAAACGAACCTTATAAAACTCGTCGAGGTTATTGGAATAGATGCCTAAGAAACGCATCCGTTCGATCAACGGGTTTGACTTATCAGCAGCTTCCTGGAGTACACGTTCGTTGAACGCTAACCAGCTGAGTTCTTTCTCGATGTATAGCTTTTCCTGACCCATTACCACTTTTACTCCGTTTCATTCACGGGACACTACCGATTTATTATGGCGAGCATTGCTCTCAGATGTCCAACTGTGCCAGAAAAATATGACAATAAACCGTCTGATAGCAAAGAGAAAGGGGGAGCGTAGATGAATACCGGTGGTATTAACCGGAAAAGGTAGTTATGCCTGTAAGCCGGATGGTGACATTCGGCTTACAGGTTGGTTTTTTTATTATTCGTCGGCGGCGTAGCCTTGTGGAGGCAAACGAACGCCATCCAGCCATGCAGCGTTATCACGCATCTTCAGGCGACCGTCGATAAACCAGCTTACCACCAGCGGGTAAATGGTATGTTCCTGAGCCTGAACCCGTGCCGTGACGTCATCTTCGCTGTCGCCTTCAAATACTGGGACTTTGGCCTGGAGAATGACCGGTCCGCCGTCCAACTCATCCGTCACGAAATGGACTGAGGTACCATGTTCTTCATCGCCGTTTTCCAGTACCTGGCGGTGCGTATGCAGGCCGGGATACTTCGGCAATAAAGACGGGTGGATATTCAGCAATCGTTCAGCATAGTGAGCGACAAACGCCGGGCTGAGGATACGCATATAACCGGCCAGCACCACGACATCGGGTGCATAGGCGTCAATCTCTTGTATCAGTTGGCGGTCGAATGCTTCGCGACTGGCAAACTGGGCGGCTTCCAGCGAGTGTGCCGGAATATTCGCTTCGCGTGCGCGCTCAAGGCCGAACGCATCGGCCTTGTTACTGAATACTGCACGTATGGTGCCATTGATTTTTTTCTGTTCGCAGGCGTCGATTATCGCCTGCAAATTACTTCCGTTGCCGGAAATGAGCACCACGATGTTTTTCATTCAATGACCACACGCTGTTCGGAATCAGAAGCTTTGATGATACCGATTTTCCATGCGTTTTCACCTTTCTCATTGAGCAAAGCAAGGGCTTTGTCCACTTCCGGAGCTGGCAGGGCGATAACCATACCTACACCGCAGTTAAAGGTGCGATACATCTCATGCTGGCTGACGTTACCCGCCGTTTGCAGCCAGTTGAAGACGGCTGGCCACTGCCATGAAGATTCGTCGATCACTGCCTGCGTGTTGTCTGGCAGAACGCGTGGAATATTTTCCCAGAAGCCGCCGCCGGTCAGGTGGGCAATGGCGTGCACATCAACCTTCTCGATCAGTTCCAGAATGGATTTCACGTAAATGCGGGTAGGGGCCAGTAAGTGATCGGCCAGCGGCTTGCCTTCAAGCTCGGTGGTTTCTGGGTCACAACCGCTGACTTCTACAATTTTACGCACCAGAGAGTAGCCGTTGGAGTGCGGGCCGCTGGAGCCGAGCGCAATCAGTACGTCACCGTCAGCCACTTTTGAACCGTCGATAATCTCTGATTTTTCGACGACGCCAACGCAGAAACCTGCCACGTCGTAATCTTCGCCGTGGTACATCCCCGGCATTTCAGCTGTTTCCCCACCGACCAGCGCACAGCCAGACTGCAGGCAGCCTTCGGCAATCCCGTTAATGACGCTGGCTGCGGTGTCCACATCCAGTTTGCCGGTTGCATAGTAGTCGAGGAAGAACAGCGGCTCAGCGCCCTGAACCACGAGGTCGTTGACGCACATTGCGACGAGGTCAATGCCGATAGTGTCGTGGCGTTTCAGATCCATCGCCAGACGCAGTTTTGTACCAACGCCATCAGTGCCGGAAACCAGTACCGGTTCACGATATTTTTGCGGCAATGCGCACAGCGCACCGAAGCCACCCAGACCACCCATAACTTCCGGACGACGAGTTTTCTTTACTACGCCTTTGATTCGATCAACCAGAGCATTACCTGCATCAATATCAACACCGGCATCTTTGTAGCTAAGAGAGGTTTTATCGGTCACTGCCTGCTTCCCCACATGTTTACTTGCAGTAAAAGTTAAATTCGGCGCAATTCTAACAGGGAAAGCAAACGTTTGCGAGCCTGCTCTGCATCAAGTTTTATCTGCTGGTTTTTTCAGCATTTTACAATCATTTATCTATTTGTTTGAGCTGCGCCACGAAAATGAAACCGGGTACAGTCTTGTGCTTGAATCCTGTTAGCCGAATGCACAGTATCGTACTGAAACCGGTTTCTGTTTTCTGTTGCGGACCTCATCAACAGCGTTTTGCGCAGAGTCATCACGATAGGGGAAGGGTATGTCAGGATTTAAAGCAGATTTCATGTGGGGTGGTGCTGTCGCTGCTCATCAACTGGAAGGTGGCTGGCAGGAGGGCGGAAAAGGCGTCAGCGTTGCCGATGTCATGACCGCGGGAGCGCATGGTGTGGCGCGTGAAATTACCGACGGTGTGATTGCCGGTAAAAATTACCCTAACCATGAGGCCATCGATTTTTATCATCGCTATAAAGGCGACATAAAGCTGTTTGCCGAAATGGGGTTTAAATGTTTTCGCACCTCTATTGCCTGGACACGTATTTTCCCCTTAGGCGATGAAGAACAACCCAATGAGGCTGGCCTACAGTTCTATGATGACCTGTTTGACGAATGCCTGAAATATGGCATTGAGCCGGTGATTACGCTGTCGCATTTTGAGATGCCTTACCATCTGGTGACGGAGTACGGCGGCTGGCGCAACCGCAAGCTTATCGATTTCTTTGTCCGTTTTGCCAGGGTGGTATTCACTCGTTACCAGCACAAAGTGAAGTACTGGATGACGTTTAATGAGATTAACAACCAGGCAAATTATCACGAAGATTTCGCGCCCTTTACTAACTCAGGTCTGAAATACCAGCCTGGCGAAGACCGCGAGCCGGTCATGTACCAGGCGGCGCACTATGAGCTGGTGGCAAGCGCGCTGGCGGTAAAGGTCGCGCGTGAGATTAACCCGGAATTACAAATAGGGTGCATGATTGCCATGTGTCCAATCTATCCGCTGACCTGCGCGCCAGACGATATGATGATGGCGATGAATGCCATGCACCGGCGTTACTGGTTTACTGACGTCCATGTGCGCGGCAAATACCCGCGGCATCTTCTCAACTACTTTGCCCGTCGTGGCTTTGAACTGGATATCACCGAGGAAGACCGTCAGGCGCTGGCCAAGGGCTGCGTTGATTACATCGGCTTTAGCTATTATATGTCTTTCGCGACCCAGGCAACGGCGGACAACCCACAGCTGGATTACGACGAGTCGAAAAGCCTGGTTTCCAACCCGTACGTGCAGAAATCGGACTGGGGCTGGCAGATTGATCCGGTTGGCCTACGTTATTCACTGAACTGGTTCTGGGATCATTATCAACTGCCACTATTTATTGTGGAGAATGGATTTGGCGCCATTGATGTGCGCGAGGACGATGGTACAGTTAACGACCAGTACCGTATCGACTACCTTGCCGCCCACATACGTGAGATGAAAAAAGCGGTGGTGGAAGATGGCGTGGATCTGATGGGATATACCCCGTGGGGCTGCATTGATTTAGTCTCTGCCGGGACAGGGGAGATGAAAAAACGCTACGGGTTTATCTATGTCGATAAAAATAATGACGGTAGCGGGACATTAACGCGCTCACCTAAAAAATCTTTTTCGTGGTATCAAAAAGTCATCCAGACCAATGCTGAATATCTTTAAAATTCATAGCATTGACAGCGAGTCCCGCCATCAGTGCGGGGCTTGTTTTATACTCATCATTCAGACGCAAATGACTTTGGTTGATCCATATCAAGCGTATGCAGTGTTGCGCCAGAGAGGAAAAGCGGTATAATCCGGCGATTTTTTTTGTGGTTGCCATTCGTCTGAGGAAAGGAGAAGAGTATGAAGATCGTGGAAGTCAAACACCCACTCGTCAAACACAAGCTGGGACTGATGCGTGAAAACGACATCAGCACTAAACGCTTTCGTGAACTCGCCTCGGAAGTTGGCAGTCTGCTGACTTATGAAGCAACCGCTGGTCTGGAAACCGAAAAGGTGACCATTGAAGGCTGGAACGGTCCAGTTGAAGTTGACCAAATCAAAGGCAAAAAAATCACCGTTGTGCCTATCCTGCGTGCGGGTCTGGGCATGATGGAAGGCGTTCTGGAAAACGTTCCGAGCGCGCGTATCAGCGTTGTTGGTATGTACCGTAACGAAGAGACGCTGGAGCCGGTTCCGTATTTCCAGAAGCTGGTTTCTAACATCGATGAGCGTATGGCGCTGATCGTTGACCCAATGCTGGCAACCGGCGGCTCTGTTATCGCCACTATCGATCTGCTGAAAAATGCAGGCTGCACCAGCATTAAAGTGCTGGTCCTGGTTGCAGCACCGGAAGGTATCGCGGCACTGGAAAAAGCGCACCCGGATGTGGAGCTGTACACCGCCTCCATCGATCAGGGACTGAACGAGCACGGATACATTATTCCGGGGCTCGGCGATGCCGGCGATAAGATTTTTGGTACTAAGTAAACGAATAAGTGAAAAGAAGCCGACTTTAAGAGTCGGCTTTTTTTTGAATAAAACAACCCAATGGCTAATAACAAACAACACTCAGAGGAAAACACTATGACGCGCCGTGCTATCGGGGTGAGTGAAAGACCGCCGCTTTTACAGACAATCCCGCTTAGTTTGCAGCACCTGTTCGCCATGTTTGGCGCAACGGTACTGGTGCCAGTCCTGTTCCACATCAACCCGGCTACCGTTCTGCTGTTTAACGGCATTGGTACGTTGCTGTATCTCTTTATTTGTAAGGGTAAAATTCCCGCATATCTGGGTTCAAGCTTTGCATTTATTTCCCCGGTACTGCTGCTGCTGCCGTTAGGGTATGAAGTGGCGCTGGGCGGTTTCATTATGTGTGGCGTCCTGTTCTGCCTGGTTTCTTTCATTGTTAAGAAGGCAGGAACCGGCTGGCTGGATGTCATGTTCCCGCCTGCGGCGATGGGCGCAATCGTTGCCGTCATCGGTCTGGAGCTGGCTGGCGTTGCTGCGGGTATGGCGGGGTTACTGCCTGCTGAGGGGCAATTACCGGATTCAAAAACCATCATCATTTCTATGGTGACGCTGGCGGTAACGGTCTTTGGTTCCGTATTGTTCCGCGGGTTTATGGCGATTATCCCGATTCTGATCGGGGTGCTGGCCGGTTATGCGCTTTCCTTCGTGATGGGCGTTGTGGACACTACGCCGATTGCGCAGGCCCACTGGTTCGCGCTGCCGACGTTCTACACGCCGCGTTTTGAATGGGTTGCCATTCTGACCATCCTGCCAGCGGCGCTGGTGGTCATCGCTGAACACGTCGGGCACCTGGTGGTAACGGCGAATATCGTGAAAAAAGATTTGATTCGCGATCCTGGCCTGCATCGTTCTATGTTTGCCAACGGTCTGTCTACGGTAATCTCTGGTTTCTTCGGCTCTACGCCGAACACCACGTACGGCGAAAATATCGGCGTAATGGCGATCACCCGCGTTTACAGTACCTGGGTTATCGGCGGTGCGGCAATTTTCGCCATTCTTCTCTCCTGCGTGGGTAAACTGGCGGCGGCGATCCAAATCATTCCACTGCCGGTTATGGGTGGCGTATCGCTGCTGCTGTACGGCGTGATTGGCGCTTCTGGTATTCGCGTACTGATCGAGTCAAAGGTTGACTATAACAAGGCGCAGAACCTGATCCTGACGTCGGTTATTTTGATCATCGGCGTGAGTGGTGCGAAAGTTCACATCGGTGCCGCAGAGCTGAAAGGCATGGCGTTGGCGACCATCGTTGGTGTCTGTCTGAGCCTGATTTTCAAAGTTATCAGCCTGCTGCGTCCGGAAGAAGTCGTGCTTGACGCGAAAGATGCAGACAGTCCGCAACAGTAAATCTCTGACCGGGCGGCAGCGCTGCCCGGTTCTATCGCGACGTATTTCTGTGTTAAACTCAACGCGATTTTATGAAATCCTGGGTTGAGGTATCTCTGAACACACCGGCACAGCTCTCTTTGCCACTTTATCTTCCTGACGACGAAACTTTCGCAAGTTTCTGGCCGGGGGATAACTCCTCTTTACTGGCTGCACTGCAAAACGTGCTGCGTCAGGAACATAGCGGGTATATTTATCTCTGGTCGCGTGAAGGCGCTGGCCGTAGTCATTTGCTGCATGCAGCCTGTGCGGAACTGTCCGCGCGCGGCGATGCGGTAGGCTACGTGCCGCTCGACAAACGCACCTGGTTCGTCCCCGAGGTGCTCGACGGGATGGAGCATTTATCGCTGGTTTGCATTGATAACATCGAATGTGTGGCCGGCGATTCGCTGTGGGAAATGGCGATCTTTGATCTCTACAACCGTATCCTGGAGTCGGGGAAAACGCGTTTGCTGATCACCGGCGATCGTCCGCCAAGACAGCTGAATCTGGGGTTGCCGGATCTCGCCTCACGCCTGGACTGGGGGCAAATCTACAAGCTACAACCGCTTTCCGATGAAGATAAGCTGCAGGCGTTGCAATTACGCGCCAGACTTCGTGGATTTGAACTGCCGGAAGATGTGGGACGTTTTCTGCTAAAGCGTCTGGATCGAGAAATGCGAACGCTGTTTATGACGCTGGATCAGCTTGATCATGCTTCGATCACCGCCCAGCGTAAGTTGACCATTCCGTTCGTAAAAGAAATTCTGAAGCTGTAAGCGCCGCAGCCGAGCAGACTGCGGCAGGTTGCAGGTTAACCGACGATTTCCAGTACCTGCTCAGGCGGGCGTCCAATTCGAGCCTGACCTTTGGCAACCACAATCGGGCGCTCCATCAGTTTCGGGTTTTCCACCATTGCCTGAATCAGCGCATCTTCACTCAGATTTTTGTCCGCCAGGTTAAGCGACTTATAGAGATCCTCTTTCTGGCGCATCAGTTCACGCGCGCTGGACATGCCGAGCATCTGCAGCAGTTCACGCAGGGTTGCTGCGTCAGCCGGCGTTTCCAGATACAACACCACTTCCGGGTCCACGCCGTTGGACTTCAGTAATTCCAGCGTTTCACGGCTCTTGGAACAACGTGGGTTATGGTAGATTTTAATCGCGTCTGACATGACTTCTCCTTGCATAACAATACTGCCGGATGGCGGCCAAAAGACCTTATCCGGCCTACATATTGCGTCTGACGTAGGCCGGATAAGACGCTACAGCGTCGCCATCCGGCAAAGGTTCGATAATTACATCTTCGTGTACGGTTTAAAGCGTTCTTGCAGCTGGCGTAGCTGGTCAATACGGGCATCGTATCTGGCCTGCTGCTGGCTACCCAGTTTCACCTGAGAGCTTGCGCTGCTAAGCATCGAAATAGCCTGATCCAGACGTCCCGCTAGGGCATACCCCTCCGCGCGCGCCGCCAGCTCCTGATCGCGGTTGCTCAGGTTGGCTTCCGTTTGCGCTAACAGATCCCAGCCGTTAGGGTCATCTTTATGGTTAAACGTATAGCGATTCAGGATGGTCGCCGCCTCTTTGGCTTGTCCACCCTGTAAATAGGCATTCGCCAGGTTGAGCTGCAGAACCGGGTTAGTGCGCAGGTCGCGGGCGTTTTTCAGGCGGTTAATGGCATCACTGGTTTTCTTCTGGCCGAGATCGATATCCGTTGCCAGGTCGAGATACCAGGCATTGTTAGGATCTGCCGCCAGCAGCGGTTGCAGCGCTTTACGCGCCTCGTCGTATTTACTGGCTTCCATCGCCTGCAATGCCCGGCCATACTGGGCCGCACGTTGCTCACGTACGTTGCCTTTCGACCAGCTACTCAGCAGGTCATCGGTCAACTGGTTACGACCAGAGTTGTACATGCCTAAGGTTCGTGCCTTAGCCAGATAAAAATCTTCTGACGACTGGACGACCACCGGGCGCATCTGGTTGGCGCGGTTACGGGCATCAGACAGACGGCTTTCCGGCAGGGGGTGAGTCAGCAAAATTTCCGGCGGACGCGAAGAGTAACGAGCCTGGTCGAGCAGTTTTTCCAGGAACGTTGGCATGGCCTGGGGATCGAATCCCGAGCGTTGCAGCACCTGAATACCGATGCGGTCTGCTTCCTGTTCGTTTTGCTGCGTAAAGCTGATCATTCCCTGACGTGTACCCGCCAGCGTACCGGTCAGCGCCGCCATACCCGCCTGCGGGCTGGCCATTGCTAATAAAATTGAACCTAATGCGCCAACCCACGTTAGCGGTGCGCTGCGTTTCTGATCTTCCATGGCACGCGCCAGGTGACGCTGTGTAACGTGGGAAATTTCGTGCGCCATAACCGATGCCAGCTGGCTTTCGTTGTCGGAATAGCGGAATAGTGCGGAGTGCAGGACAACGTTGCCGCCAAAGAAAGCAAAGGCGTTGATTTCATCGTTGTTAATCAAAAAGAAGGTGAAGGGCGTTTTTACCGAGTCGGCGTGCGAGACCAGACGCATCCCCAGCGCATTAATGTATTGGGTGAGCAATGGATCGTTAATTAATGGCGCACTGCCGCGCAGTTGGCGTACGTAATAATCGCCCATCTGCATTTCCTGTCCTATGGAAAGCGTACTGCCTGCCGACGTTCCCATATCAGGCAGGGTGTCCGCAGTATCAGCAAATGCGGGCGCAACCTGACCGATAGTCAGTGCGGCAATGAGGGTAGCAACCAGGTTTTTTTTCAACTGCCTGAACATAACCTCTGTCCTGTATTCTTTTTTGAGATAGCCATTTGACCGATGCTGTGAAGTATCGTTCACACTCCGCAAGCTTACGGAGTGTAACTGCGAAACCTGACGATGAACACCCAGGAAAAATGTCTTTTCACTTTGCGTAATCAGCCATAAAAAGCGAAGTCTTTTTTGTGACATTTCGATACAATTCGGGATCGCAATCCCGCTATTGGGTTCATGGAAGGGTTTTATGCTCGAAATGTTGATGCAATGGTATCGTCGCCGCTTTAGCGACCCCGAAGCCATCGCCCTGCTGATTATTCTTGTTGCCGGTTTTGGCATCCTGTTTTTCTTTAGCGGTCTTTTGGCGCCGCTGCTGGTCGCCATTGTGCTGGCGTACCTGCTTGAATGGCCGACAGTGCGGCTGGAACATATTGGGTGTTCACGGCGTTGGGCGACATCGATTGTGCTGGTGGTATTTGTCGGTATTTTACTGCTGATGGCCTTTGTGGTGATGCCCGTTGCGTGGCAGCAGGGAATTTACCTGATCCGCGACATGCCCGGCATGCTCAATAAATTGTCTGATTTTGCCGCCACCTTGCCACGACGTTACCCGGCGCTGATGGATGCGGGCATCATTGATGCGATGGCGGAAAATATGCGCTCGCGAATGCTCACCATGGGCGATTCGGTGGTGAAATATTCGCTGGCCTCACTGGTCGGTTTGCTGACGCTGGCGGTTTACCTGGTTCTCGTCCCATTGATGGTGTTCTTTCTGATCAAAGATAAAGGACAGATGCTGAACGCCGTGCGCCGGGTGCTGCCGCGTAACCGCGGGCTGGCGGGGCAGGTATGGAAAGAGATGAATCAGCAAATCACCAACTATATCCGCGGGAAGGTGCTGGAAATGGTGGTGGTCGGCGTAGCAACCTGGCTCGGCTTCCTGCTGTTTGGTCTCAACTATTCGCTGCTGCTGGCGGTGCTGGTCGGGTTCTCTGTGCTGATCCCGTATATCGGCGCTTTTGTGGTGACGATTCCGGTGGTTGGCGTGGCGCTGTTCCAGTTCGGGCTTGGCACCGAGTTCTGGAGCTGTTTTGCTGTGTACCTGATAATCCAGGCACTGGACGGCAATTTGCTGGTTCCCGTGTTGTTCTCCGAGGCGGTCAATCTGCATCCACTGGTGATTATTCTCTCCGTGGTGATTTTCGGCGGTCTGTGGGGATTCTGGGGCGTATTCTTTGCGATTCCTCTGGCGACGTTAATCAAAGCGGTAATGCATGCCTGGCCGGATGGTCAGGTCGTTGACGAACCCTAATCTGCAAGATCCGGCGATATCATGTCGCCGGATCTGAACTTGTCTGACCTCTATCCACACTTTCTGAATAATCTCTTCTGCTGTCGTTTTTCTCCGCGTTTGTCTTTAACTTGACCATCGTGATGTCTTTTAGTCACACAAGGATTAAGGCCAACAGGAGAACAAAATGGGTCACAGCACACACACGCAGCAAAAGGTGGGATGGGGCGGTTATCTCGCTTTTTTTATTACGATTATTCTTTTTTCCGGCATGTTTGCGAAAAGTACCGAATGGTGGCGGGTCTTTGACTTCACCGTCCTCAACGGTGCGTTTGGGCAGATTAATGCTGCGGGCGACACGGCAGTCTCTTTTCGTGGCACTGGGGGGATGGGGGCAAAAGACGGCTTCTTATTCGCGCTTGAACTGGCGCCTTCCGTCATTCTTTCGCTCGGGATTATTTCCGTCACCGAAGGGTTGGGTGGGTTGCGCGCGGCACAACAGCTGATGACGCCGGTCCTGCGTCCGTTACTGGGCATTCCGGGTATTTGTTCGCTGGCGTTGATTGCGAATTTGCAAAATACCGATGCCGCGGCAGGGATGACCAAAGAAATGGCGGAAGAGGGCATTATCACAGAGCAGGAACGCGCTATTTTTGCCTGCTGGCAAACCAGCGGCAGCGCGTGCATTACCAACTATTTTTCTTCTGGCGCAGCGCTGTTTACGATGGTGACCGTTCCGGTGATTACGCCGCTGGCTGTGATCCTTGTCTTCAAATTTGTGGGCGCGAACCTGTTGCGTGTATGGATCGCGCAGCTGGAAAATCGCCGTATGCAGCAGGAGGCGTGAGATGACAACACAGGTACGTAAAAACGTCATGGATATGTTTATCGATGGCGCACGGCGCGGGTTTACCATTGCAACAACCAGTCTGTTACCTAACGTGGTGATGGCGTTTGTGATTATTCAGGCGCTGAAGGTGACAGGGCTGCTCGAGGTTGTCGGGCGGGTATGCGAGCCGGTAATGGCGCTGTGGGGGCTGCCGGGGGAATCTGCCACTGTGCTGCTGGCAGCGGTGATGAGTATGGGAGGCGGCGTCGGCGTGTGCGCCAGCCTGGTTGTCGCCGGTACGCTTTCGGGACATGATGCCACGGTGTTGTTACCGGCTATCTACCTGATGGGCAATCCGGTGCAAAATGTGGGCCGTTGTCTGGGGACCGCGGGGGTTCATCCTCGTTATTACCCGCTAATTATTGCGGTATGCGTCATTAATGCGCTGCTCTCTATTTGGGTTATGCAGGTTATTGCCTGACAAGGAAGGTTATGAACTGTTCAATTCTTGATTTGACGTTGTTCCAGCAGGGACACGTGTATGCGCCGGAAGATTTAGGGCGACAGGATATACTGGTCTCCGGCAGCAAAATTGTTGCCATCGCCCCGTCAATTTCTCCTGAAGACTTTCCCGGTTGCGAGTGTATCAATCTTGACGGCGCGATTGTGTGCCCAGGATTTATCGATCAACACGTCCATCTTATTGGCGGCGGTGGGGAGGCGGGGCCGCATACCCGCACGCCGGAAGTGCGCTTGTCACGGCTGGTTGAAGCTGGCGTCACGTCGGTGGTGGGTTTGCTGGGGACCGATGGCATTACCCGTCACCCGGAATCGCTGCTGGCAAAAACCCGCGCGCTGGAGTTTGAAGGCATCAGCGCATGGATGCTGACCGGGGCGTATTCTCTGCCTTCCCCGACTATCACCGGCAGTATCGATCGCGACGTGGCACTGATTGATAAAGTTATTGGCGTGAAATGTGCGATTTCGGACCATCGTTCCTCAGCCCCGGATACCTCGGCGCTGGCAAACATGGCCGCGCAGTCGCGCGTCGGCGGGTTGTTAGGGCGCAAACCAGGGATCAGCGTTTTCCATATGGGCGACAGCCCGCGCATGCTGGAACCGTTGTACCAGATCCTCGACTGCTGCGATGTGCCGATTACTAAACTGTTGCCGACACACGTTAACCGTGCGGAACCGCTGTTCCAGGCGGCGCTGGAGTATGCCCGTAAAGGCGGTTATATCGACATTACCAGCAGCATTGATGAGCCCGTCGACCCGGCCACGGCTATCGCCACGGCGCTGCGCCAGAACGTGCCGCTGTCGCGCATTACCCTTAGCTCGGATGGCAACGGCAGCCAGCCGGAATTTGATGAGCTTGGCAATCTCACTGGCATCGGTGTCGCGGGGTTTGAATCACTGGCTGAGACGGTGCGCCAGTTGGTGAAGATTCATGCCATACCGCTGGAACAGGCGCTGTGTCCGCTGACGCGTACGGTCGCAGAATTTTTGGCACTGGAGCATAAAGGGCGTCTGGCGGTGGGATGCGATGCGGACATTCTGGTGCTCAACGACGCGCTGGAAGTTCATCACCTGTGGGCGAAGGGAAAAGCCGTAGTCAGGGAGCAGAAAGCGTGCGTGAAAGGGACGTTTGAGTAACCGGGCGGTCATCTGCCGGATGGCGACGCTAACGCGTCTTATCCGGCCTACGCGCGTGCATTTGTAGGCCGGATAAGGCGTTCACGCCGCCATCCGGCATTTCACGGTCAGGCGTTCTCTTTCAGCCAATTCATTACTACGTCGTGGTGGTTGCTGGTTTTGAAGTCATCAAACACATGCTCAATTTTCCCTTCGGCATCAATCAGGAAGCTGATGCGGTGGATGCCATCGTAGGTTTTTCCCATAAATGACTTCTCACCCCAGACGCCGAACTGCTCGCAAACCTGATGATCTTCATCGGACAGGAGCGTGAAATTCAGGACTTCTTTCTCCGCGAATCGGGAAAGCTTCTCTGGTTTGTCAGTGCTGATCCCCAGCACTTCAACACCCGCTTTTTTTAACTCATCCATGTTATCGCGCAGGCCGCAGGCCTGTACGGTACAGCCGGGTGTCATGGCTTTCGGGTAAAAATAAACCAGAACACGCTGTCCCTGGAAGTCGGTTAAATTTACTTGTTCTCCGTCTTGATCCGGCAAGCTAAATTTCGGTGCGATATCACCGGCTTTCAGTGGGTTCATTACTTAACTCCATCCTGTTCATCATGCTGTGAGTAATTGACGACGTTAATACTGCCTTGCGCATTGAGTTCTGTACAGAGTGCTTTAAACGCATCTTCAATATTTGCCGAATCATGTGACGCAGGACTATGTGCGGTAATTTGAATAAACAACTGCGCCGCCTTTCCATTCTCAGCCGGTTGCGTGCGTGAAACCAGTTCCGCAATATTCATTTGGTGGCTGTCAAACAGAGCGGTGAAGCGTTCAATCAAATGGGGAGAATCAGGGACATCGACCTGCACCCATACCGTAGCAGGCATTGCCGGACGGGGGCGCGCGGTCGTACGCTTCATCACAATGAGTAAATCCAGCTCTGCGCCTTTTAATGGCAGGGTTGATTCAATCAGGGTGATGGCATTCCAGGTGCCCGACAGCAACATGATAAACGTGAACTCATCACCCAGCATGGCCAGTCGGCTGTCTTCGATATTACAGCCGCAACTGCTGACATGACGCGTGATGGTGTTCACAATTCCTGGGCGATCGGCACCCAGCGCAGTAATGACCAGATAGTGTTGCGATGACGATGTCAAACCTGTTCTTCCTTTGAGCGGTGAGGTAATCATAAGGAAAGCATAAAAAAAACATGCATACAACAATCAGAACGGCTCTGGTCGCTTGCTTTTATTGTCGTACCAAACGTACCATTGAGACACTTGTTTGCACAGAGGATGGCCCATGTTCACGGGAAGTATTGTCGCGCTTGTTACGCCGATGGATGAGAAAGGTAAAGTCTGCCGGTCGAGCCTGAAAAAACTGATTGATTATCATGTCGCCAGCGGCACCTCGGCGATCGTTTCTGTTGGCACCACCGGTGAGTCCGCCACCCTGAGTCATGATGAACATGGCGATGTGGTGATGATGACGCTGGAACTGGCTGACGGGCGTATTCCGGTGATTGCCGGAACCGGCGCCAATGCGACCGCGGAAGCCATTAGTCTGACGCAGCGTTTCAACGACAGCGGTGTTGTCGGCTGCCTGACGGTGACGCCTTACTACAACCGCCCAACCCAGGAAGGTTTGTTCCAGCATTTCAAAGCCATCGCTGAGCATACTGACCTGCCGCAAATTCTGTATAATGTGCCGTCCCGTACTGGCTGCGATATGCTGCCGGAAACCGTTGGTCGTCTGGCGAAAGTTAAAAATATTATCGCTATTAAAGAGGCCACGGGGAACTTAAGTCGCGTTCACCAGATCAAAGAGCTGGTTTCGGACGACTTTATTCTGCTCAGCGGTGATGACGCGACCGGACTGGATTTTATGCAGCTCGGTGGTCATGGCGTGATTTCCGTAACGTCTAACGTTGCGGCACGTGATATGGCTGAAATGTGCAAACTGGCGGCAGCCGGGCAATTTGCCGAGGCGCGGGTGATTAACCAGCGTCTGATGCCGTTACACAACAAACTATTTGTCGAACCCAATCCTATCCCCGTGAAATGGGCGTGTAAGGAGTTGGGACTTGTGGCGACCGATACGCTACGTCTGCCGATGACGCCAATTACGGACAATGCTCGTGAAATCGTCAAAGCGGCGCTTAAGCATGCCGGTTTGCTGTAAAGTTTAGGGAGATTTGATGGCTTACTCAGTACAAAAGTCGCGCCTGGCCAAGGTTGCGGGTGTTTCGCTTGTTATGTTGCTCGCGGCCTGTAGCTCTGACTCGCGCTATAAGCGCCAGGTGAGCGGTGATGAATCCTATCTGGAGGCCGCACCGCTTGCTGAGCTTCATGCTCCAGCTGGGATGATTTTGCCGGTTATGTCGGGCGACTATAATATCCCGGTAACCAACGGCAGTGGTGCCGTGGGTAAAGCGCTGGATATTCGTCCACCGGCTCAGCCGTTAGCATTAGTCACCGGTGCTCGCACACAGATCGCGGGTGATACGTCGACATTACTGGTGGAAAACGGTCGTGGCAACACACTGTGGCCGCAGGTCGTTAGCGTCATTCAGTCTAAAAACTACACGATCACCAAACGTGATGATGCCAGCCAGACGTTGACCACCGACTGGGTTGACTGGAACCGTCTGGATGAAGACGAGCAGTACCGTGGACGTTATCAAATCTCGGTTAAACCGCAGGGCTATCAGCAAGCGGTAACGGTGAAACTGGTTAACCTCGAGCAGGCGGGTAAACCCGTAGCCGATGCGGCATCAATGCAGCGCTACAGCGCTGAGATGATGAACGTTATCTCTGCTGGTCTGGATAAAAACGCCACCGACGCCGCGAATGCCGCGCAGAACCGCTCTGCAGCCACCATGGATGTTCAGAGCGCCGCCGATGACACAGGTTTACCAATGCTGGTGGTACGTGGGCCGTTCAACGTGGTGTGGCAGCGTCTGCCGGCAGCGCTTGAGAAAGTGGGGATGAAGGTAACCGACAGCACCCGTTCTCAGGGCAGCATCGCGGTGACCTACAAACCACTGTCCGATAGCAACTGGCAGGAGTTGGGCGCAAGCGATCCGGGTCTGGTATCCGGCGACTATAAACTGCAGGTCGGTGATTTAGACAACCGCAGCAGCTTGCAGTTTATCGATCCGAAGGGGCATACCCTGACGCAAAGCCAGAACGACGCGCTGGTCGCCGTCTTCCAGGCAGCGTTCAGTAAGTAAAAATAAAGGGCTGGATAACTCCAGCCCTTTTTTTCTGATATGATACGCAAACGTGTGCGTCGGCAGAAAAACGCAATATTTATCGTTAATTCACACCCAGGAGTAATAAAGATGCAAAAGCAAGCTGAGTTGTATCGTGGTAAAGCGAAGACCGTATACAGCACGGAAAACCCGGACCTGTTGGTGCTCGAATTCCGCAATGATACGTCAGCAGGGGATGGCGCGCGCATTGAACAGTTTGACCGTAAAGGCATGGTGAACAACAAATTCAACCATTTCATTATGACTAAACTGCAAGAAGCGGGTATTCCTACCCAGATGGAGCGACTGCTTTCTGATACCGAATGTCTGGTGAAAAAACTGGAGATGGTACCGGTTGAATGTGTGGTACGTAACCGCGCGGCAGGCTCTCTGGTTAAGCGTTTAGGCGTTGAGGAAGGTATTGAACTGAATCCGCCGCTGTTTGATCTGTTCCTGAAAAACGATGCTATGCACGATCCAATGATTAACGATTCCTATTGCGAAACTTTTGGTTGGGTGAGCAAAGAGAATCTGGCACGTATGAAAGAGCTGACCTACAAAGCTAACGACGTGC
The DNA here is from genome assembly GCF_043945515.1 of Citrobacter freundii complex sp. 2024EL-00216. NCBI lineage: Bacteria > Pseudomonadati > Pseudomonadota > Gammaproteobacteria > Enterobacterales > Enterobacteriaceae > Citrobacter > Citrobacter freundii complex sp. 2024EL-00216. The sequence goes on along the minus strand of NZ_JBIMRA010000002.1, from coordinate 284,191 downwards.
TGAAAAAGATGTTTGATGATGCTGGTCTGATTCTGGTCGACTTCAAACTTGAGTTTGGTTTGTATAAAGGTGAAGTGGTCCTGGGTGATGAATTCTCACCGGACGGTAGCCGCCTGTGGGACAAAGAAACGCTGGATAAAATGGACAAAGATCGCTTCCGCCAGAGTCTGGGCGGCCTGATCGAAGCCTATGAAGCCGTCGCGCATCGCCTGGGTGTGAAGTTAGACTAATCTTCCCCTGAGCCGGCGATCGCTCTCCGGCTCATTAACCCCACCTGATTTGATTACTATTTCTTATGGTAATCCTGTTCCGAACCGCCTACGATCATCATCATAATGAATAAAAAGTTGAGGTGATTATGCGCTGGCAAGGGCGTCGTGAAAGTGACAACGTGGAAGACAGACGAAACAGCTCTGGCGGCCCCTCTATGGGTGGGCCTGGTTTTCGTCTGCCCAGTGGTAAAGGAGGCATCATCCTGCTGATTGTGGTGCTGGTGGCGGGTTACTATGGCGTGGATCTCACCGGGCTAATGACTGGCCAGCCGGTCTCCCAACAGCAATCATCACGCTCCATCAGCCCAAACGATGATGAAGCGGCAAAATTTACCTCGGTGATTCTGGCTACAACAGAAGATACCTGGGGACAGCAGTTTGAAAAAATGGGTCGCACCTACCAACAGCCGAAGCTGGTGATGTACCGGGGCGCGACGCGTACCGGCTGCGGCGCGGGTCAGTCCGTGATGGGACCGTTTTATTGCCCGGCAGATGGTACGGTTTACATCGACCTTTCATTCTATGACGACATGAAAAACAAGCTGGGCGCCGATGGTGATTTTGCTCAGGGCTATGTTATCGCCCATGAAGTGGGTCACCACGTGCAGAAACTGCTGGGCATTGAACCTAAAGTTCGTCAGATGCAGCAGAATGCCTCACAGGCAGAAGTGAACCGTCTTTCCGTTCGAATGGAACTGCAGGCAGACTGCTTTGCCGGTGTCTGGGGCCACAGCATGCAGCAGCAGGGCGTACTGGAGTCTGGTGACCTGGAAGAGGCACTGAACGCCGCACAGGCCATTGGTGACGATCGTCTGCAACAGCAGGGACAAGGACGCGTCGTGCCGGACAGCTTTACTCACGGAACCTCTGAACAGCGTTTTACCTGGTTCAAACGCGGCTTTGACAGCGGCGATCCGGGGCAATGTAATACTTTTGGTAAAGGTATTTAAGATACTGAGGCAGGGATGTCCGATAACACGGCGCTGAGCGCGTTAACCGAACAAATGACCCACGAAGGGATCCGTCGTCTGCTGATTATCAGCGGCGAGGATAACTGGTGTCAGGAACAGGCATTAGCGCTACGTAGCACGTTACCCGGCGACTGGCTGTGGGTAGGGGAGCAAGCCCCTACCGAGCCGTGCTGTACGCCGCAGGCGCTAAAAACATTATTAGGGCGCGAGTTTCGTCATGCGGTTTTTGACGCAGGGCAGGGTTTTGACGCTGCGGCGTTTGCCGCCTTAAGCGGCACACTGCTTGCTGGCAGTTGGCTGGTTTTGCTGACCCCACCCTGGCATTCCTGGCACACGCATCCGGACGCGGATTCACTACGCTGGAGCGATTGTGCTGAACCTATCCCTACACCGCACTTTATTGAACACGTCAAACGGGTGATTTCCCGCGATAGACAGGCTCTGCACTGGCAACAGCATCAGCCGGTTGCCTGTCCGCACTTTCCTGCTCGCGCAGCCTGGCACGCGGCAACCGGCGAACCCCAGCCAGAACAGGCGATGATATTAAATCATTTGCTGGCTATGCCTCCCGGTGTGGTTGCGGTGACGGCGGCACGGGGTCGGGGCAAATCCGCTCTGGCAGGGCAACTCATAGCGCGGATTAATGGCACTGCGATTGTGACAGCGCCTGCCAAAGCGGCAACCGATGTGCTGGCGCAATTTGCCGGAGAGCGTTACCGTTTTATGGCCCCGGATGCGCTGTTAAGCAGTTCTGCAATCGCAGACTGGCTAATTGTGGATGAAGCCGCCGCGATCCCCGCGCCGCTGCTGCACCAACTGGTGGCGCGTTTTCCTCGAACGCTGTTAACCACTACAGTACAAGGCTACGAGGGAACGGGGAGAGGCTTCCTGCTGAAATTCTGTGCCCGCTTCCCCAATCTTCAACACTATGAGTTGCAACAACCGGTACGCTGGGCGCAGGGATGTCCGCTGGAGCAAATCGTCAGCGATGTGCTGGTGTTTGATGATGAAACGTTCACGCATGCCCCATTGGGGGAGCTTCACTTCTCGGCATTTGAGCAACAGTCCTGGCATGTTAATCCGGCGCTGCCGTTAGCGGTATACCAGCTGCTTTCTGGAGCGCATTATCGCACCTCGCCATTGGACCTGCGGCGGATGATGGACGCGCCTGGTCAGCATTTTCTTCAGGCATCAACCGCTGACTCAGTGGCGGGGGCTGTCTGGTTGGTCGATGAAGGGGGACTATCCGCGGAATTAAGCCAGGCCGTCTGGGCCGGATATCGTCGACCGAGAGGGAATCTGGTTGCGCAGTCGCTGGCGGCGCACGGTGGTGACCCGTTGGCGGCGACGCTTGTCGGGCGACGGGTCAGTCGAATTGCGGTTCATCCTGCTCGCCAGCGAGAAGGTATCGGACAGCAGTTGATTATGCAGACCCTGCGTTATTCCATGCAGTGTGATTATCTGTCCGTCAGCTTTGGTTATACGGCTGAACTATGGCGTTTCTGGCAACGCTGCGGTTTTGTGCTGGTGCGAATGGGAAATCATCGGGAAGCCAGCAGCGGCTGTTATACCGCCATGGCGTTACTTCCCATTAGCGAAGCGGGGAAACGCCTTGCCGAGCGGGAGCACCAGCATTTGCGCCGTGATGCGGAAATCCTTGCGCGATGGAACGGTGAGAGCATTCCGCTGGTCCCGCTGAAAGAGACTACGCTTAATGAGGATGACTGGGCTGAGCTGGCTGGGTTTGCCTTCGCGCATCGGCCATTATTGACGTCGCTAGGCTGTCTGAGTCGTCTGCTTGAGCACAGTGAGTTACCTCTTCCGGCCTTGCGCGGACGCATCCAGGCTAAACGTAGCGACGCCGAATTGTGCCAACAGCTCAAGATTTCTGGTCGTAAAGCGTTGCTGGTCATTCAGCGCGCCGAAGCGGCACAGGCATTAAATCAGCTGGATGCAGAGCGTGAACAGCGGCTACATAATCGCATTATGCAATGGCAATTTTTTCACTAACTTCTTCAATTTCCTGGCATGGTCATTGCGGTTAAGCGGCGTAGAATGATTCTCATCAGTTAAGGAGATCGCCATGAAACATGACCATTTTGTTGTTCAAAGTCCCGATAAACCCGCTCAACAGCTACTGCTGCTGTTTCATGGCGTCGGCGATAACCCGGTTGCCATGGGCGAAATCGGCTCCTGGTTTGCGCCGCTGTTTCCGGATGCGCTAATCGTTAGCATTGGTGGAGCAGAGCCTTACGGAACGACGTCCGGACGTCAGTGGTTTTCGGTGCAGGGCGTAACAGAAGAGAATCGTCAGGAACGTGTTGACGCCATTATGCCGGTGTTTATCGAAACCGTGCGCTACTGGCAGAAGCAAAGCGGCGTTTCGCCGCAGGCAACCGCGCTGATTGGTTTTTCTCAAGGGTCGATTATGTCACTTGAGAGCATCAAAGCTGAGCCGGGGCTGGCGTCGCGGGTTATCGCCTTCAATGGCCGCTATGCCACCTTGCCAGAGGCTGCAACCACCGCGACGACGGTGCATTTGATTCACGGTGGCGAAGACCGGGTAATTGAGTTATCTCATGCCGTTGCCGCGCAGGAAGCGTTAATTCGCGCCGGTGGGGATGTGACGCTGGATATCGTCGAAAATCTGGGGCACGCCATTGATGAACGCAGCATGCAGTTTGCGCTCGATCATCTGCGTTTTACCGTACCGAAGCACTACTTTGATGAAGCGCTGAGCGGCGGTAAGCCTCACGATGATGATGTGATTGCCATGATCTGATTGATCACCGTAGGCCGGATAAAACGCGAAGCGTTGCCATCCGGCACGTAATGCCCGGTGGCGCTAACGCTTACCGGGCCTACGGGAATTATCTGCCTACTAATTATTTCTTCGGTTGGTCCTTATTCGGCCAATCGTCGTCGTCATCCCATTTATCGTTAAAGTCACGATGCGGGGGAAGCTCCGGCTTGTTGGCAAGAAATTTCTTGTGATCGACGCGCTTGAGATCTTTAATCACGTTCAGCAGCACGCCTACCAGAAACACCAACACCAGAATCCACCAATATTTTGCCAGCCAGTCCATGCTCATTTCCTCTTACAGGAACACTCATCAGGCGACGAGTTGCTCCATGATACGTTGATACATACGGGCAAGCAGCTGCAGGTCGGCGGCATTAACACATTCATTAATTTTATGAATAGTGGCGTTGACCGGCCCAAGTTCTACTACCTGCGCCCCCATGCGGGCAATAAAACGCCCGTCGGACGTCCCGCCTGTAGTCAGTAACTGCGGTTTAATCTCATTATAGTGCTCAATGGCGTTCACCACTGCATCCACCAGTTTACCGCGTTCGGTCAGGAACGGCTGACCGGAAAGCCACCAGTCGACGGTATAACGCAGCTGATGTTTCTCCAGCAGCGCGTGAACCCGTGCTTTAATCATCTCATCGGTCAGCTCAGTGCTGAAACGGAAGTTGAACTGGATAAACAGTTCTCCAGGGATAACGTTGTTGCTTCCGGTTCCAGCCTGAATATTGGCAATCTGCATGCTGGTCGCCGGGAAGAATTCGTTACCCTGATCCCACTCGATCGCCACCAGTTCGTTGAGCATGGGGGCCGCGCGGTGTACCGGGTTATCGGCCAGATGCGGATAGGCTACGTGGCCCTGCACGCCGTGAATGGTCAGGTTGCAGGTCAGTGAACCACGACGTCCATTTTTCACCACGTCGCCAACGATTTCCGTGCTGGATGGCTCACCCACCAGGCAATAATCCAGTCGTTCATTACGCGCCATCAGCGCTTCAACCACCTTCACGGTGCCGTTTTTGGCGCTGGCTTCTTCGTCAGACGTTATCAAAAAGGCCAGACGACCCTGATGGTTTGGATGCTGGGCGACAAAACGTTCTGCGGCCACGACCATCGCCGCCAGTGAACCCTTCATATCGGCAGCGCCACGCCCGAACAACATGCCATCGCGAATGGTCGGTTCGAACGGTGGATTGATCCAGCGATCGACATCGCCGGCAGGCACTACGTCGGTGTGACCGGCAAATGCCAGGGTCTCACCTTTACCGCGCCATGCCCAAAAATTCTGTGTGTCACCAAAGTCCATTCGCTCAACGGTAAAACCTACCGCACGCAGGCGTTCAATCATTAACGCCTGGCACCCGGCATCATCCGGGCTCAGGGAAGGACGGCGAATAAGCTGCTGTGTCAGCTCAATGACCGGGCACGACATAGACTACACCTCATTAAAAAACAGAGTATAACTGGATTCACTGAAACCAAGCAGCATAGGCTTACCCAGCGCGCAGAGCAATGGGCGTTTGATAATTGCTGGCATTTCAATCATCAACGCGGCGGCGGAAGCCGCATCGGTGATTTGACTGCGCGTGGATTCATCGAGTTTACGCCAGGTGGTTCCACGCGTATTGAGCAGCGCCTCCCAACCTAATTCGCTGATAAAGGACTGTAATAGCGTGTTGTCCAGACCGTCGACGCGATAATCATGAAAGCGGTAGTCAATACCTTGAGCCTCCAACCAGCGTCTGGCTTTTTTAATCGTGTCGCAATTCTTAATGCCGTAAAGGGTGATCATTTGAATCCTTATTGACGTAACTTGAATATTTATTCTTTTATTCTTTTATTCTGTGGCAATGAATAATACATATTGTCATTCAATCGTTATAGAAAAATATAACATTGTTGAACAACAGTGAATAATGATTCCTGAAAGCTCCAAAAAATACCGTATAACTAAAAATCAGAATCTGCCTGTTTGCATCAGACTGTTTTTCCATCAGAATTGCAAAAGTAGTAGATGATGTATGAATATTTCAAAATATTGCAGTAAGTCACATAAAATTTATGGGTATAGCGCATAGTGATCACATAAACCCCAAACACTGGAGGAATCAATCGCAACCATCGGTTAAATTGCCTTCTTTTAATGATGATGATTTCGTAGAATGCCCATAATAATAAGAGAGGTTGTTATGATTGAACGTGAACTGGGGAACTGGAAAGACTTTATCGAAGTGATGCTTCGTAAATAATTTTCTGGAAGAAATTCATATCCTGTAAAGGATAAAAAAAGGCGACTCAACGTAAGTCGCCTTTTTTGTGTCCGATTATTCTGGGCGTGGCTTCAATGGGAAGCGTCTGCGCACCAGCACAAAGAACAGGGGAACGAAGTAAATCGCCAGGATAGTGGCTGAAATCATCCCGCCCATTACGCCTGTCCCCACCGCATGTTGACCGCCAGAACCAGCGCCACTGCTGATGGTCATCGGCAGCACCCCGAAGATAAACGCCAGTGACGTCATCAGAATTGGGCGTAAACGTTGGCGACAAGCATGGAGCGTGGCGTCGAGCAGATCGTGTCCTTTCTCGTTCATCTCATTGGCGAATTCAACAATCAATATTGCGTTCTTCGCCGATAGCCCGATCACGGTAAGTAACCCGACCTGGAAATAAACATCGTTTTCCAGGCCGCGCATCCAGGTCGCCAGTAGCGCGCCAATAACCCCCAATGGCACGACCAGCATGACGGAGAAGGGTACCGACCAGCTTTCGTACAGTGCCGCCAGACACAGGAACACGACCAGCAAAGAAATGGCGTACAGGGCAGGGGCCTGAGAGCCCGATAGCCGTTCCTGATAAGACATCGCAGTCCATTCGAGGCCAAACTCTGTCGGTAACTGGCGCACCAGCGATTCCATCACGTCCATTGCCGTACCGGTACTGACGCCCGGCGCAGCTTCGCCGACAATCTCGACCGCGGAGTAGCCGTTATAGCGTTCCAGACGTGGAGAACCCGTTTCCCAGCGTGAAGTCGCAAAGGCCGAAAAAGGCACCATGCCACCGCTGTTGTTGCGGACGTACCACAAGTTAATGTCGTCCGGGAGCATGCGATATTTTGCTGCCGCCTGCACGTAAACCTTCTTCACGCGGCCCCGGTCCATAAAGTCATTGACGTAGCTGGAACCCCAGGCCGTTTGCAATGTGTCGTTGATGTCGTCGATGGAAACGCCCAGCGCCTGGGCTTTGCGCTGATCGATATCAATTTGCAACTGCGGGCTGTCGTCCAGACCGTTATGACGAACGCGGGTCAGGGACGTGTCTTTCCCGGCCAGCTCAATGAGTTTGTCGCGCGCGGCCATTAACGCATCATGGCCCGCACCGGCGTGATCCTGCAGCTCCATATCGAAACCGGCAGAGCTTCCGAGGCCGCTGATAGCCGGAGGGCTGCTGGCGAAGACGCGGGCTTCTTTAATCTTATTAAAGGCTTTGGTCGCACGTTCGATGATGGCGAAAGAGGTTCCGGTAGTGGTGTCGCGCTCATCCCAGTCTTTTAAGCGGACAAACATACGCGCCACGTTTTGACCGTTCCCGCCAGGGCCAGAACCGACCGTGGAAAAGACTGACATAATGTTGTCTTTCTCATGGGTGAAGTAATACTTCTCCACTTCCTCAACCACTTTCAATGTTTGCTGCTGTGTGGAGCCGCTGGGCAGCTGTACCGAGGTGGTAAACATGCCGCGGTCTTCCAGCGGCAGGAAGGAGGTTGGCAGGCGCAGGAACAGGAAAACCATTCCACCGAGCAGCAGGCCGTAGATCAGTATCCAGCGCAGGCTGCGGTGCAGAATTCTGGCAACGCCTTTTTCGTAGCGCTCGGCGTTGCGATTAAACATCCGGTTAAACCAGCCGAAGAAACCGGTTTGTCCGTGATGCTCGCCCTTATGCAGTGGTTTGAGCAGGGTGGCGCACAGAGCGGGGGTCAGGATCATCGCCACCAGAACAGACAGCACCATGGCGGAGACGATAGTAATCGAGAACTGGCGGTAAATGGCCCCGGTAGTGCCGCCGAAGAAGGCCATCGGGATAAACACCGCTGACAGCACCATGGCGATACCGACCAGCGCACCCTGGATTTGCCCCATCGATTTCCGTGTCGCTTCCCGCGGTGAGAGTCCTTCCTCACTCATAATACGCTCGACGTTTTCCACCACCACAATGGCGTCATCGACCAGCAGACCGATCGCCAGCACCATCGCAAACATCGTCAAGGTGTTTACGCTATAGCCAAAGGCGTAAAGCACGGAGAAGGTACCCATCAGGACGACGGGAACGGCGATGGTGGGAATCAGCGTGGCGCGGAAGTTTTGCAGGAACAGGTACATCACGAGGAATACCAGTGCAATAGCTTCCAGCAGGGTTTTTACCACGTCGATGATTGAGGCTTTGACAAAGGAGGTGGTTTCATAAGCCACCTTATATTCCAGCCCATGCGGAAAATATTGTGACAGCTCGTTCAGACGGTTAATGACCAGCGTTGCTGTCGCCATTTCATTGGCGCCTGAAGCCAGCTTCACGCCCAGGCCGGAGGCAGGATTTCCATTAAAGCGGCTGAGGTAATCATACTTTTCAGCACCCATTTCGACCGTCGCCACATCGCCCAGTTTAACTTCTGAACCATCCTGGTTGACGCGTAGCGTAATGGCGCGGAATTCATCCGGAGTCTGCAGTAGCGACTGGGCGTTGATCGTCGCGTTCAGCGCCTGCTTGTCCACCGAAGGCGTACCGCCAAGTTGCCCGACGGCAATCTGCGCATTCTGTGACTCGATAGCGTCGGTCACATCTTTAGCGGTCATCTGGAAACTGTTCAGTTTGGCCGGGTCAAGCCAGATACGCATGGAGTACTGTGAGCCGTAAGCGTCAATATCTCCTACGCCGTTAATACGGCTGAGTGGATCCTGAATGTTACTGGCGACGTAGTCGGCGATGTCCTGCTTATCCATTGAGCCATCGGTGGAGACAAAGGCGATAGTCAGAATATTGGTGTCCCCGGTCTTACGCACCGTGACCCCCTGATCCTGTACTGCCTGCGGCAGTTTACGCATTGCCGATTGCAGCTGGTTTTGCACCTGCTGGACGGCCTCGTCAGGATCGGTTCCGGCAACGAAGCTCAACGTAACCGTAGCCTGACCTGTCCCGCTGCTCTGCGATGACATGTACATCAGGTTATCGAGACCGGTCATGTTCTGCTCGATAACCTGGGTGACGGTGTTTTCCAGAGTCTGAGCCGAAGCGCCAGGATAGTTGGCGGTGACACGCACGTTTGGCGGTGCCAGATCGGGATATTGCTCAACGGGCAGTGAAAAAATAGCCAGGGCTCCTGTCAGGCACAACAGGATAGCTAACACCCAGGCAAAAATGGGGCGATCGATGAAAAAATTCGCCATTAAAAGAGGACCTCGTGTTTCTGCGTATCGTTATGGGTATGGCTTGCTTCACTTTAGCGGCAAGGTACGGGTCAAACGTGGAGAAAAAAAGAAGATAATGTAAATTATCATGCCCGTTTACAGCATACCTTTCGTGCCAACGCCGTCAGGCCTGGATCCAGACCCGACGGCGCTTTGCGGTTCTTTACGTTAGCTCACTGTCTGATTCAGCCGAACGGAAACTGATGCTCACCAACGTACCCCCTCCGGAAGGTTGAGAGAAGGTCAACGTGCCGCTTAGTCTTTCCGCCCGCTCACGCATAATATTTAGTCCATAGTGCCCTGCAGGCTCATGCGGCTCGCCAATGCCGATGCCGTTATCGCGGATATAAACCGTGTGGTTGCCGTCCGGAGCCGTTACGCAGCTGACGGCAATTTCGCTCGCACTGGCATGCTTAATGGCGTTCAGCACCGCTTCGCGGATGATCTGCAACAGGTGCACCTGCATTTGCGCATCCAACGCCAGCGTGGGTAACCGACAGTCGAGTGTGAGTTTAGCTGAGGTTTGATTTTGCAGCGTTTCCAGCATTTCATGCAGGGCGGAGGGTAAGTCTGCCTGCTGTAAGGTCAGACGGAAGGTGGTGAGCAGTTCGCGTAGCTGACGGTAGGCATCGTTCAGCGCCTGGGAGAAATCCGCCATAATGCTTTGCGCCGGGGCGTTATCCTCCGGGATTGAACGTTTAAGCAACGTGAGCTGAATGCGTAAATAAGAGAGCACCTGCGCCAGCGAGTCGTGCAGCTCGCGTGCAATCGTCGCTCGCTCCTCCATTAACAACAGCTGCTGAAAATGTTTTTGCGCCTGGTTGAAGTACAACCCGCGTCCCAGCATCGAGGAGACGCTGTTGAGCAGCGGAGTAGAAGCATTGACGTTTGGACTTTGCCAGTGCAGTTCGCCGTAGACGGTTTCCTGCATGGTGACAGGCAGGATCTGCATCGGTAGCTCGAGGCTTTTAGTCCCTTCGCTAATCCGCCAGTTATCACCGACAGTGAGTTCAAGGAAATACGCGGCGTCATGTTCGCGGACGATCTGTAAAATATGGCGGAAGCAGTGCACATCAATCTGGCTGGTATTTAACGCCTGCGAGCACTGATACAACACCTCCAGACGGCGATTGGCTTCGTGCAGATCGTGAGTTTTCTCGGCCACAGACGCTTCCAGCGAGCGATACAGTTTGTGTAATTCACTCGACATCTGGCTAAATGTTTTGCCCAGCAACCCCAGTTCATTAGGCAAACCGGTATCCAGCGGTGGGATATCAAATTGACCGTGTTCAATTTGCTGACTGGCCATCACCAGTTTATTCAGCGGACGCACCACCTGCTGGCGAATGCGCCGCAGGGTAAAGAAGACGAGGGTGAATATGCCGATCCCGCCCGCCAGCGAGATGCCAAATACCAGCATTACTTTACGTTCGGCATAATGCTGCAACGCCAGCACGAAGAGATCGATCTGATCGACGTAGTTGTTGATGTTGGCCTGGTACCATTTTAAATCGCCGTCGATCAGGCGGGCGTTCATTTCCAGCCAGTTAGCATGCAGACGTCCATAGCGGCTTTTTACCGCTTGTGGCACATACCACGCGTTCAGATTCTGTAATGCTGGCGAGTTTAGCGCCTGCTGGAAAAGCTGGCGGTGGGCATTAAGCTGCGGGCTCTGGCTTTGTAGATCGTAACCCAGACGGTAGCTTTGCATGCGCAATGAGCCAGCAACGTTGATGGCTTCGGCATCTCGCAAGCTGCTGGTCAGCGTGAGCAGCGCAATACCCGTTGAGAGAATCGACAGCATCACTATGTAGAAAAAAGCTTTAGCCAGACTGGCCGAGACCGGACGCTTTACCGTCACTTGTGCATCCTCACACAATACACGTCGCGCCTGAAAACAGCGTGAACGATGCGGTGTATTTGATAAATGTTAATAAAACGCCATGAAACTGGATGGTAACTGAAACACAATTTCATATGCGATGAAATAAATTGATCTGCCACAGGTTCTGGATAAATAGTTGTGCTTCCTGGGCAAATGAACATTGCCGCTTCCTTCCGTGTCGGTTAATAACACTCTTATAAAGAATAAGGTTTTTGCAACCAAAAAAGAAGGAAGCCATGAATCGTTTTATTATGGTCAATAGCCAGCAGTGCCTGGGATGCCATGCCTGTGAGGTCGCCTGCGTCATGGCTCACAATGGCGAACAGCATGTCCTGAGCCAACGGCATTTTCAGCCCCGAATTACCGTCATTAAGCATCAGCAGCAGCGCAGCGCGGTGACCTGCCACCACTGCGAAGATGCACCCTGCGCCAGAAGTTGCCCAAACGGGGCAATTAGCCATGATAACGACAGCGTTCAGGTGAACCCGCAAAAGTGTATTGGCTGTAAATCGTGCGTTGTAGCCTGCCCTTTCGGCACGATGCAGATCGTACTCACTCCCGTCGCCAAAGGGAAGGTGAAAGCTACCGCGCACAAATGCGATCTGTGCCAGGGGCGTGAACAGGGACCCGCCTGCGTAGAGAACTGTCCGGCGCAGGCGTTACAGCTGGTGACGGAAAATTCGCTTACCGGTCTGTCAAAAGCGCGCAGGCTGCGTACCGCAAGTCTGGAAAGCCAGCCATGGCATGCCAGCACTACCGATTTTGTTCCACATGTCATCACTAAACGTGAGCAAATGCAGGCGACGCCTGCGCGCGGGGAGCCGGATAAACTGGCGATTGAGGCCCGGAAAACCAGCTTTGAAGAGATCTATCTGCCGTTTCGTACGGCGCAGGCGGAGCGCGAAGCCTCTCGCTGCCTGAAATGCGGCGACCACAGTATCTGCGAATGGACCTGTCCACTGCATAACCACATTCCGCAGTGGATTGAACTGGTCAAAGCCGGGAATATCGACGCGGCGGTTGAGCTTTCTCACCAGACCAACTGCCTGCCGGAGGTGACCGGACGCGTATGCCCGCAGGATCGACTCTGCGAAGGGGCATGTACGGTGCGTAGCGAGCATGGCGCAGTTACCATCGGTAATATTGAGCGTTACATCTCCGATCGGGCGCTGAGTAAAGGATGGCGACCGGACTTAAGCCATGTGCAGAAAGTGGACAAGCGTGTTGCCATCATCGGTGCGGGTCCGGCGGGTCTGGCCTGTGCGGATGTGCTTGCGCGCAGCGGCGTCAGCGCCACCGTTTACGATCGCCATCCTGAAATTGGCGGTTTGCTGACGTTCGGTATTCCGGCCTTCAAGCTGGACAAATCGCTGCTGGCGCGTCGCCGTGAAATCTTCAGCGCCATGGGCATTCATTTTGAACTTAATTGTCAAGTGGGTAAGGATGTCGCGCTTGAAAAGCTGCTGGAGGATTACGATGCCGTGTTCGTGGGCGTAGGAACCTATCGTTCCATGAAGGCGGACCTGCCAAATGAAGACGCGCCAGGCGTGTATGATGCGCTGCCGTTCCTGATTGCCAACACCAAGCAGGTGATGGGGCTGGAGGAACTGCCTGAAGAACCGTTTATCGATACCGCCGGACTAAACGTGGTTGTGCTGGGCGGAGGCGATACGGCAATGGACTGTGTGCGAACCGCCCTGCGTCATGGCGCAAGCCAGGTGACCTGCGCCTATCGTCGTGATGAAGCCAACATGCCCGGCTCGAAAAAAGAGGTGAAGAACGCCCGGGAAGAGGGGGCAAATTTCGAGTTTAACGTTCAGCCGGTTGAGCTGGTGTTGCATGCCGATGGGCGAGTCAGCGGTGTGCGTTTCTTACGTACTCAACTTGGCGAACCTGATGCGCAGGGCCGTCGCCGCCCGGTTCCCATTGCCGGGAGTGAGTTTGTGATGCCCGCAGATGCGGTGATTATGGCGTTTGGTTTTCACCCACATGGCATGCCGTGGCTGGAGTCGCATGGCGTTAAGGTCGATAACTGGGGGCGCATTGCCGCCGATGTTGAAAGTGCATACCGTTATCAAACCAGTAACCCGAAAATCTTTGCCGGTGGTGACGCGGTACGCGGTGCAGACCTGGTGGTGACGGCTATGGCGGAAGGGCGGCATGCCGCCCAGGGGATCGTCGACTGGCTGGGCGTAAAATCAGTCAAATCTCATTAATCGGCGAGTAGGCCGGATAAAACGCGTTAGCGTTGCCATCCGGCAATGTGCCGCATGAATGCCTGATGGCGCTTTGCTTATCAGGCCTACATTGTTCCAAGACAAACCCGGTTTCACGGCGTAGTATTATTTCTCACTTCTTGCTGTGGAGCCGGTATGTCGCAAAAAATTACCCTCATCAAAGATAAAGTCCTTTCCGATAACTACTTCGTCCTGCGCAATATCACTTATGACCTGACCCGTAAGAATGGAGAGGTGATCCGTCACAAACGTGAGGTTTACGATCGTGGCAACGGCGCCACAATCCTGCTGTATAACCCGGAGAAGAAAACGGTGGTGCTCATCCGCCAGTTTCGCGTTGCGACATGGGTCAACGGTAACGAAGACGGTCAACTGATTGAAACCTGCGCCGGGCTGCTGGATAACGACGAACCGGAAGCATGTATTCGAAAAGAGGCGATTGAAGAGACCGGCTTTGAAGTGGGTGAAGTACGTAAACTGTTTGAGCTATACATGTCGCCGGGCGGTGTGACGGAAATAATCCACTTCTTCATCGCGCAATACCGTGACAGTCAGCGGACAAACGCGGGTGGCGGCGTGGAAGATGAAGATATTGAAGTTCTGGAACTGCCGTTCACACAGGCGCTGGAAATGATCAAAACGGGTGAGATCCGTGACGGTAAAACGGTGCTATTGCTGAACTATTTGCAGTCATCGCATCTCATGGACTAATGCGCGGGATTTATATTTCTTTACTAATTTACGGCCAATCCGACGATTCTTATTGAGCCACATCAGTCGCGCAAGGAAGATACCGCTTAGGCTGTGTGTTTTGACTTCGGGGTTGTACCGTCCATGCGCTATCGCGTTATTCTCCTTTTCCTGCTCGGGTTGCTACCCGCCCGATTGCTGTGGGCTGCGCCCGCGCAACAGGCGTTTTCTGACTGGCAGGTGACGTGTAATAACCAAAATTTTTGCGTGGCGCGCAATACCGGAGAGCACCACGGCCTGGTCATGACCTTGAGCCGCAGCGCCGGGGCGCATACCGACGCCGTGTTGCGTATTGAGCTGGGCGGGCTGGAATCGTCCAGCGTCAAAGAGAGCGATATTGCGCCGCGTCTGCTGTTGGATGGTGCGCCACTCTCGCTGAGCGGCGAGCACTGGCGCATAACTCCCTGGCAGCTGACGACCGATGATCCCGCCACCATCAGCGCATTTTTACAAACCGTACAGGACGCGAAGGCGATTACCCTGCAAAAAGGTGCGCAAAACCTTTCGCTGGTCGGGCTAAAAGCCGCATTGTTGTTTATCGACGCCCAGCAAAAACGGGTGGGGAGCGAAACCGCATGGATTGAAAAAGGTGACGAGCCTCCGCTCAGCGTACCTCCGGCCCCCGCGCTGAAAGGTGTAGCGGTCATTAATCCAACGCCAACGCCTCTCACGCAGCAGGAGCGCAGTGAACTGCTGGACTATGGTAACTGGCGGATCAACGGTATTCGTTGCTCTATCGATCCGCTGCGTCGCGAGATGCGCGTCACGGCCCTAACAGACGATAAAGCGCTGCTGATGATTGGCTGTGAGGCCGGGGCGTATAACACCATCGATCTGGCGTGGGTGGTTTCACGTACGACTCCGTTGACTTCACGCGCGGTACGGTTAAGCCTGCCGTTTAAAACGGATGCAGAAAGTCGCGATATGGAGCTGACCAACGCTACGTTTGACGAGAAGTCGCGGGAGCTGGTCACCCTCGCTAAAGGACGAGGGTTGGCAGATTGCGGTATCCAGACCCGCTGGCGCTACGACGGTCAACGTTTTCGCCTGGTGCGCTATGCCCAGGAGCCAAGCTGCGATAACTGGCATGGGCCAGATGCCTGGCCCACACTGTGGATCACGCGTTAAGCACCTTGTGCGCTTTGTCGACGATGTTATCTACCGTAAAGCCGAAGAACGGGAACAGTTTGTCCGCTGGAGCCGACTCTCCATAACCCGTCATCCCAACAATTGCCCCTTTCAGCCCGACATATTTGTACCAGTAGTCAGCAATTCCTGCTTCTACCGCCACGCGAGCGCTGACGTTTGCTGGCAGGACCGATTCCCGGTACGCCTCATCCTGGGCGTCAAAGATATCGGTTGAGGGCAGAGAAACCACTCGCACGTTACGACCTTCTCCGGTCAGTTTTTCCGCTGCCAGCAGCGTGATTTCCATTTCTGAACCGGTAGCAATCAAAATAACATCCGGCTTACCGCCGCCATCCTTCAGCACATAGCCGCCGCGGGCAATTTGCTGCACCTGCTCTGGCGTGCGCTCAACCTGTGCCAGATTCTGCCGCGAGAGGATCAGCGCCGTTGGCCCGTCATGACGTTCGACTGCCAGCTTCCAGCCTACTGCCGCTTCAACCTGATCGCACGGTCGCCAGGTACTGAAATTAGGCGTCAGGCGCAGGCTGGCGAGCTGTTCAACGGCCTGGTGCGTAGGACCATCTTCCCCCAGGCCAATTGAGTCGTGGGTATAAACCATGATTTGTCGGGCTTTCATCAGCGCCGCCATACGCGCGGCATTTCGGGCATATTCGACAAACATCAGGAACGTAGCGGTGTACGGTACGAAGCCCCCGTGATGGGCGATACCGTTGGCAATCGCCGTCATACCAAATTCACGCACGCCGTAGTGGATGTAGTTTCCTGCATGATCCTCTTTAAGAGAGGAGGAGCCTTTCCAGATGGTCAGGTTGCTGGGGGCCAAATCCGCCGATCCGCCAAGCAGCTCTGGCAGTATAGGCCCGTAGGTGTTAAGGGTATTTTGCGAGGCCTTACGGGTGGCGATTTTGGCCGGATTGGCCTGCAGCTCGGTAATATATTTCTGGGTTGTTGCCTCCCACTCTTTCGGCAGCCCACCGCTCATCCGGCGAGAAAACTCTGCCGCCAGTTCCGGGTAGGCTTGTTGGTAAGCTGCGAATTTCTCCTTCCAGCCCTGTTGCGCTTTTTCGCCTTTCTCGCGTGCGTCCCACGCCCGGTAAATCTCTTTGGGGATCTCAAAAGCAGGATGATGCCACCCCAGCTTCTGCCGGGTCAGTGCCACCTCTTCTTCGCCCAGCGCAGCGCCGTGCGCTTCCTCTTTCCCTGCTTTATTTGGTGAGCCAAAACCAATCACCGTGCGGCAGATAATCAGCGATGGTTTATCGGTAACAGCCTGCGCTTCCTGAATGGCTTTTTTCACCGCCTCTGGGTCATGACCGTCAATGTCGTGTACCACATGCCAGTGATAAGCCTCAAAGCGTTTTGCAGTATCGTCGGTAAACCAGCCGTCGGTTTCACCATCAATCGAGATGCCGTTGTGATCGTAGAAACCAATGAGTTTGCCAAGCCCCAGCGTGCCCGCCAGCGAACAAGCCTCGTGTGAAATACCCTCCATCAGACAGCCGTCGCCCATAAAGACCCAGGTAAAGTGGTTAACAATCTCATGGTCCGGCTGGTTAAACTGCGCTGCCAGCGTACGTTCGGCAATGGCCATACCGACTGCGTTGGCTAAACCCTGACCCAGCGGTCCTGTCGTGGTTTCCACGCCTGGCGTGTAGCCAATTTCCGGGTGCCCTGGCGTCTTCGAATGGAGCTGACGGAAGTTCTTTAATTCTTCGATCGGCAGGTCGTAACCGGAAAGATGCAACAGGCTGTAAAGCAGCATTGAGGCGTGGCCGTTGGACAGAATAAATCGGTCACGATCGTACCAGGTGGGATCGGTCGGGTTATGGCGTAGAAAATCGTTCCACAGAACTTCGGCGATATCGGCCATCCCCATTGGTGCTCCAGGGTGGCCGGAGTTAGCTTTTTGGACGGCATCCATACTTAGCGCACGAATGGCATTGGCAAGCTCTTTACGGGTCATAGGAAATACTCCTTGAAAAGTAAAGTGTTAGATGCGTGTTGTGATTCACACTTTTGGGAAAATTGCGGGCGTTGTCAGCAAAAAGCATAGCAGACAGGCATGGTATTGCTGGATTAAGCAGGTAACATGGTTGTTATAAATTGATAACAAATTCTTTCTTTGAATGGTGAGAGTTTGGGGACCTTCAAAGTTTGTACCGTTGACTGAGGTGATAATGTGCGGCTCAGTAGAATGGTTACCCGCGCCACTTTTTTGATAGATACGTGAAAGGAACAACAAGATGGATGACCAGTTAAAACAAAGCGCCCTCGATTTCCACGAATTTCCGGTACCCGGTAAAATCCAGGTTTCTCCGACCAAGCCTCTGGCAACGCAGCGCGACCTGGCGCTGGCCTACTCGCCGGGCGTGGCTGCACCGTGTCTTGAAATTGAAAAGGACCCGCTGGCAGCCTACAAATACACCGCGCGCGGCAACCTGGTTGCGGTTATTTCCAACGGCACAGCGGTGCTGGGTCTCGGCAACATTGGCGCGTTGGCCGGCAAACCGGTGATGGAAGGTAAAGGCGTTCTGTTTAAGAAATTCGCCGGGATCGACGTGTTCGACATTGAAGTCGATGAACTCGATCCGGATAAGTTTATCAATGTGGTTGCGGCCCTGGAGCCCACGTTTGGCGGTATCAACCTCGAAGATATTAAAGCGCCAGAGTGCTTCTACATTGAGCAAAAACTGCGCGAGCGCATGAATATTCCGGTCTTCCACGATGATCAGCACGGTACGGCAATCATCAGTACTGCCGCTATTCTGAACGGTCTGCGGGTGGTTGAGAAAAATATCTCTGACGTGCGCATGGTGGTGTCTGGTGCAGGTGCGGCGGCGATTGCCTGTATGAACCTGCTGGTAGCGCTGGGTATGCAGAAACACAATATTGTGGTCTGTGACTCCAAAGGTGTGATTTACAAAGACCGCGAACCGAACATGGCGGAAACCAAAGCGGCTTACGCGGTGGTGGATGACGGTAAGCGTACGCTGGATGATGTCATTGACGGCGCAGATATTTTCCTCGGCTGCTCGGGCCCGAAAGTGCTGACGCAGGAAATGGTTAAGAAGATGGCGCGTGCGCCAATGATTCTGGCACTCGCCAACCCGGAGCCGGAAATCCTGCCGCCGCTGGCAAAAGAGGTGCGTTCCGACGCCATCATCTGTACCGGTCGTTCAGACTACCCGAACCAGGTTAACAACGTCCTGTGCTTCCCGTTCATCTTCCGCGGTGCGCTGGACGTTGGTGCGACGGCCATCAACGAAGAGATGAAACTGGCGGCGGTGCACGCGATTGCTGAGCTGGCGCATGCTGAGCAGAGTGAAGTGGTGGCCTCTGCTTATGGCGATCAGGACCTGAGCTTCGGCCCTGAATACATCATTCCGAAACCGTTCGACCCGCGTCTGATCGTCAAAATCGCCCCCGCGGTGGCGAAAGCGGCGATGGACTCCGGCGTGGCAACGCGTCCGATTGCCGACTTTGACGCTTACATCGATAAGCTGACTGAATTCGTCTACAAAACCAACCTGTTCATGAAGCCGATTTTCTCCCTGGCACGCAAAGCGCCGAAGCGCGTGGTGCTGACCGAAGGGGAAGAAGCGCGCGTACTGCACGCTACCCAGGAGCTGATCACGTTAGGGCTGGCAAAACCGATCCTGATCGGTCGTCCGAGCGTGATCGAGATGCGCATCCAGAAACTGGGTCTGCAGATCAAAGCGGGCGTCGATTTTGAAATCGTCAACAATGAGTCCGATCCGCGCTTTAAAGAGTACTGGAGCGAGTACTACCAGATTATGAAGCGTCGTGGGATTACCCAGGAGCAGGCGCAGCGTGCGGTGATCGCCAACACTACGGTGATCGGCGCAATCATGGTACAGCGCGGCGAAGCGGATGCGATGATCTGCGGTACGATTGGCGACTACCATGAGCACTTCAGCGTGGTGAAAGAGGTATTTGGTCATCGCGACGGCGTGCATACTGCCGGGGCGATGAACGCCTTGCTGCTGCCAAGCGGTAACACCTTTATCGCCGATACCTACGTCAACGACGATCCTACGCCTGAGCAACTGGCGGAAATCGCCGTGATGGCGGCAGAGACCGTGCGTCGCTTTGGTATCGAACCGAAGGTGGCGTTGCTGTCGCACTCCAACTTTGGTTCCTCTAACTGTCCGTCGGCCAGCAAAATGCGCGACGCGCTGGAGCTGATTAAGGCGCGCGCGCCAGAGTTGATGATTGACGGCGAAATGCACGGCGACGCCGCGCTGGTGGAAAGCATCCGTAATGACCGCATGCCGGACAGTCCGTTGAAAGGCTCAGCGAATATTCTGGTGATGCCGAATATGGAAGCTGCCCGTATTAGTTACAACTTACTACGCGTTTCCAGTTCTGAAGGCGTAACGGTTGGCCCGGTGCTGATGGGGGTTGCGAAACCGGTTCACGTATTAACGCCGATCGCCTCTGTTCGTCGTATCGTTAATATGGTGGCGCTGGCGGTTGTAGAAGCCCAAACGCAGCCGCTGTAATTTCACTTTAATTTATTTCCGGCGCGGGTTTCTCCCGCGCCTTTTTATTTTCCCTTTCTTAGTGATCTACTTCACCTTTTAAACCTGGTTGCCGAATTTTGTTATTTACTCTGACAAAAAATTGCCACGATGAGGGCAGTTTTAGCGGAGGCGGTGAGCAATGGAAAAAGAACGCATTATTCAGGAATTTGTGCCGGGGAAACAGGTCACGCTGGCGCATCTCATTGCGCACCCCGGCGAGGAATTAGCGAAAAAGATCGGCGTACCCGAAGCGGGCGCTATCGGCATCATGACGCTGACGCCAGGCGAAACCGCGATGATTGCCGGTGACTTAGCCATGAAGGCGGCGGATGTACATATCGGTTTTCTCGATAGATTCAGCGGCGCACTGGTGATCTACGGTTCGGTAGGCGCAGTAGAAGAAGCGTTATTACAGACGGTAAGTGGTCTGGGTCGATTATTAAATTTCACTTTGTGCAACCTGACAAAAAGTTAATCAGAGGCGGCGATGAAACGTATTGCATTTGTCGGTACGGTGGGGGCGGGGAAAACAACGCTCTTTAATGCGCTACAGGGGAATTATTCCCTCGCCAGAAAAACACAGGCCGTGGAGTTTAATGAAAATGGCGATATCGATACGCCAGGGGAATATTTTAGCCATCCGCGCTGGTATCACGCCTTAATTACCACGCTGCAGGATGTCGATACGTTGATTTATATACACGCGGCAAATGACAAAGAAAGTCGCTTACCTGCCGGGCTGTTGGATATCGGCGCCAGTAAACGACAAATCGCCGTTATCAGTAAAACGGACATGCCGGATGCCGACGTCGCCGCAACGCGACAACTACTTCGCGGGATGGGGTTTCAGGAGCCGATTTTTGAGCTCAATAGCCATGACCCGCGCAGCGTGCAGCACCTGGTGGATTATCTGACTGAGCTCAGCCAAAAGGAGGAAAGGGCAGGTGAAAAAACTCATCACAGCTAACGATATTCGTGCGGCCCACGCACGCGGCGAACAGGAAATGTCGGTTGTTCTGCGCGCCAGCATCATCACCCCGGAGGCGCGCGAAGTTGCGGAGCTGCTGGGCGTTACCATCAGTGAATGCGATGAATCCGCGCCAACTGCTGCTGTACCGGCGGCGGTTGATGATGGCAAAACGGAAAGCCAGCGCATTCGCGAAACCATCATTGCGCAGTTACCGGAAGGGCAGTTTACCGAAAGCCTGGTCGCCCAGCTGATGGACAAAGTTATGAAGGAGAAGCAGTCGCTGGAGCAGGGCGGAATGCAGCCGAGCTTTAACTCGGTAACCGGCAAAGGCGGCGTCAAAGTCATCGACGGTAGCAGCGTGAAGTTTGGTCGTTTTGACGGCGCGCAGCCGCACTGCGTGGGCTTAACCGATCTGGTGACCGACCAGGACGGTAGCAGCATGGCCGCCGGGTTTATGCAGTGGGATAACGCCTTTTTCCCATGGACGCTGAACTACGACGAAATCGACATGATTCTGGAAGGCGAGCTGCACGTTCGCCACGAAGGCGAAACCATGATTGCAAAAGCCGGGGACGTCATGTTTATCCCGAAAGGTTCCAGCATCGAATTTGGTACGCCATCGACGGTGAAGTTTCTGTATGTGGCCTGGCCTGCGAACTGGCAGTCCTGCTAAGGCGGATGTATGAAGGATTTCATTACCGAAGCATGGCTCAGAGCGAATCATACGCTCAGCGAAGGGGCTGAAATTCATCTCCCCGCTGACGCTCGCCTGACGCCGTCTGCCCGGGAATTACTGGAAAGCCGACATCTGCGTATTAAGTTTATCGACGAGCAGGGCAGCCTGTTTATTGATGACGAAGAACAGCAGCCGCAGCCGGTGCATGGATTAACCAGCAGCGATACGCATCCACAGGCCAGCTGCGAACTGTGCCATCAACCGGTGGCGAAGAAACCGGACACCCTGACGCATCTGACGGCGGACAAGATGGTCGCCAAAAGTGACCCTCGGCTGGGATTTCGCGCCGCGCTGGACAGCACCATCGCCCTGGCTGTGTGGTTGCAGATTGAGATGGCAGAACCGTGGCAGCCGTGGCTGGCGGATATCCGCTCGCGCCTGGGCAATATTATGCGCGCTGACGCCATGGATGAGCCGCTGGCAGCACAAGCTGTCGTGGGGTTAAGTGACGAAGATTTACACCGTCTTTCTCATCAACCGCTGCGCTATCTGGACCACGACCACCTGGTGCCTGAAGCCAGCCACGGACGTGATTGCGCGCTGCTTAATCTGCTGCGTACCAAAGTCCGTGAAACGGAGACGGTGGCGGCCCAGGTGTTCATCACTCGCAGTTTTGAGGTTATGCGACCGGACATTATGCAGGCGCTCAACCGCCTTTCCAGTACGGTCTACGTGATGATGATTCTGAGCGTTGCGAAGCATCCGCTGACGGTTAACCAAATTCAACAGCGACTGGGGGAGAAGCAATGATCATTGAACGTGCTCGTCAACTCGCCCAACGCTCACCGGCACGGGTGGTGTTCCCGGATGCTCTGGATGTCCGGGTGCTGAAGGCGGCGAATTACCTGCATCAGCACGGTCTGGCACATCCCATTCTCGTTGCCAGTCCGTTTGCGCTGCGCCAGTTTGCCCTCAGTCACCGGGTGGCAATGGATGGCATTCAGGTTATCGATCCGCAAAGCAATCAGCCAATGCGCGAAGAGTTTGCGCTGCGCTGGCTGGCCCGCGCGGGAGATAAAACGCCTGCGGATGCGCTGGAAAAACTCAACGATCCGCTGATGTTCGCCGCTGCAATGGTCAGCGCGGGTAAAGCTGACGTCTGTATTGCGGGCAATCTCTCATCAACAGCGAACGTGCTGCGTGCCGGATTACGCATTATCGGGCTACAGCCTGGTTGTAAAACGCTGTCGTCAATTTTCCTGATGCTGCCGCAGTACCTTGGTCCGTCATTAGGTTTTGCCGATTGCAGCGTCGTGCCGCAGCCCACCGCCGCACAGCTTGCGGATATTGCGATTGCCAGCGCGCAGACATGGCAGGCGATCACAGGTGAAGAGCCGCGCGTCGCTATGCTGTCGTTTTCAAGTAATGGCAGTGCTCGCCATCCTAACGTCGCTAACGTGCAGCAGGCGACCGAGATCGTTCGTGAGCGTGCCCCGCAGCTTACCGTGGACGGAGAACTGCAATTTGATGCCGCCTTTGTTCCGGATGTCGCAGCGCAAAAAGCGCCCGCCAGTCCGTTAAAGGGCAATGCCAATGTGATGGTCTTCCCATCGCTCGAGGCAGGCAATATTGGCTACAAAATCGCTCAGCGTCTGGGAGGGTATCGCGCAGTAGGTCCGTTGATTCAAGGGCTTGCCGCACCGCTTCATGATCTCTCTCGTGGCTGTAGCGTACAGGAAATTATCGAACTGGCGTTGGTGGCAGCAGTGCCGCGCCAGACTGACGTGAGTCGTGAAAACGCCTCACAAACACTGGTTGTTTAGGTCCCGTTCTGGACCCCTTAATGAGAGGAAAACACAATGGAAGCATTAGGAATGATTGAAACCCGGGGCCTGGTTGCACTGATTGAGGCTTCTGACGCAATGGTTAAAGCGGCACGGGTGAAACTGGTTGGCGTGAAGCAGATCGGTGGCGGTCTGGTCACTGCCATGGTCCGTGGCGACGTAGCGGCATGTAAAGCTGCAACGGACGCAGGTGCTGCGGCTGCACAGCGTATTGGTGAGCTGGTTTCAGTACACGTGATCCCACGTCCGCACGGCGATCTGGAAGAAGTGTTCCCGATCAGCTTTAAAGGCGACAGCAACGACATGTAAGTCGTCCATGTGACGCCACAGACTTCATTGCTGGCGTCACCCTCTCTCCTTTTCACATTACCTTCTGCGGAGGGTAGGGGGAGGTTTTACCTGAAATATGCCACGGAGGCGCGTATGAAACTGGCAATCGTTACAGGACAAATTGTTTGTACCGTACGCCATCAGGGGCTCGCGCACGACAAGTTGCTGATGGTGGAAATGATTGACGCCCAGGGAAATCCCGACGGGCAATGTGCTGTTGCTATCGACAGCATCGGGGCGGGAACCGGAGAGTGGGTGCTGCTGGTCAGCGGAAGCTCCGCCCGTCAGGCGCACCGGAATGAATCATCGCCTGTCGATCTGTGCGTGATTGGCATTGTCGATGAAGTGGTGGCAGGTGGTCAGGTGATCTTCCATAAATAAGGCAGAAAATCATGAATCAACAGGATATTGAACAGGTCGTGAAAGCGGTACTGCTGAAAATGAAAGACAGCAGCCAACCCGTCAGTGCCGTTCAAGAAATGGGCGTTTTTGCCTCCCTGGATGACGCAGTGGCGGCAGCAAAACTGGCCCAGCAGGGGTTGAAAAGCGTCGCCATGCGCCAACTGGCTATCACGGCTCTACGTGAGGCGGGCGAAAAGCACGCCAGAGAATTAGCGGAACTTGCCGTCACTGAAACCGGCATGGGACGCGTCGAAGATAAATTTGCCAAAAACGTGGCGCAGGCGCGCGGCACGCCGGGTGTGGAATGCCTGTCTCCACAGGTTCTGACCGGCGATAACGGTCTGACGCTGATTGAAAACGCACCGTGGGGCGTGGTGGCCTCGGTAACCCCATCCACCAACCCGGCCGCGACCGTCATTAACAACGCTATCAGCCTGATTGCCGCTGGTAACAGCGTGGTCTTCGCACCGCATCCGGCGGCGAAAAAAGTCTCTCAGCGCGCTATCACTCTGCTTAACCAGGCGGTGGTTGCTGCAGGCGGTCCGGCAAACCTGTTGGTGACGGTTGCCAACCCGGATATCGAGACTGCGCAGCGTCTGTTCAAGTACCCAGGTATCGGCCTGCTGGTGGTGACCGGTGGTGAAGCCGTAGTAGACGCCGCGCGTAAGCACACCAACAAACGTCTGATTGCCGCTGGTGCGGGTAATCCACCAGTGGTGGTTGATGAAACGGCTGACCTGGCACGCGCGGCGCAGTCGATAGTCAAAGGTGCATCGTTTGATAACAACATCATCTGCGCCGACGAAAAAGTGCTGATCGTGGTCGATAGCGTCGCTGATGAACTGATGCGTCTGATGGAAAGCCAGCATGCGGTGAAACTGACCGCGGCTCAGGCTGAACAGCTGCAGCCGGTGCTGCTGAAAAATATCGATGAGCGCGGTAAAGGCACAGTCAGTCGTGACTGGGTCGGGCGCGATGCCGGAAAAATCGCTGCGGCGATTGGTCTGAACGTACCGGAGCAAACCCGTCTGTTATTCGTCGAAACCTCCGCGACGCATCCGTTTGCCGTTACCGAACTGATGATGCCGGTGCTGCCGGTCGTGCGAGTTGCTAACGTCGATGAAGCCATTGAACTGGCGGTCAAGCTGGAAGGCGGCTGCCACCATACGGCGGCGATGCACTCACGCAATATCGAAAATATGAACCGTATGGCAAACGCCATTGATACCAGCATCTTCGTTAAGAACGGACCGTGTATTGCCGGTCTTGGACTGGGCGGTGAAGGCTGGACCACGATGACTATTACCACACCAACCGGGGAAGGGGTGACCAGTGCGCGTACGTTTGTGCGTCTGCGTCGCTGTGTGTTGGTAGACGCCTTCAGAATTGTATAAGGAGTAAATGAGATGGCGCACGACGAACAACGTTGGTTGACACCCAGACTGCTAAAAGCGGCAACGCTATGTAACCAGACGCCTGTAAAGAGCGATTCACCGCTGTGGTTGGGCATTGATTTGGGAACGTGTGATGTGGTGTCGATGGTTGTGGACAGTGACGGACAGCCGGTCGCGGTTTGCCTGGACTGGGCCGATGTCGTGCGCGATGGCATCGTCTGGGATTTCTTTGGTGCGGTGACCATCGTTCGTCGCCATCTCGATACGCTCGAACAACAACTGGGTTGCCGTTTTACCCATGCGGCAACCTCGTTTCCACCGGGAACTGACCCACGCATCTCTATTAACGTGCTGGAGTCTGCCGGGCTTGAAGTGAGCCATGTCCTCGACGAACCAACCGCGGTGGCGGATCTGTTGCAGCTTGATAACGCCGGCGTGGTGGATATTGGTGGTGGCACTACCGGGATTGCGATTGTTAAACAGGGCAAAGTGACTTACTCCGCTGATGAAGCGACCGGCGGGCACCATATATCTCTGACGCTGGCCGGGAACCGTCGTATCCAGTTGGAGGAAGCCGAGCAGTACAAGCGCAGCAATGGCAAAGAAATCTGGCCGGTGGTGAAGCCTGTCTACGAAAAGATGGCGGAAATCGTGGCGCACCATATTGCCGGACAGGGTGTCGCTGATTTGTGGCTGGCGGGTGGCTCCTGTATGCAGCCAGGCGTTGATGAACTGTTCCGTAAGCGTTTCCCGGAACTGCAGGTGCATTTACCCCAGCACAGCCTGTTTATGACTCCGCTGGCGATTGCAAACAGCGGAAAAGAAAAAGCGGAAGGAATCTATGCAAGCTGAATTGCAGACCGCGCTCTTTCAGGCATTCGATACCCTGAATCTGCAACGCGTTAAAACGTTTAGCGTTCCACCGGTCACCCTTTGCGGATTGGGAGCGCTCAGTACCTGCGGTCAGGAAGCACAAACGCGCGGACTGACGCACATGTTCGTCATGGTAGACAGCTTTCTGCATCAGGCTGGGATGACCGCGGCACTGGAGCGCAGCCTGGCGATGAAAGGTGTGGCGATGACGCTGTGGCCGTGCCCGGTGGGCGAACCGTGCATTACGGACGTCTGCGCGGCAGTCGCGCAACTGCGTGAATCGAAGTGCGACGGTGTCGTGGCTTTCGGCGGCGGTTCCGTGCTGGATGCCGCCAAGGCAGTGGCGTTGCTGGTGACCAATCCTACTCAGACGCTGGCTGACATGGACGAGCGCAGCGTGTTACGCCCGCGTCTGCCGCTGATTGCCGTACCGACTACCGCCGGAACGGGCTCAGAAACCACGAACGTCACGGTGATTATCGACGCCGCGACCGGACTCAAAAAAGTGCTGGCCCACGCAACCCTGATGCCGGATGTGGCGATCCTTGACGCCGCATTGACGGAAGGCGTGCCTGCACACGTAACGGCGATGACCGGGATTGATGCACTGACGCACGCCGTTGAAGCGTATAGCGCACTGAACGCGACGCCGTTTACCGACAGCCTGGCGATTGGTGCGATAGCGATGATCGGTAAATCGCTGCCGAAGGCCGTCGGCTACGGTCAGGATCTGGCTGCGCGCGAAAGCATGCTGCTGGCTTCCTGTATGGCCGGGATGGCGTTTTCCAGCGCTGGGCTTGGCCTGTGCCATGCGATGGCGCACCAGCCGGGAGCGACGTTGCACATTCCACACGGACAGGCTAACGCCATGCTGCTTCCCACGGTAATGGGGTTCAACCGCATGGTGTGTCGTGAGCGCTTTAGCCATATCGGACGCGCGTTAACCAACAAGAAATCGGACGATCGTGATGCTATCAACGCGGTCAGCGAGTTGATTAGCGAAGTGGGCCAGACCAAACGACTCTCTGACGTTGGGGCAAAGCCCGAGCAGTACAGCGCATGGGCTCACGCCGCGCTGGAGGATATTTGTATTCGCAGTAACCCACGCACCGCCACGCAGGCACAGATCATCGACCTGTACGCGGCTGCCGGGTAATGCCTGTAGGCCGGATAAGGTGCTCGCACCGCCATCCGGCAATAACACGGCGTTAATGCCGGAGGCGACGTAAACGTCTTATCCGGCCTACAAATCACAAATGACAGGGAGTAGGGGCTATGGGAATTAACGAAATCATCATGTACATCATGATGTTCTTTATGCTGATTGCCGCCGTGGACAGGATCCTGTCGCAGTTCGGCGGTTCGGCACGCTTCCTCGGTAAGTTCGGTAAGAGTATTGAGGGATCGGGCGGCCAGTTTGAAGAAGGTTTTATGGCGATGGGCGCGCTGGGTCTGGCGATGGTTGGTATGACCGCGCTGGCACCGGTTCTGGCGCATGTGCTCGGGCCAGTGATTATTCCGCTGTATGAAATGCTGGGCGCGAACCCGTCGATGTTTGCCGGAACGCTGCTGGCGTGCGATATGGGCGGCTTCTTCCTGGCGAAAGAACTGGCGGGCGGCGACGTTGCGGCGTGGCTGTACTCTGGCCTGATCCTCGGGGCGATGATGGGGCCGACGCTGGTCTTCTCCATTCCGGTTGCGCTGGGGATTATTGAACCGTCTGACCGTCGTTATCTGGCGCTGGGCGTGCTGGCGGGTATTGTCACCATTCCGATTGGTTGTATTGCGGGCGGTTTGATTGCGATGTACTCCGGCGTCGAAATCAACGGACAGCCGGTGGAGTTCACCTTCGCGCTGATCCTGATGAATATGATCCCGGTGCTGATCGTGGCTGTGCTGGTGGCGCTGGGACTGAAATTCATCCCGGAAAAAATGATCAACGGCTTCCAGATCTTCGCGAAATTCCTGGTGGCGCTGATCACCATCGGCCTGGCAGCAGCGGTGGTCAAATTCCTGCTCGGCTGGGAGCTGATCCCAGGTCTTGATCCTATCTTCATGGCTCCGGGCGACAAGCCGGGTGAAGTGATGCGCGCCATCGAAGTTATCGGTTCTATTTCCTGCGTACTGCTCGGTGCGTACCCAATGGTACTGCTGCTGACCCGCTGGTTTGAAAAACCGCTGATGAGCGTCGGTAACCTGTTAAAAATCAATAATATTGCGGCTGCCGGTATGGTTGCGACGCTGGCGAACAACATCCCAATGTTCGGCATGATGAAGAATATGGATACCCGCGGCAAAGTGATCAACTGCGCCTTCGCGGTCTCCGCGGCCTTTGCACTGGGTGACCACTTAGGCTTCGCCGCTGCCAACATGAACGCGATGATCTTCCCGATGATTGTCGGCAAGTTGATTGGCGGCGTGACGGCGATTGGTGTGGCTATGCTGTTGGTACCGAAAGATGAAGATGTGCCAGCAGAAGTAGAAACCAACCCGGAGGCGCAATCGTGAATACTCGCCAGCTACTGAGCGTCGGTATCGATATCGGCACCACTACCACTCAGGTGATTTTCTCGCGCCTTGAGTTAGTCAACCGTGCGGCAGTGTCGCAGGTGCCGCGCTACGAATTCATCAAACGCGAAATTAGCTGGCAAAGCCCGGTGTTCTTTACCCCCGTTGATAAGCAGGGCGGGTTGAAAGAGGCCGAACTTAAGGCGCTGATCCTCGCCCAGTATCAGGCGGCGGGTATTGCACCTGAGACTGTCGATTCCGGCGCGATCATCATCACCGGAGAAAGTGCCAAAACCCGTAATGCGCGTCCGGCGGTGATGGCGCTCTCTCAGTCGCTGGGGGATTTTGTGGTGGCCAGCGCCGGACCGCATCTGGAATCGGTGATTGCCGGTCACGGTGCGGGGGCACAAACCCTGTCCGAGCAGAAGTTGTGCCGCGTACTGAATATCGACATCGGTGGCGGTACGTCGAACTACGTTCTGTTTGATGCTGGAAAGGTCAGCGGTTCGGCTTGCCTCAACGTCGGCGGGCGACTGCTGGAAACGGACGGCCAGGGGCGAGTAGTACATGCGCATCAGCCGGGGCAGATGATTGTTGATGACGTATTTGGTCCGGGCACCGACGTCCGAACCCTCAATGCGGCGCAGCTTGTTCAGGTAGCACGACGGATGGCGGCGCTGATTGTGGAGGTTATTGACGGCACGTTATCACCGCTGGCGCAGGCGCTGATGCAAACCGGCCTGTTACCGGCGGGCGTGAAACCGGAAGTGATTACGTTGTCCGGCGGGGTGGGCGAGTGCTACCGCAACCAACCAGCCGATCCGTTCTGTTTTTCCGACATTGGCCCGCTGTTAGCGACTGCGCTGCATGAACATCCGCGCCTGCGTGAGATGAACGTGCAGTTCCCGGCGCAAACCGTGCGCGCCACGGTGATTGGCGCCGGTGCGCATACGCTGTCGCTTTCGGGCAGCACCATCTGGCTGGAAGGTGTGGCGCTTCCGCTGCGCAATCTGCCGGTGGCGATTCCGGTTGATGAGGCTGATTTGGTGGCCGCCTGGCAACAGGCGCTAATGCAGCTCGATCTGGACCCGCAAACGGACGCCTACGTGCTGGCGCTGCCCGGTTCGCTGCCGGTGCGCTACGCCGCGCTGTTAACGGTGATTGATGCGCTGCTGGCCTTTGTCGCGCGCTATCCGAATCCGCATCCCCTGCTGGTGGTAGCCGAGCAGGATTTTGGTAAGGCCCTGGGCATGCTGTTACGCCCACAGTTACAGCAACACCCGCTGGCAGTCATCGATGAGGTGGTTGTCCGGGCGGGGGACTATATCGACATTGGTACGCCTCTTTTTGGCGGATCGGTTGTGCCGGTGACGGTGAAATCACTCGCATTTCCTTCCTGAGGGAACGACTTATGAAACTAAAGACCACATTGTTCGGCAATGTTTATCAGTTTAAGGATGTTAAAGAGGTGCTGGCAAAAGCCAACGAACTGCGTTCGGGGGATGTGCTGGCAGGAGTGGCCGCAACCAGTTCGCAGGAGCGCGTGGCGGCCAAGCAGGTACTGTCGGAAATGACGGTGGCGGATATCCGCAATAACCCGGTGATTTCCTATGAAGAGGACTGTGTTACTCGTCTGATTCAGGATGACGTCAACGAGACGGCCTATAACCGTATCAAAAACTGGAGTATCAGCGAGCTGCGCGAGTACGTGCTGAGCGATGAAACCTCCGTTGATGACATTGCGTTTACGCGCAAAGGGTTAACGTCGGAAGTGGTCGCTGCGGTAGCAAAAATCTGCTCTAACGCGGACCTGATCTACGGCGGTAAGAAAATGCCGGTGATCAAAAAGGCCAATACCACCATCGGTCTGCCGGGCACCTTCAGCTGCCGTTTGCAGCCGAACGACACCCGTGATGACGTGCAGAGTATTGCCGCACAAATCTACGAAGGGCTGTCCTTCGGGGCGGGCGATGCGGTGATCGGCGTAAACCCGGTAACGGATGACGTGGAAAACTTAAGCCGCGTACTGGATACCGTGTACGGCGTTATCGACAAATTCAACATCCCGACCCAGGGCTGCGTACTGGCACACGTGACTACCCAGATCGAAGCGATTCGTCGCGGCGCGCCGGGCGGGCTGATTTTCCAGAGTATCTGCGGTAGCGAAAAAGGCTTAAAAGAGTTTGGCGTTGAGTTGGCCATGCTGGATGAAGCGCGCGCAGTGGGCGCTGAGTTCAACCGTATCGCCGGGGAAAACTGCCTGTACTTCGAAACCGGGCAAGGGTCTGCGCTCTCCGCGGGGGCCAACTTCGGCGCCGATCAGGTGACGATGGAAGCGCGTAACTACGGGCTGGCACGCCACTATGATCCGTTCCTGGTGAACACCGTGGTGGGCTTTATCGGGCCGGAGTATCTCTACAACGACCGTCAGATTATTCGCGCGGGTCTGGAAGATCACTTTATGGGCAAGCTGAGCGGCATCTCAATGGGCTGCGACTGCTGCTACACCAACCATGCTGATGCTGACCAGAACCTTAACGAAAACCTGATGATTCTGCTCGCCACCGCTGGCTGCAACTACATCATGGGCATGCCGCTCGGTGACGACATCATGCTCAACTATCAGACCACCGCCTTCCATGACACCGC
This sequence comes from Citrobacter freundii complex sp. 2024EL-00216, assembly GCF_043945515.1. NCBI lineage: Bacteria > Pseudomonadati > Pseudomonadota > Gammaproteobacteria > Enterobacterales > Enterobacteriaceae > Citrobacter > Citrobacter freundii complex sp. 2024EL-00216. The sequence goes on along the minus strand of NZ_JBIMRA010000002.1, from coordinate 252,469 downwards.
GACCGTGCGTCAGCTGCTGAACCTGCGTCCGTCGCCGGAGTTTGAACGCTGGCTGGAAACCATGGGCATTATGGCAAACGGTCGCCTGACCAAACGGGCGGGCGATCCGTCACTGTTCTTCTGATGACGCGGGGATGACACACGATGGATCAAAAACAGATTGAAGAAATTGTACGCAGCGTAATGGCGTCAATGGGTGAGTCTCAACCGCAGGCTCAAGAACCGTCAGCGCCAGCAAAATGCAGCACCACGCAGTGCGCCGCGCCGACCGGTGAAAGCTGCGCGATGGACTTAGGCTCAGCCGAAGCCAAAGCATGGATTGGCGTTGAGAATCCGCACCGTGCAGAGGTGTTGACTGAACTTCGCCGTAGCACCGCTGCGCGTGTATGTACCGGTCGTGCCGGTCCTCGTCCGCGTACCCAGGCGCTGCTGCGTTTCCTGGCTGACCACTCGCGTTCGAAAGATACGGTATTGAAAGAAGTGCCGGAAGAGTGGGTAAAAGCCCAGGGGCTGCTGGAAGTGCGCTCGGAAATCAGCGACAAAAACCTGTATCTGACGCGTCCGGATATGGGGCGTCGTCTGAGTGCGGAAGCCATTGAAGCACTGAAATCACAGTGTGTAATGAATCCGGATGTGCAGGTGATTATTTCTGATGGCCTGTCTACCGACGCGATTACCGCTAACTATGAAGAGATCCTGCCGCCGCTGTTGTCGGGCTTAAAACAGGCCGGATTGAAGGTCGGGACGCCGTTCTTTGTTCGCTATGGGCGCGTGAAAATCGAAGATCAGATCGGCGAACTGCTGGGTGCAAAAGCGGTGATCCTGCTGGTTGGTGAACGTCCGGGCCTCGGCCAGTCGGAAAGTCTTTCTTGCTATGCCGTCTATTCGCCGCGTGTGGCGACCACCGTTGAGGCTGATCGTACCTGTATCTCGAACATTCACCAGGGCGGTACGCCACCGGTTGAAGCGGCGGCGGTGATTGTGGATTTGGCCAAGCGCATGCTGGAGCAAAAAGCATCCGGCATCAATATGACCCGTTAAGGAGGCATCATGCCAGCATTAGATTTAATTAGACCTTCAGTCACCGCAATGCGTGTGATTGCCTCGGTAAATGACGGTTTTGCCCGCGAACTTAAATTACCGCCACATATACGTAGCCTCGGACTCATCACAGCAGATTCTGATGACGTGGCGTATATTGCCGCAGATGAAGCGACAAAACAGGCAATGGTCGAAGTGGTTTATGGCCGCTCGCTGTATGCCGGTGCGGCGCACAGTCCCTCTCCAACATCGGGCGAAGTGCTGATTATGCTCGGTGGACCAAACCCGGCCGAAGTTCGCGCGGGTCTGGACGCGATGGTGGCCAATATTGAAAGCGGGGCGGCATTCCAGTGGGCGAATGACGCAGAAGATACCGCCTTCCTGGCGCATGTGGTTTCGCGTACCGGTTCGTATCTCTCCGCAACCGCGGGATGCCGACTGGGCGATCCGATGGCGTATCTGGTAGCACCACCGCTGGAAGCGACATTTGGTATTGATGCCGCGCTGAAATCTGCCGATGTACAACTGGTGACCTATGTACCACCGCCGTCAGAAACCAACTATTCAGCCGCGTTTTTGACCGGTAGCCAGGCCGCTTGTAAAGCCGCATGCAACGCCTTTGCCGATGCCGTTCTGGATATTGCCCGTAATCCAATCCAGCGCGCGTAAGAGAGGTAGTGATGATCAATGCACTGGGATTACTGGAAGTGGATGGCATGGTGGCTGCCGTGGACGCGGCCGATGCCATGCTGAAAGCCGCGAACGTGCGTCTGCTTAGCCACGAAGTGCTCGATCCTGGTCGACTGACGCTGGTGGTGGAAGGCGATCTGGCGGCATGCCGCGCAGCGCTGGATGCTGGCAGTGCAGCCGCAGCGCGTACGGGCCGTGTTATCAGCCGTAAGGAAATAGGCCGGCCGGACGATGACACCCAGTGGCTGATCGGCGGTTTTAAACGCCAGCCGAAGAAACCTGAACAGAAGCCAGAAGCGAAAACAGAAGTGAAACCAGAGAAGACACAGGACGCCCCAGTGACGTCTGAATCCTCTGCCCAACTTCTGACGCTGTTAGCATCGGTCCGTCAAGGAATGACGGCAGGGGAAGTGGCGGCCCACTTTGGCTGGTCACTTGATGAAGCCAGAAATGCGCTGGAACAGCTCTTTTCTGATGGAGCGTTGCGTAAACGCAGTAGTCGCTACCGCTTAAAAAATTAACCTGTCGGAGGGCCGGGGGCTTCGTTGAAGCTTCCGGCTTAAAAGATCATGAAAAAGAACCGTTCTGCAAACTTGCACCATCTTTATCATGAAGTATTACCCGAAGACGTTAAACTGACGCCGAAAGTGGAAGTGGACAACGTTCACCAACGGCGAACAACGGATGTGTATGAGCACGCGCTGACGATTACCGCCTGGCAGCAGATCTACGACCAGCTGCATCCGGGAAAATTTCATGGCGAGTTCACGGAAATCCTGCTCGATGATATTCAGGTGTTCCGTGAATACACCGGACTGGCGCTGCGTCAGTCGTGCCTTGTCTGGCCAAACTCATTTTGGTTTGGCATTCCGGCCACGCGCGGCGAGCAGGGATTTATTGGTACCCAGTGTTTGGGTAGCGCTGAAATTGCCACCCGCCCAGGCGGGACGGAGTTTGAACTGAGTACCCCGGATGATTACACCATTTTGGGTGTCGTCATTTCGGAAGAGGCCATTGCTCGTCAGGCCAACTTCCTGCATAACCCGGAAAGGGTGCTACATATGCTGCGCAATCAGTCGGCGCTGGAAGTTAAAGAACAACACAAAGCCGCGCTATGGGGCTTTGTGCAGCAGGCGCTGGCGACGTTTAGTGAGAATCCTGAAAACCTTCACCAACCCGCGGTGCGTAAAGTGTTGGGGGATAACCTGCTGCTGGCGATGGGCACCATGCTTGAAGAAGCGCAGCCGATTATGACTGCGGAGAGCATCAGCCATCAGAGCTATCGTCGCTTGCTGTCACGTGCGCGCGAATATGTGCTGGAAAATATGTCAGAGCCGCTGACCGTGCTCGACTTATGCAATCAGCTGCACGTTAGCCGCCGGACGTTGCAAAACGCCTTTCACGCGATCCTCGGTATTGGCCCGAATGCCTGGCTGAAACGTATTCGCCTGAACGCCGTGCGCCGTGAGTTGATAAGCCCATGGTCGCAGAGTGCGACGGTGAAAGACGCCGCCATGCAGTGGGGATTCTGGCATTTAGGGCAGTTTGCCACCGACTACCAGCAGCTGTTTGCGGAGAAACCGTCGTTGACGCTGCATCAGCGTATGCGCCAGTGGGCATGATGAGATTATTGTGCCGGATGCGACGCTAACGCGTCTTATCCGGCCTACGGGTTTGCCGTTGTTGTAGGCCTGATAAGCGTAGCGCCATCAGGCAATTACACCCAGTCGCGGACCTGAATAAACTCGCTAAGGGCAGCTTCCGGGCTGTTCGCTTCCGGCTGCCAGTCATACTCCCAGCGTACCAGCGGTGGCATCGACATCAGAATCGACTCCGTGCGCCCGCCGGTTTGCAAACCGAACAACGTGCCGCGATCCCACACCAGATTAAATTCCACATAGCGCCCACGACGATAAAGCTGGAAATTACGCTCGCGCTCGCCCCAGCTCATCATTTTGCGGCGTTCGACGATGGGCAGATACGCCTCGGTGTATCCTTGACCTACCGCCTGCATAAAAGCGAAGCAGTGGTCGAAATCAGGGGTATTCAAATCATCGAAAAACAGCCCGCCAATGCCGCGCTGCTCGTTGCGGTGCTTGAGGAAGAAGTAGTCATCGCACCACTTTTTGTAACGTGGATAAACGTCATCGCCAAACGGCTGGCACAGGTCCCGCGCCGTGCGATGCCAGTGAACCGCATCCTCATCAAAGCCGTAGTAGGGCGTTAAGTCAAAGCCGCCGCCAAACCACCACACGGGATCGGCCCCCGGTTTTTCCGCGATAAAAAAACGTACGTTGGCATGGCTGGTTGGAATGTAGGGATTCTGCGGATGCACTACCAGCGAGACGCCCATGGCTTCAAAACTGCGCCCGGCAAGCTCCGGGCGATGTGCGGTAGCCGAGGCCGGCATTGCATCGCCGTGGACGTGGGAGAAGTTGACGCCTGCTTGCTCGAAAATACCGCCGTTACGCAACACCCGACTGCGCCCGCCGCCGCCCGCTTCGCGTTGCCAGTTATCCTCAACAAATTCGCTGCCGTCTACGGTGGATAACTGCTGACAAATTTCATCCTGCAGGCTGAGCAGGAACTGTTTTACGCGCTGTGCATCGGGCTTCATGGTTAACGTTTCTTCGAGTGTGCTTTCTGGTTATCAAACCAGTGGAAATAGCTGATGATGCCATTGGCGATAGCGGTGGCGATTTTCTGACGAAACGCCGCCGTACCCAGCAATCGTTCTTCTTCCGGGTTGGTGATGAACGAGGTTTCGACCAGGACCGACGGAATCGAAGGTGATTTTAGCACCACGAAGGCGGCCTGTTCCGTGCTGCGACTGTGCAGACGGTGTACCGGCTTGATCTTCTTAAGAATATGCGAGCCTAACGTCAGGCTGTTTTTTATGGTGTCAGTTTGCACCAGATCGAACAGCACCTGCTGCAACAAATGATCTTTATCAGTGGCTTTCTTTCCGGCGACTTCATCGGCCCGGTTTTCACGATCGGACAGATATTTCGCCATGGCGCTACTGGCACCGCGATTGGATAAGGCAAAGACCGAAGCACCCGCAGCGCTCGGATTGGTAAAACCGTCGGCGTGGATCGACATGAACAGATCGGCACCATGTTTGTGGGCGATCTCGACGCGATCGTAGAGCGGAATAAACGTATCGCCGGAGCGGGTCAGGCGTGCATCAATCCCTTGGTTACGTAGGATCGAGCGCACGTTTTTGGCAATAGCCAACACAACGTGCTTTTCTTTCGAGCCGTTGCGACCAATTGCGCCGGTATCAATCCCTCCGTGCCCCGGATCAAGGACAACAACGCGCTTAGCACCGGATTTTTTCGCTTTCGGTTTGCTGTGTCCATTGCTGGTCTTTAGCGCTTCTTCTTTAGCGATGGCTTGTGACATGCCTGACAGCGTCAGGGCGGCCAGCCCGGCTTTCAGCACCTGGCGGCGCGATGTGAGTGTTTTTAGTGGTTTAAAAGTGCTCATACGGCCTGAGTTGTAAAAAAAAGGTTCTAAACGTTATATCGTATCGCGTAGTCCGTTGCGACGGATCGAGATAAGAATTGTTTTACTTTTCATTTCAATACGTGACAATTCCGTATTATGCCATTTTTTCCGCCGCTTCGCGTCAGATATTGGCTAAATCAGCCGTTCGCGCCATAATCGCTTTTTAACGTCCTGAAAAGGTACCCAATACCATGGAAATACGCGTTTTTCGCCAGGAAGATTTCGAAGAGGTGATCACCCTCTGGGAGCGTTGTGATTTGCTGCGTCCATGGAACGACCCTGAAATGGACATCGAACGTAAAGTCAATCATGACGTCAGCTTGTTCCTCGTTGCTGAAGTGAACGGCGAGGTGGTCGGTACGGTGATGGGCGGATACGACGGGCATCGCGGTTCCGCCTATTACCTGGGCGTGCATCCTGAGTTTCGCGGTCGCGGCATCGCCAATGCGCTGCTCAACCGGCTGGAGAAAAAGCTCATTGCCCGCGGTTGTCCGAAGATTCAAATCATGGTGCGTGACGATAACGACGTCGTACAGGGCATGTATGAACGTCTGGGCTATGAACATGCGGATGTACTCAATCTGGGCAAGCGTTTGATCGAAGATGAAGAGTACTGAGTTTCATCCGGCCGACTATGACGGTCATGGGCGTCTGCGCCTGCCTTTTCTCTTCTGGTGCGTACTGCTGTTGCAGGCACGCACCTGGGTTTTGTTTGTGATTGCCGGTTCTTCCCGTGAGCAGGGCAACACCTTGCTGAATCTGTTTTATCCCGATCATGACGCATTCTGGCTGGGATTGCTTCCCGGCGTTCCCGCCGTGCTGGCGTTTTTACTCAGCGGGCGACGCTTTGCGTTTCCGGTGCTCTGGCGTTGGCTGCGCGGATTATTGATTCTCGCTCAACTGGTGCTGCTGTGCTGGCAGCCGGTGATGTGGCTGGCAGGCGATCCGCTCAATGGCGTCGGGCTGGCGCTGCTGGTGGCGGATATTGTCGCGCTGATCTGGCTGTTAACCAATCAACGTCTGCGCGCCTGTTTTTCCCTTGAGAAAGAATAACGGCACTTTTTGGGGAAACCGGACTCCAAGCAACGTTGATAAATAAGGAAGGAAGTGAAATGAAATCACTGCGTTTGACTTTATGCGCGATGCCGCTGCTACTGGCCGGGTGTTCAACGCTGTCGTCGGTGAACTGGTCTGCCGCCAATCCGTGGAACTGGTTTGGTTCTTCAACGCAGGTCACAGAGCAGGGCGTCGGAGCGTTAACGGGCGCTACGCCGCTGGATGAAAAAGCCATTGCTGATGCGCTGGACGGCGATTACCGCCTGCGTAGCGGAATGAAGACCGATAACGGTAATGTGGTGCGCTTCTATGAAGCGATGAAAGACGACAAGCTGGCGATAGTCATCAACGGCAGCCAGGGAACCATCAGTCGTATTGATGTATTAGATCACGATATTTCGTCAGCCGCGGGTGTCGAAATCGGTACACCGTTTAGCGACCTTTACACTAAAGCTTTCGGTAATTGCCAAAAAGCAACCGGCGATGACAGCGCGGGCGTTGAGTGTAAAGCTGAAGGAAGTCAACATATTAGCTATATTTTTTCCGGTGAATGGAGCGGGCCTGAGGATATAATGCCGTCTGACGACACGCTGAAAGCGTGGAAAGTAAGCAAAATTATCTGGCGGCGTTAATTTGCGTCTGAACAAATCAGCTTGTTAAAAAAACAGGTAGAATAGCGCCCATCAATGCCACGATGTCGTGGCATCTTTTTTTCAGGAGGAACAATGTCTCAGGTTCAGAGTGGCATTTTGCCAGAACATTGCCGTGCGGCGATTTGGATTGAAGCCAATGTTAAAGGCGACGTTGATGCCCTGCGTGCGGCCAGCAAAACCTTCGCCGATAAGCTGGCGACCTTTGAAGCTAAGTTCCCGGATGCGCATCTGGGCGCGGTTGTCGCTTTTGGCAACAACACCTGGCGTGCATTGAGCGGCGGCGTCGGTGCTGAAGAGTTAAAAGACTTTATCCCTTACGGTAAAGGTCTGGCACCAGCAACCCAATATGACGTGTTGATCCATATTCTCTCTTTGCGTCATGACGTGAATTTCTCCGTTGCGCAGGCGGCAATGGAAGCATTTGGCGACTGTATTGAAGTTAAAGAAGAAATCCACGGTTTCCGTTGGGTCGAAGAGCGCGATCTCAGCGGCTTTGTTGACGGTACGGAAAACCCGGCAGGCGAAGAAACGCGCCGTGAAGTTGCCGTTATCAAAGATGGTGTGGATGCCGGTGGCAGCTATGTGTTTGTGCAGCGTTGGGAACATAACCTGAAGCAGCTTAATCGCATGAGCATCCATGACCAGGAAATGATGATTGGTCGCACCAAGGAAGCCAACGAAGAGATCGACGGTGATGACCGTCCGGTCACCTCTCACCTGAGCCGTGTTGACCTAAAAGAAGACGGTAAAGGGCTGAAAATTGTGCGCCAGAGCCTGCCATACGGTACTGCCAGCGGCACGCATGGTCTCTATTTCTGCGCCTACTGCGCTCGTCTGTACAACATTGAACAACAATTGCTGAGCATGTTTGGTGACACTGACGGTAAGCGTGATGCGATGCTGCGCTTCACCAAACCGGTAACCGGCGGCTATTACTTTGCACCGTCGCTGGACCGTTTAATGGCGCTGTAATGGTGAGCTGATCCTGTTATCGGCCACGAAATAGACATCCCCGCATCGTCGGGGATTTTTTTTACCTGAGATTAACCTGATTTAGTGAGCTATTCCTCAGCACTAATTTGTTATTGCTGTATCTTCTGCGTGAATGAAGCGAAGGATTCATATTCAAAAGGAGAATATTGAAATGGGAAAACTCACGGGCAAAACAGCATTGATTACGGGCGCATCTCAGGGTATTGGCGAGGGTATCGCCAGAACGTTTGCCCGCCATGGTGCGAACTTAATCCTGCTGGATATCTCCGATGAGATTGAAAAACTGGCGGATGAGTTGGCTGGGCGTGGGCACCGTTGCACAGCTGTTCACGCTGACGTCAGAGATTTTGCGTCGGTCAAGGAAGCGGTGACGCGCGCGAAGCAGATTGAAGGCAAAATCGATATTCTGGTGAACAATGCCGGCGTATGCCGCCTCGGCAACTTCCTTGATATGAGCGATGAAGATCGCGATTTCCACATTGATATCAACATTAAAGGCGTCTGGAACGTGACGAAAGCCGTTCTGCCGGAGATGATTGCGCGCAAAGATGGGCGCATCGTGATGATGTCATCGGTGACCGGCGATATGGTTGCTGACCCGGGCGAAACGGCCTACGCGCTGTCGAAAGCCGCGATCATCGGTTTGACCAAATCCCTGGCGGTAGAATATGCGCAGTCCGGCATTCGCGTGAATGCCATTTGCCCTGGCTACGTTCGTACGCCGATGGCGGAAAGCATTGCGCGTCAGTCTAACCCGGAAGATCCTGAATCCGTTTTAGTCGAAATGGCGAAAGCGATCCCGATGCGTCGTCTGGCCTGCCCGCTTGAGGTCGGTGAACTGGCGGCGTTCCTGGCATCGGATGAGTCCAGTTATTTAACTGGCACGCAAAACGTGATTGATGGCGGCAGCACTTTGCCTGAAAGCGTAAGCGTCGGCGTCTGATTGATGCCGGTCTCCTCCCCATGTGCTGGGGAGGAGGTACCCCTTATTCTCTTTTCAACTTTCAAATCATCAAACGGTATATAAAACCGTTACTCCTTTAGCACTGGTTATAAATATGATGACCATAAGAAAGTCATTTAATTTATAAGGGTGCGCAATGGCCGTTAACTTACTGAAAAAAAGAACACTGACGCTGGCAGCCATGCTGTTGCTGGTGGGGCAGGCGCAGGCAACGGAACTGCTGAACAGTTCATACGATGTTTCCCGCGAGCTATTTGCCGCCCTTAATCCGCCGTTTGAACAGCAATGGGCGAAGGATAACGGCGGTGACAAACTGACGATTAAACAATCTCATGCCGGGTCATCAAAACAGGCGTTGGCGATTTTGCAGGGGCTGAAAGCTGACGTCGTGACCTATAACCAGGTGACCGACGTGCAGATCCTGCATGACAAAGGCAAGCTGATCCCTGCCGACTGGCAAAGCCGCCTGCCGAATAACAGTTCGCCATTCTATTCCACCATGGCGTTTTTGGTGCGTAAGGGCAACCCGAAGAATATCCACGAATGGAACGATCTGGTTCGCCCGGACGTGAAGCTGATTTTCCCGAACCCGAAAACCTCCGGTAACGCACGCTATACCTATCTGGCAGCGTGGGGCGCGGCAGATAAAGCGGACGGTGGGGATAAAGCCAAAACCGAACAGTTCATGACCCAGTTTCTGAAAAACGTGGAAGTATTTGATACCGGCGGTCGTGGTGCAACTACCACCTTCGTGGAGCGCGGTCTGGGCGACGTACTGATTACCTTTGAATCGGAAGTGAACAATATCCGTAAACAGTATGAAGACCAGGGCTTCGAAGTGGTGGTGCCGAAGGTCAACATTCTGGCGGAGTTCCCGGTGGCCTGGGTAGATAAAAATGTGCAGGCCAACGGTACTGAAAAAGCGGCGAAAGCGTACCTGAACTGGCTGTACAGCCCGCAGGCGCAAACCATCATTACCGATTTCTACTATCGCGTGAATAACCCACAGGTAATGGACAAGCTGAAAGATAAATTCCCGCAGACCGAATTGTTCCGTGTGGAAGATAAGTTTGGCTCGTGGCCTGAAGTGATGAAAACGCACTTTGTCAGCGGCGGTGAGTTGGACAAACTGCTGGCGGCGGGGCGTAAGTAAATGTTTGCTGTTTCTTCCCGACGTGTGCTGCCCGGCTTCACTTTGAGCCTGGGCACCAGCTTACTGTTTGTCTGCCTGATATTGCTGCTGCCGCTGAGCGCGCTGGTGATGCAACTGGCGCAAATGAGCTGGGCGCAATACTGGGATGTGATTACCAATCCGCAGGTGGTGGCGGCTTATAAAGTGACGCTGCTGTCAGCGTTTGTTGCGTCGATTTTTAACGGCGTGTTCGGTTTGCTGATGGCGTGGATCTTAACACGCTATCGCTTTCCGGGCCGTACGCTGCTGGATGCGCTGATGGACCTGCCGTTCGCACTGCCTACGGCGGTGGCAGGTCTGACGCTGGCGTCACTGTTTTCGGTTAATGGCTTCTACGGCGAGTGGCTGGCGAAGCTGGATATCAAGGTGACCTACACCTGGCTCGGTATCGCGGTAGCGATGGCCTTTACCAGCATTCCGTTTGTGGTGCGTACCGTGCAACCGGTACTGGAAGAGTTAGGTCCGGAATATGAAGAAGCAGCTGAAACGCTCGGTGCTACGCGCTGGCAAAGTTTCCGTAAAGTAGTGCTGCCGGAGCTGTCTCCTGCGCTGGTGGCGGGCGTTGCGCTGTCGTTTACCCGCAGCCTCGGTGAGTTTGGCGCGGTTATTTTTATCGCCGGAAACATCGCATGGAAGACGGAAGTGACCTCGCTGATGATTTTTGTTCGCTTGCAGGAGTTTGACTACCCGGCCGCCAGCGCGATTGCTTCTGTGATCCTCGGGGCTTCGTTGTTGCTGCTGTTTTCAATTAACACTCTGCAAAGTCGCTTTGGTCGACGTGTGGTAGGTCACTGATGGCAGACATTACCCAATTGAAACGCTATGGCGCACCCCGCATCAACTGGGGGAAATGGTTTCTGATCGGCACGGGCATGCTGGTCTCCGCGTTTATTTTGCTGGTGCCGATGATTTACATCTTCGTGCAGGCGTTCAGCAAGGGATTAATGCCGGTATTACAGAACCTGGCGGATCCGGACATGCTGCATGCTATCTGGCTGACGGTGCTGATTGCGCTAATTGCGGTGCCGGTGAACCTGGTGTTTGGTGTGTTGCTGGCCTGGCTGGTGACCCGTTTTAACTTCCCCGGACGCCAACTACTACTAACGTTACTGGATATTCCATTTGCTGTCTCGCCGGTAGTCGCCGGTCTGGTCTATCTGCTGTTTTACGGCTCTAACGGCCCGCTTGGTGGGTGGCTGGATGAGCATAACCTGCAAATTATGTTTGCCTGGCCGGGGATGGTGCTGGTGACAGTGTTCGTGACCTGTCCGTTTGTGGTGCGTGAGCTGGTGCCGGTGATGTTAAGCCAGGGCAGCAATGAAGATGAAGCGGCTGTGTTGCTGGGTGCATCCGGCTGGCAGATGTTCCGCCGCGTTACGCTGCCGAATATCCGTTGGGCATTGCTGTACGGTGTGGTGTTGACCAACGCCCGTGCGATTGGTGAGTTTGGCGCGGTGTCAGTGGTTTCCGGCTCGATTCGCGGCGAAACCCTATCGCTGCCGCTACAGATTGAATTACTGGAGCAGGACTACAACACGGTCGGCTCCTTTACCGCCGCGGCGCTATTAACGCTGATGGCGATTATTACCCTGTTTTTGAAGAGCATGTTGCAATGGCGTCTGGAGAACCAGGAAAAACGCGCGCAGCAGGAGGAAAATCATGAGCATTGAGATTGCCAATATTAAGAAGTCTTTTGGTCGCACCCAGGTGCTGAACGATATCTCGCTGGATATTCCTTCAGGTCAGATGGTCGCGCTGCTGGGGCCATCCGGCTCGGGCAAAACCACGCTGCTGCGCATTATTGCCGGGCTGGAGCATCAGTCCAGCGGGCATATCCGTTTTCACGGTACCGACGTCAGCCGATTGCACGCCCGCGACCGTAAGGTGGGGTTCGTGTTCCAGCACTATGCGCTGTTTCGTCATATGACCGTTTTCGACAATATCGCGTTTGGTCTGACGGTGCTGCCACGGCGTGAGCGCCCGAATGCGGCGGCCATCAAAGCAAAAGTGACCAAACTGCTGGAAATGGTTCAACTGGCTCATCTGGCGGACCGTTTCCCGGCACAGCTCTCCGGCGGGCAAAAACAGCGCGTGGCGTTGGCGCGTGCGCTGGCGGTAGAACCGCAGATCCTGCTGCTCGACGAACCGTTTGGCGCGCTTGATGCGCAGGTGCGCAAAGAGCTGCGTCGCTGGCTGCGTCAGCTGCATGAAGAGCTGAAATTTACCAGCGTGTTTGTTACCCACGACCAGGAAGAAGCAACGGAAGTCGCAGACCGCGTAGTGGTGATGAGTCAGGGTCATATCGAACAGGCTGATGCGCCGGATCAGGTATGGCGCGAACCGGCTACTCGTTTCGTCCTGGAATTTATGGGTGAGGTTAACCGCCTGCAGGGGACGATTCGTGGCGGCCAATTCCATGTGGGCGCACACCGCTGGCCGCTGGGTTATACGCCTGGCTATCAGGGACCGGTGGATCTGTTCCTGCGCCCGTGGGAAGTGGACGTGAGCCGTCGTACCAGCCTGGATTCGCCGTTGCCGGTACAAGTGCTGGAAGCCAGCCCGAAAGGACACTACACCCAATTAGTTGTGCAACCCCTGGGGTGGTATAACGAACCGTTGACGGTAGTCATGCAGGGCGATGATTCCCCGAGCCGCGGTGAACGGCTGTTTGTCGGGCTGCAAAATGCACGTTTGTATAACGGCGACCAGCGTATTGAAACGCGTGAAGAGGAACTTGCCCTGGCGCAATCAGCCTGATAGGTTAATTTGCATAGTTATCGCCCGGTGGCGCTACGCTTACCGGGCTTTTTTACGAGCTGAAAACGTGAACACATTAGAAAAAACAATTGGCAATACGCCTCTGGTGAAATTACAACGTCTGGCGCCGGATAACGGTAGTGAAATTTGGGTCAAGCTGGAAGGCAATAATCCCGCAGGTTCGGTGAAAGACCGCGCCGCGTTGTCGATGATCGTCGAAGCGGAAAAACGCGGAGAAATTAAGCCAGGCGACGTGCTGATTGAGGCGACCAGCGGTAATACCGGAATTGCGCTGGCAATGATCGCCGCGCTGAAGGGCTATCGCATGAAGCTGCTGATGCCAGACAACATGAGCCAGGAGCGCCGTGCGGCGATGCGCGCCTATGGTGCCGAGCTGATTCTGGTCACCAAAGAGCAGGGGATGGAAGGCGCGCGCGATTTAGCCCTTGAGATGGCGCAGCGTGGAGAAGGCAAGCTGCTGGATCAGTTCAATAATCCTGATAACCCGTACGCGCACTACACCACCACCGGACCCGAAATCTGGCAGCAGACATCAGGCCGTATCACGCATTTCGTTTCCAGTATGGGAACGACAGGCACGATTACCGGCGTGTCGCGTTTTCTGCGCGAGCAGGAAAAACCGGTCACCATCGTCGGTCTGCAGCCGGAAGAGGGCAGCAGCATTCCAGGCATTCGCCGCTGGCCAGTAGAATATATGCCGGGTATTTTTAACGCTTCGCTGGTGGATGAGGTGCTGGATATTCATCAGAACGATGCGGAAAATACCATGCGTGAACTGGCCGTGCGCGAAGGGATTTTTTGCGGTGTCAGTTCTGGCGGCGCGGTAGCGGGCGCGTTACGCGTGGCGCGCGCGACACCGGGGGCAGTGGTGGTAGCGATCATCTGCGATCGCGGCGATCGCTACCTTTCGACCGGCGTTTTTGGTGAGGAGCATTTCAACCAGGGCGCAGGGATTTAATTTGTCGGCCTGATAAGCGTAGCGCTATCAGGCAAAGGTACGACACTATGCCGGATGATGACGCAAAGCGTCTTATCCGGCCTGCCATAATCAATCGTTACGTTTTTCCACAAGCTTATCAAGGAATTGCCACAGCTTCTCATTCATCTGCTGATAATCCCATGCTCGCATCTCTTCAACGGAACGGATGAAGCACTTGCCTTTAGCTTCCGCCAGTTCTTGTTCGGAGTGTTGAATAAGCCCTTCTATAGCATCAGCCGTAAACTCCATATGGCACTGAAAACCATAAACAAAATTACCGTATTGCACGATTTGTCGTGGGCAGCCCTCGCTAGCAGCAAGAATGGTCGCCTGGTCGGTTAATCCTGGCATGTCGTTGTGCCAGTGACCGACGGTAAGCGGTGAGCCGAAATGGCTGAACAGCGGGTGCTGTTGACCGGCTTCGGTCAGAACGATGGGGTAGTGACCAATCTCTTTTTCCGGACTCTGGCACACCTTCGCACCCAGCGCTTCGCCGATTAACTGTGAACCCAGGCAGATCCCCACCACAATTTTACGTGCCGCAATCGCCTGGTTGATCAGATGCTGCTCGGCCTGAGAATCAAAGTACGGGCACTCTGCCAGCGTGGTTCGTGGTGACTGCGGACCGCCAAACACCACCAACATATCGAAATCATCGGCGTTCGCAGGAACCGCTTCTCCGGCATAAACGCGCGACCAACTGACGCTATAGCCGCGTGATTCGGCCCACGGCAGATACGCGCCAGCAGATTCGAAAGACTCATGAATAACAAAATGAACTCGCACTTTTTCTCTCCTGTTAGCGTTTTAGCGCCTGATGAATATCAGCCGCCAGCTTATCAATGTCGCTGTCAGTTAAGGTTGACAGCGTAATACGCAGGCCGTGGGCAGGCGTGTTGACGCCAAACACTTCGCCTTCCCGCACCAGCCAGCCGGACTTTGCCAGCGCAAAAGCGATCGCCTGGCTGTTATCTTCCAGCGGTAGCCACATATTCAGACCGTCACCAACGGGCAACTCAATGCCATGTCGCCGCAGTGCTGCCGCCAACGTTTGCTGCTGGGCGGCGTAAAACTGCTGAGTTTGCGCCAGCGTGTGTTGATAAGTCTCGTCACTCAGGCAGGCGCAGGCCAAATCCTGCAGCAGGTGGCTGACCCACTGACTGCCGGAGTTGAGCCGTAAACGTAGCTTCCCTGAAGTGAGCGGATCGCTGGCCACAATGGCCAGGCGTAAATCCGGACCTAACGTTTTTGACATCGAACGGACAATGGCCCAGTGCGTGGTTTCCTTCGCAATCACCGGATACCAGTGGCAAGCAGATAGCAGCGCAAAGTGGTCGTCGACGATCACCAGCGTCTGCGGATAGCGAGCCAGGATTTCCTGCAATTGCGCCGCGCGTGAAGCGCTCAGGCTGCATCCTGTCGGGTTATGCGCGCGCGGTGTCAGAATTACCGCCCGCGCACCTTTCTGTAGCGCGAGTTCCAGTTGGTCCGGCAGCATGCCTTCGTGGTCAACATTGGCCGGACTGGCGGAGAAACCAGCATAACGCAGCATGTTGATGCTGCTCAAAAAGCATGGATCTTCTACGACAACGCTATCACCAGGCAGTAAATGGGCGCACAGTAGCCGTTCGATAGCATCAATAGCGCCGCTGGTGATATCAATTTCCCCTTTGCCGGGCATTGCATTTTGCATCCATTGTGATGCCCATACCTTAAGCCCTGGTGACACAGCGGCATCGCCGTACAAACGCGGATTCTTATTTATCTTTGCGAAATAACTACTCAGGTCAGGAAGACGCGAGGGCGCTGGATTACCGCCGGAAAGATCGATAAGCGGGGTATCCGGATTACCACCTTCCAGCGCAACGGGGGCATTAATCCCCTTAATCACCGTGCCGTTGCGTCCCAGGCTCTGCGCCAACCCGGAGGTGACCAGGCGTTTGTAAGCCGCCGCGACAGTATTGCGGTTCACGTTTAATTCCGTTGCCAGTTCCCGCACTGGTGGCAACGTTTCTCCCGCTGCCAGCGTGCCTGTAGTGACATGTTGACGGATACTGTCAAAAATTTCGTTAGCGGTTTTTCCGTCGATCATTATTGACCTATGACAAAATGAATTTTAGCATATGACGATAATAGTGAGGCGTAGGCCCGCTGTCCAGCGAGAGGAGAAATTTATGGAGCAGGAGAGTGATATCCAGTCAGTGCTCTTTGACGACACGAATCGGGCGTTACAGACCGATATCGTCGCCGTCCAGTCACAGGTGGTGTATGGCAGCGTAGGCAATAGCATCGCCGTCCCGGCCATTAAAGCGCAGGGGTTACGCGTGACGGCAGTACCCACGGTGCTGTTCAGTAATACCCCGCATTATGAAACCTTTTACGGCGGCGTTATTCCGTCTGACTGGTTTAGCGGCTATCTCCGCGCCTTAAGCGAGCGTGATGCCTTGCGTGAGCTAAAGGCGGTGACTACAGGTTACATGGGCAGCGCGGAGCAAATCGCCTTGCTGGCACAGTGGCTGGAAACCGTTCGGGCCACGCATCCGGACCTATGCATTTTGGTCGACCCCGTGATTGGCGATACGGATAGCGGCATGTATGTGAAAGCCGAAATCCCGGAAGCTTATCGTCAGCACCTGCTGCCGTTGGCACAGGGGCTGACGCCGAACGTGTTCGAGCTGCAAATGCTAAGCGGAAAGCCGTGTCGTACGCTTGATGAAGCCATTACGGCGGCACAATCACTGCTCACTGACACCCTGAAATGGGTGGTAATAACCAGCGCGCCGGGGGATACCGAAGAGATTATTAACGTTGCGGTGGTGACGGCTGAAACGGTTGAGGTGTTAGCCCATCCGCGAGTGAAAACGGATCTGAAGGGGACTGGCGATCTGTTTTGTGCAGAGCTGGTGAGCGGCCTTGTACTGGGGAAAACGCTGACGACCGCGACGCACGACGCCGCGCAGCGGGTGCTGGACGTGATGACGTGGACGCACCAGTGCGGTTGTGATGAATTAATTCTGCCACCGGCAGGGGAGGCGCGATGAAGAGTTACCGGCTGGTAGTTCGCCAGAATGGGCGTATGGTTGGACATTTTGACACCAACGGGGCAGCAGCGCTGGAAGATATCTGTGTAGCGCGGGCCATGTTTGGTATTGCGGGTGGCTACGACTGTGAATTGTTAGTGGCAGACTCGGAGCGACGGATGCTGGAAAGCGGGCCGGAAGGGATGAAGATTCTGATGCGCGAGGCGTGTTACCGACCGGTCACCTCACAGATTTAATGCCGGATGGCGACGAGAACGTCTTATCCGGCCTACGTTACGGAGTTTGCTGTAGGCCGGATAAGCGTAGCGCCATCCGGCAGGGTTTTGATATCCATCAGATAAAAAAAATGGCGCCTGATGGCGCCATCTTTCTCTGCAAAAAGAATTACTTCTTGATGCGGATAACCGGAGTCTCACCCACTGTCACGCTACCGGACAGTTTGATCAGCTCTTTGATTTCGTCCATGTTGGAGATAACAACCGGAGTCAGGGTAGACTTGGCTTTTTCTTCCAGCAGCGGCAGATCGAATTCAATAACCGGGTCGCCCACTTTCACGCGCTGACCTTCTTCAGCGATGCGTTTGAAGCCTTCGCCTTTCAGTTCAACGGTATCAATACCGAAGTGAACAAACAGCTCAATGCCGCTGTCGGATTCGATAGAGAAAGCGTGGTTGGTTTCAAAGATTTTGCCGATGGTGCCATCAACAGGAGCAACCATTTTGTTACCGGTTGGTTTGATAGCAATGCCATCACCAACGATTTTTTCAGCAAAAACTACATCCGGCACGTCTTCGATGTTGACGATCTCGCCAGAGAGCGGAGCAACGATCTCAATAGTTCCGGTGTCTTTCTTATCATCAGAAACCAGAGATTTCAGTTTATCGAACAAACCCATGATCTTCTCCTAAGCAGTAAATTGGGCCGCATCTCGTGGATTAGCAGATTGTTTTTTCTTCAATGAACTTGTTAACCAGCGTCATTAACTCGTCCGTTGTCGGTTGAGCAAGAGCCTGCTCTGCTAACACCTTCGCATCTTCGAAGTTCGTGTTACGGATAATCTTCTTAATGCGCGGGATAGAAATGGCGCTCATAGAGAATTCGTCCAGACCCATCCCCAGCAACAGAAGTGTAGCACGTTCGTCGCCTGCAAGCTCACCACACATGCCAGTCCATTTGCCTTCAGCATGAGAAGCATCAATAACTTGCTTGATCAGCGTCAGCACAGATGGCGACATCGGTTGGTAAAGGTGTGAAATCATATCATTACCACGGTCAACTGCCAGGGTGTACTGCGTTAAATCATTGGTGCCGATACTAAAGAAATCAACTTCTTTGGCTAAATGACGCGCAATTGTTGCCGCAGCTGGTGTTTCCACCATCACGCCAATCTCAATGCTCTCGTCAAATGCTTTACCTTCGTCGCGCAGTTCCTGTTTGTAGATTTCGATCTCTTTGCGCAGTGCACGCACTTCTTCAACAGAGATGATCATTGGGAACATGATACGCAGTTTGCCGAAAGCAGAGGCGCGCAGGATAGCGCGAACCTGGTCACGCAGGATCTCTTTACGATCCATGGCGATACGCACGGCACGCCAGCCCAGGAACGGGTTCTCTTCTTTCGGGAAGTTCATGTACGGCAGTTCTTTATCGCCGCCGATGTCCATGGTACGGACGATGACCGCCTGAGAGCCACAGGCTTCAGCAACGGCTTTATACGCAGCAAACTGTTCTTCTTCAGTTGGCAGCGATTCACGGTCCATGAACAGGAATTCGGTGCGGTACAGACCCACACCTTCAGCGCCGTTACGCTCGGCGCCTTCAACGTCACGAACGGTACCGATGTTGGCGCAAACTTCAACCTGATGTCCGTCCAGCGTGATAGCCGGCAGATCTTTCAGCTTAGCGAGTTCCGCTTTCTCGGTTGCAACCTGCTCCTGAACGGCACGCAGTTGCTCAATAACGTCGTTGGTCGGATTGACGTAAACCTGATTGTTTACGGCATCCAGAATCAGATAGTCGTCGTTTTTCACCTGAGAGGTGACGCTACCCGTACCTACGATGGCAGGCAGTTCCAGAGAACGCGCCATGATAGAGGTATGAGAGGTACGTCCGCCCGCATCAGTGATGAAACCCAGCACCTTGTTCAGGTTCAGCTGTGCGGTTTCTGACGGGGTCAGGTCTGCGGCAACCAGGATAACTTCGTCCTGGATAGCGCTCAGATCAATAATTGCCAGACCCAGAATGTTACGCAGCAGGCGTTTACCGATGTCACGTACGTCAGCCGCACGTTCTTTCAGGTATTCATCATCCAGCTCTTCCAGGGCTGTGGCCTGACCTTCGATAACTTCATGCGCAGCTGCATCAGCCGTCATGTGCTTATCTTTAATCAGGGCTATGATTTCCTGCTCCAGCTCCTCATCTTCGAGCAGCATGATATGCCCTTCAAAGATGGCTTCTTTTTCTTCACCGAACGTTTCACCAGCTTTGGTTTTGATCGCTTCCAGTTGCGCAGATGCCTTGGCACGACCGCTCAGAAAACGTTCAACTTCCTGATCAACCTTGTCGGCAGAAATTTTTTTCCGGTCAATGACGATCTCGTCTTCTTTCAGCAGCAATGCTTTACCGAAAGCGATACCCGGGGATGCTAAAATGCCTGAAATCATAACCCTACCTTACTTGTGACTGATATTTAAAAGAACTCGTTGAACTTACTCGAGTTCAGCCATCAGTTTAACCAGATGCTCAACTGCTTTCTGCTCGTCTTCACCTTCTGCGGACAGGGTGACAACGGTACCCTGAGTCAGGCCCAGAGTCTGCAGTTTAAACAGGCTTTTGGCGCTAGCGCTTTTGCCGTTGGAAGTCACAGTAATTTCAGAAGTAAAGCCTTTTGCTTCTTTAACAAACTGAGCAGCAGGGCGAGTATGCAGACCGTTCGGAGCGGTAATGGTAACTTCTTGCTGGAACATTATATTTCCCCAACTTATAGGTTTAGTGTTGTGGAACTAAAGTCTAGCCTGGCGGCTCAACTTTAGCCTGTATTGTTAGCATCGGCGTAAACTGGACGCGACACAAAAGGAGTTCGGTGCAATCCGTTGCTGGCAACTTCTTGCCGCTGACGTTTCGTTCGTCATTAAACATTATGCCGCGAAAGGAAGAGTTGAACCAAATCATAAAATCGATTCAGCTAGCGCTTTTCCTGTAACGATTAATTTCGCGCATCAAAATAATTAGTTTGGTTAAATACCAGTTCCGGCGGGCTGAATCAATGCCAGGCGAGTTGAAACTTTGAAGCAGGCCACAAAAAAGCACCCAAAAGGGTGCTTTTTTACGCGTTTTTAACATGCTGGCACTACTGTTGCAGTTCTTTCTCTGTAAAGAGATCGGCAAACAGTGCAGTGCTCAGATAACGCTCACCCGATGACGGTAGAATAACCACTATATTCTTATTGGTAAAGGTTTCATCTTCCTGGAGCTTAAGCGCGGCAGCAACCGCAGCACCGGAGGAGATCCCAGCCAGAATACCTTCTTCTTCCATCAGACGACGCGCAGTAGAAATAGCTTCATCATTAGTGATGGCAACGACTTTATCGATAAGCTTCAGATCAAGGTTACCCGGAATGAAGCCTGCTCCAATGCCCTGAATTTTATGCGGGCCTGGTTTGAGTTCTTCACCTGCCAGCGCCTGGGCGATAACCGGGGAGTCGGTAGGTTCAACCGCGACGGTGATCAGATCGGTTTTGCCTTTAGTGCCTTTAATGTAACGGGTCACACCAGTCAACGTACCGCCGGTACCAACGCCGGAGATAAAGACATCAACCTGACCATCGGTATCTTCCCAGATTTCCGGGCCGGTGGTTTTTTCGTGGATTTCCGGGTTTGCCGGGTTGCTGAACTGCTGCAGCAGCAGGAATTTTTCCGGATCGCTGGCCACAATTTCTTCCGCTTTCTGAATCGCGCCCTTCATACCTTTTGCGCCTTCGGTCAGCACCAGGTTCGCACCCAGCGCTTTTAAGAGCTTGCGGCGCTCAATGCTCATGGTTTCAGGCATGGTCAAAGTCAGTTTGTAGCCGCGAGCTGCGGCAACGTAGGCCAGCGCAATCCCTGTGTTGCCGCTGGTTGGTTCGACCAGCTCTACACCCGGTTTCAGTACACCACGTTTTTCGGCATCCCAAATCATGTTGGCACCGATACGGCATTTGACGCTAAAGCTTGGGTTGCGTGATTCCACCTTCGCCAGAATGCGTCCGTTACCGATACGGTTCAGTCGAACCAGCGGCGTATGACCGATAGTCAGCGAGTTGTCTTCAAAAATCTTACTCATGGCCTGTCCTTAACTGTATGAAATTGGGATACCGCTTCAGCATACCTGTTGAGAAAGTATGGGGAAGTAAGGAATTCGTATATCTATATGCCACCAGGAAATAATGCGTTGCAGTATGGAATAAGAGCGGGCATAAGCCAGCCCGCTTTTACACATTTTTGCATTACTTCCATAACGCGTGCTTAGCACGATAGCAGTCTACCCACATCGCCGTGGCACCACAAACCGCGACCGGCATGATGAACAGATTGAGCACCGGAATCATGGTGAACAGGCTGGTCAATGCGCCAAATTGCATATTGGTGACCTTGCGTGTGCGCAGCGCGACGCGCATCTCCTTAAAAGGCACCTTATGGTTATCAAACGGATAATCGCAGTACTGAATAGCCAGCATCCACGCGCTGAACAGGAACCACAGCACCGGGGCGACGGTCTGACCAATACCCGGAATGAAATAGAGGATCAGCAACACGACGGCGCGCGGGAGATACCACGCCAGCTTTTGCCATTCACGTTTCATAATACGGGGAACATCTTTCATGATGCCGAGAACGCCGGTGTCAGGCGGTGTTGCGCCCGTTAAGCGCGCTTCCAGTTGTTCAGCCAGCAGACCGTTAAACGGCGCTGCAATCCAGTTGGCTATGGTGGAAAACAGGTAGCCGAACACCAGTAGCACGGAGATAGTGACAATCGGCCACAGCAAGTAGCTGAGCCACTGAAGCCAGTCAGGGACGTGACTCATCAGCGCGGGGATCCAGCTATCGAGTTGTGTGAATAGCCACCAGAATGCGCCGCCCATCAGCAGGATATTCACCAGCAAAGGCAGGATGACAAAGCGACGAATGCCCGGTTGGGTGATGAGCTTCCATCCCTGTGAAAAGTAATAAAGGCCGCTGCGAGGTACGACTGCAGATGATGAAACCATGGTCAGGACATACTCCTTGTTATATAAGCTCTGGTAAACTTTGCGTATCTTACCGGGTTGTTGAGCGTTAAGCTGTTCAGAAATGTTCGAAAAAACAGCAAAAAGCACAATTTTGTTCATCTTTATGCCGTGAAAGCCAAGAGTGCACTTGCACTTGGCGTAATCGACAAATACTCTTAGTGAGTAAATGTTTGCCGTGGTGGCAAGGTGTTAGAACAACAGAGAATATAATGATGCAGGATTTGCGTCTGATATTAATCATTGTTGGCGCGATCGCCATAATCGCTTTACTGGTACATGGTTTTTGGACTAGCCGTAAAGAGCGGTCTTCTATATTCCGCGATCGCCCACTGAAACGCATGAAGTCTAAACGTGAAGACGAGGATTCGTTCGACGACAACGTCGAGGAAGACGAAGGCGTGGGCGAAGTTCGCGTTCATCGTGTGAATCATGCTCCCGGTAACGCGCAGGAACATGGTGTTCCTCCTCAGTCGCCGCAACACCAGTACCAGCCGCCTTATGCGTCTGCTCAGCCGCGTCAATCCGCGCCGCAGCCTGCACAAGCGCCGGTACCGCCGCCGCATGCTCAGCAGCAGCCGCAGCCTGTACAACCGCAGCAGCCGGTGCAACATCAGCCTGTTCAGCAACAACCTGTGCAGCAGCCGATGCAGCATCAGCCCGTTGCTCCGCAGGTTCAGCAGCCCGTGCAGCAAGCACCGCAACCTGCACCGCAGGCTTTCCAGCCCGCAGAGCCTGCCGTTGAACATCAACCGCAGCCTGAGCCAGTAGTTGAAGAAGCGCCTGTTGCTGAAAAACCGCAGCGTAAAGAAGCGGTCATTATTATGAACGTTGCGGCGCATCACGGTAGTGAGCTCAACGGTGAAGTGCTGCTCAACAGCATTCAGCAAGCCGGTTTTAAATTTGGCGATATGAATATTTTCCATCGTCATTTGAGCCCGGATGGCAGCGGTCCTTCGCTGTTCAGCCTTGCCAATATGGTTAACCCAGGAACGTTTGACCCCGAAATGACGGGTGATTTCAGCACCCCTGGCGTGACTATTTTTATGCAGGTTCCGTCCTACGGTGACGAGCTGCAAAACTTTAAGCTGATGCTGCAGTCCGCACAGCACATTGCCGATGAAGTGGGTGGTGTGGTGCTCGACGATCAACGTCGCATGATGACGCCGCAGAAACTGCGCGAGTATCAGGACCGCATCCGCGAAGTTAAAGAATCTCACGCCTGATTTTCCTCTGGCGTGACATATCCTTGCTAAACCCCCGCCTGTCGGGGGTTTTTTATCATTGATGGTGCGATATGGAATCAATCGAACAACAACTGACAGAACTGCGAACCACGCTTCGCCATCATGAGTATCTCTACCATGTGATGGATGCGCCGGAAATTCCCGATGCGGAATACGATCGCCTGATGCGTGAACTGCGCGAGCTGGAAGCGCAGCATCCGGAACTTATCACCCCCGACTCGCCAACCCAACGTGTTGGCGCCGCCCCGTTAGCAGCGTTCAGCCAGATTCGCCATGAAGTGCCAATGCTGTCGCTGGATAACGTGTTTGATGAAGAGAGTTTTCTCGCCTTCAACAAGCGCGTGCAGGACAGACTGAAGAGTACGGATAAACTAACCTGGTGCTGCGAACTGAAGCTGGACGGGCTGGCGGTCAGTATCCTGTATGAAAACGGTGTGCTGGTCAGTGCCGCAACGCGTGGTGATGGTACTACGGGTGAGGATATTACCTCGAACGTGCGCACCATCCGTGCGATCCCGTTAAAACTGCGTGGCGATAACATTCCGACGCGTCTGGAAGTGCGCGGTGAAGTGTTCCTGCCGCAGGCCGGATTTGAAAAAATTAACGAAGAGGCCCGCCGCACTGGCAACAAAGTGTTTGCTAACCCGCGTAACGCAGCGGCCGGGTCATTGCGCCAGCTCGATCCGCGTATCACAGCGAAGCGACCGCTTACTTTCTTCTGCTATGGCGTTGGTGTGCTGGAAGGTGGTGTGCTGCCTGATACCCACCTGGGCCGTCTGCTGCAATTTAAAGAGTGGGGATTGCCGGTGAGCGACAGAGTTACGCTTTGCGACTCTCCGGAGGAAGTACTTGCTTACTATCACAAGGTTGAAGAAGACCGACCGACGCTGGGATTCGATATCGACGGTGTGGTGATCAAAGTCAACTCTATGGTGTTGCAGGAACAACTGGGTTTTGTCGCCCGCGCGCCGCGCTGGGCGGTGGCCTTTAAGTTCCCGGCGCAAGAGCAGATGACCTTCGTACGTGATGTTGAGTTTCAGGTTGGACGTACCGGGGCGATTACGCCTGTCGCCCGCCTTGAGCCAGTTCAGGTTGCCGGGGTGTTGGTCAGTAACGCCACCTTGCACAATGCGGATGAAATTGAGCGTCTTGGTTTGCGTATTGGCGATAAAGTCGTCATTCGCCGTGCGGGCGATGTCATCCCGCAGGTAGTGAATGTCGTGCTTTCCGAGCGCCCGGACGATACGCGTGAAATTGAGTTTCCCACACACTGTCCGGTATGCAACTCAGACGTTGAGCGTGTGGAAGGCGAAGCGGTTACTCGCTGTACTGGTGGTTTAATCTGCGGAGCGCAGCGTAAGGAATCGCTGAAACACTTCGTTTCCCGCCGTGCGCTGGACGTTGACGGCATGGGCGACAAAATTATCGATCAACTGGTCGAGAAGGAGTATGTCCACACACCAGCGGATCTCTTCACACTGACCGCAGGTAAGCTGACCGGTCTTGATCGTATGGGGCCGAAATCGGCACAAAACGTGGTGAATGCGCTGGAAAAAGCGAAAGAAACAACGTTTGCCCGTTTCCTCTACGCGCTGGGTATTCGCGAGGTCGGCGAAGCTACGGCGGCTGGTCTGGCGGCGCATTTTGGCACCCTTGAGGCGCTGGAAGCGGCCTCTATTGAAGAGCTGCAAAAAGTGCCGGATGTCGGCATTGTGGTAGCGACCCACGTGTTTAATTTCTTTGCTGAAGAGAGTAACCGCGAGGTGATCGTCCAACTGCTGGCGCAGGGGATTCACTGGCCAGCACCGGTGGTCATCAACGCTGAAGAAATCGACAGCCCCTTCGCGGGTAAAACGGTAGTGCTGACCGGGAGCCTGAGCCTGATGTCACGCGATGACGCCAAAGCGCGACTGACCGAGTTGGGTGCAAAAGTGGCCGGCAGCGTATCGAAGAAAACCGACCTGGTGATTGCCGGTGAAGCGGCGGGTTCGAAGCTGGCAAAAGCGCAGGAACTGGGTATTGCCGTGATCGATGAAGCTGAAATGATCCGCTTACTGGGTGCCTGAGATGGAAAAAGAGCAGTTGGTTGAAATCGCCAATACCGTGATGCCCTTTGGCAAATATAAAGGGCGTCGGCTGATTGATGTACCAGAAGAGTATCTGCTGTGGTTTGCCCGTAAAGATGAATTCCCGCCGGGCAAGCTCGGCGAGCTGATGCAAATCACGCTGCTGATTAAAACTGAAGGGCTGACGCAACTGGTGCAGCCCCTGAAGCGCCCGCTCTAAGCCTTTGCGGCGCGGCTTTTCTGCTGCGCCTGCAATGCGTCCGTTTGTTGCTTGTAGCGACGTGCCAGCACGGCACACACCATCAACTGAATTTGATGGAAGATCATCAACGGCAGCACCATCATTCCTATCACTGACGTCGGGAACAGAATATTTGCCATTGGGATCCCATTCGCCAGGCTCTTTTTCGATCCGCAAAAGACAATGGTGATCTCATCGGCTTTGTTGAAGCCGCATTTCCGCGCAACAAAGACGTTGATGCCAATCACGATTGCCAGCAATACGATGCTGACCACCACGATAAACAGCAGTGAGCCAATCCCCACTTTGTGCCAGATCCCGTTAACCACGGCTTCACTGAAGGCGGAGTACACCACCAGCAAGATGGAGGATTGGTCCGTTTTGGCGATCCATTTTTTATGTCGGGACACCCAGTTACCAATCCACGGACGTGAAAGATGTCCCAGTACGAACGGCAGCAGCAACTGCAGCATGATTTTCCCCACCTGCTCCAGACTGCCTTCTGCGCCGTGCATATTCATTACCAGGCCGACCAGCAACGGCGAGAGAAAAATACCCAGCAGGCTGGAGGCCGAAGCGGAACACACGGCGGCAGCAACGTTACCCCCCGCCAGCGACGTAAAAGCGATTGCCGACTGCACCGTGGCCGGCAAAATACACAGGTACAGGAAACCGGTGTACAGCATCGGGTCAACATTTACCGGTGCCCACCAGGCGAACAGAACGCCCAGCACCGGGAAAATAACAAACGTGCTGCACATCACCCACAGATGTAAACGCCAGTGACTACCGCCGGCAATAATAGCTTCACGCGAAAGCTTCGCCCCGTGCATAAAAAACAGTAGGGCAATGGCGGCGGTGGTTAAGCCTTCAAAGAAAGGTACAAAGCCACCCTCGGCCGGGAAAAAGGACGCCAGTAAAACGACCGTAATCAACGTTATCGTGAACGGATCAAGGATACGAAAAAGTTTCATAAAAGCTCCTGAAATTCGGTAGGAACATTTTGCGTTTTTCTGTTTGAGAAATAAAATTGATTTATTGCATCCATATATGAATCGAATAGATGAATTACTCTCTGCGTCAGCTCCGTATTTTTGTTACCGTCGCTCAGGCCAAAAGCTTTAGCCGGGCGGGGGATATCATTGGCTTAAGCCAGTCTGCGGTCAGCCACAGCGTTAAAGAGCTGGAAGGGCAGACGGGTGTGCGGTTGTTAGATAGAACAACGCGGGAAGTGGTGCTGACAGAAGCAGGGCACCAGTTGGCGGCGCGGCTGGAACGTATTCTGGATGAACTGCACAGCACGCTGCGTGAAGCAGGCCAGGTGGGAACGCAGTTAACCGGAACGGTGCGCGTTGCCGCCAGCCAGACAATATCTGCTCACCTTATTCCACAGTGTATTGCCCAGAGTAATCAGCTTTATCCAGCAATCGATTTTGTGCTGCACGACAGGCCGCAACAGTGGGTGCTGGAGAGTATTCGTCAGGGCGAGGTAGATTTTGGCATTGTGATAGATCCAGGTGCTGTGACCGATCTGCAGTGTGAAGCGGTGTTATCCGAACCGTTCCTGCTGTTGTGTCGAGGGGATCATCCGCTAGCCCAACGCGAATGGGTAAATTGGCAGGATTTATATCATGAGCGCCTGGTATTACAGGATTACGCTTCCGGCAGTCGACCGTTGATCGATGCGGCGCTGGCTCACTTTTCCATTGAGGCCAATATCGTTCAGGAGATAGGTCACCCTGCCACGCTTTTCCCGATGGTTGAGGCGGGGATTGGTATCAGCGTGCTGCCTGCGCTGGCGCTTCCTCTGCCACAGGGCAGCCATTTGCAGGTTAAACGCCTGACGCCGGTTGTGGAACGACAATTGATGCTGGCACGACGTAAAAATCGTTCTTTATCGACTGCGGCCCAGGCGCTGTGGGACGTAGTACGGATGCAGGCCAGTGAATTAACCGCCGGTCGGGCACGGGATCCTTTGTACCAGCTTTAACGATATGGCTGGTGTTTGTCATGTCGTTAAGTTTGGCTTTCAGTATCGATGAACTGATCGTTAACTTTTATATTTTTACCCGGCACCGGACTACCTCTTTATATTTATAAATTCTCCTGCGATATTCTTAGGCAATTGCTTAGCTTGCGGATTTGTAAGGCTATTTTAAATTATTATTTTTTTCTTGACCTTCCACTTGCTGGAAGGTTGATACTCTTTATACGCAAGTACGGATAGCAGTATCTAATACAATGATGTATAGCGATTGATTAATGAAATGACTAAGCAATTTATACAGTAACTCGTTATAGGTAGAATTAACACGATCCCGATGGAGTAATATTAGTGACATGTTAAATAATCCTACAATAGCTGGTTGCTGAAACTAATCCGGTAAATATATTTAACTAATGGGGTATTGGCGGCGATGATAAGAAAAAATAAAATTTTAATTGCAATGCAAATTAGTATGCTGGCATGGTCTGGTTATACGTTTGCAGCAGACAGAGTGTATGTGGCAAATGAAGGTGCAGATTCAGTTAATGTACTTGATGCTGCGTCTTTAAAGACTGTAGATAAAGTACATGTTGGTAAAATGCCGCATAACGTTCAGGTGTCACCAGACAATAAAACAGTTTGGGTAACCAACCTTGGTGCTAACGGGACACATTCATCAGGCTCTGAACATATGAATATGAGTAAAGATGCCCATTCTGAGAAAATGGATATGGGCAAAGATTCTCATGCAGGCAAAAAGGAACATGGCGAAGTTTGGGTTATTAATGCCGAAAATGATACGGTTATTGCAAAACTTCCGGTTGGCGCACACCCTGCGCATGTTGTCGTCACCCCTGATGGGAAAATGGCGTATATCTCAAATAGTGCAGATAACACTATCAGCGTGATTGATGCAGAACATTTGAAAAATTTAACGACAATTAATGTAGGTAAATTCCCTCATGGCCTCAGAGTGAGTCCTGACGGTAAAGAAGTTTATATCGCGAATATGAAAGGGGGCTCGGTATCCGTTGTCGATACAGCCAGTAATAAAGAAGTCGCGCAGATCCCATTAGGTAAAATGCCAGCCCAGGTAGGTTTCTCACCGGACGGAAAACGGGTGTTTGTTTCCCTGTCTGGTGAAGATGCTGTAGCGGTGATTGATACAGCAACGCGTAAAGTTGTGAAGAAAATTAATGTTGGTACCGTACCAATCCAGCTGTTTGGCACTCCGGATGGTAAAAGCATGCTGGTAACCAATCAGGGCTCGAAGAGCAAGCCGGGTAACACAATAAACATGATTGATATCGCAAGCCTTACGGTAGCGAAAACCATCACCACTGGCGATGGGGCCCATGGCGTGGTTGTCGATAAAAATGGCAAGTATGCTTACGTAACTAACTCATTTGCAAACTCTGTTTCGATGATTGACATTAATGAGCGTAAGGTAGTGAACACGCTCCCGGTAGACAACAACCCAAATGGTATCAGCTGGGGCTCTGTCGAAGTGACGCCTAAATAACTGTGCTAGCATTTATCAATACCCGTCATTCGCTGGCGGGTATTTTCATGAATATTCTATAAATAAAGGAACGACAGATGAGAAAGCCGGAGCGGACAAAAACGCTGCCTAGTAAGTTCAATTTTGATGATACTGTAAACAGACTCGTCAGCGTATTGAATGCTAAAAATATTCGTATTTTTGTGCAGGTTGATCAACAGCAAGCGGCAACGGAAGCAGGTCTTGCTCTGCGACCGACGATGTTATTTCTGTTTGGTAACCCAAAGGGTGGTACTCCTGCCATGCAAGCAAATCCTCATGCGGCAATAGAGTTACCCCTACGGGTGGTTATTTGGCAGGATGACAATGGTGATACCCATATAGATTATCAGGATGCAAGTACTGTTCTGGAGTTTGACTATGGTGTTGCACATAATATTGTTGCTCCAGTTAGCATCCTGACAACCCTTCTTAACGAAGTGGCCGGTAATTAATTGCAAATAACACTAAATGCCTCGTGGATATTTAGTGTTATTTTTCTGCGTTTATTATGCAAATATTTAACCCGCTATAATAAACCTATTGAATAATACATATGATGTTCATTACTCTTCAATGTTTGTCGATTCGTCTATTTTATAAATAGAAGGGTTTTTGTTTGCAATATTATGTGAAGAGTATATCTTGACGCTCAAATATTAATATGTAAGTTATGAGGATAGTTATGAAAAAGACATTAGTCACATCATTGGCCGCTTCTTTGTGTTTTCTCAGTCTGTCTGCCTTTGCTGCTACAGAAATCTCGCAACAAGAAGCCAATAGTTTAAAGCATGTCAAGTCAATCACCGTAACGGAAAATACGGTGAATCAATGTATGCACAAAATTTCGAAAATGGCAGATAAAGAAGGTGCTGATTTCTTTGTTATTAAGAACTTCTCTTCTATAGGCAATGGTTCTCAGGCTGTAGTGACCAGCGAACTCTATAAGAAGTAAACAGCTGTTTCCCCCGTTTTAATTATTGATTAGCGAAAGTGCGTTGTTGTACCTGCTTTCGCTTATTAATAATCAACAAATGTTTGTCAGTCATTTGCAAGGCGGGCTTTGTCAGCCCATTCGTCTGACGAATTCCTGATGTGTTGGTACTCCTTGCCATTTCTGGCAGAAAAAAAATGTGAGTTCAGGCCGATTTAGCACATGCCATCTATACCGATTTACTATCGGTTATCGGGATAAACGGTATTGGTAATCGATTGCGTAGTCTCGCTATAACAATGCGGTACGCTACGTTATTTCGATTACTCAGTATTAAGGACATCTCATGAGCCACTCTCTTTTCTCGCAAAATCCCTGGTATAGCGCTGATATCATTCGTGGTTACAAACCGGATTTTACGCCGCGCGTAGCCTTTATCCTCGGCTCAGGCCTGGGGGCGCTGGCGGATCAAATTGAGGATGCGGTTGCCATCTCTTACGAGAAACTACCAGGGTTCCCGGTGAGTACCGTACACGGTCATGCTGGTGAACTGGTGTTGGGAAATCTGGCGGGAATTCCGGTGGCCTGTATGAAAGGACGTGGACATTTCTATGAAGGTCGCGGTATGACGGTGATGACGGATGCTATTCGTACGCTGAAGCTGCTGGGCTGTGAGCTGCTGTTTTGCACCAATGCTGCAGGCTCTTTGCGTCCCGAAGTCGGACCGGGTAGCCTCGTTGCGCTTAGCGATCACATCAATACGATGCCGGGTACGCCGATGGTAGGGCCAAACGATGAGCGTTTTGGCGAGCGATTCTTTTCACTGGCGAATGCCTATGATGCTGACTACCGTGCGATCCTGCAAACTGTTGCCGCTGAGGAAGGATTCCCGCTGAGTGAAGGGGTTTTTGTCTCTTATCCGGGGCCGAACTTTGAAACCGCGGCAGAAATCCGCATGATGCAAATTATCGGTGGCGACGTGGTGGGGATGTCGGTGGTGCCTGAAGTTATCTCTGCGCGCCTCTGCGGTTTGAAAGTGGTTGCGGTGGCGGCCATCACCAACCTGGCGGAAGGTCTGGGTGATGTTAAATTATCTCACGCGCAGACGCTGGCTGCAGCGGAACTCTCCCGGCAGAATTTCATCAATTTGATCTGCGGATTCTTGCGCAAACTGGCCTGAATAACTAAAAAATGACCCCGCTTGCGGGGTCTTACTTTATGGCAAGGAACGGAAAAATGGGTATCGCATCTCGCTTAAAGCTCATGTCGTTTTTGCAATATTTCATCTGGGGAAGCTGGTTGGTAACCCTGGGTTCCTACATGATTAATACCCTGGATTTTACCGGTGCGAACGTCGGTATGATTTACAGTTCGAAAGGGCTGGCGGCGATTATCATGCCGGGCATTATGGGCATCATTGCCGATAAATGGCTACGCGCCGAGCGCGCCTATATGCTTTGTCATCTGGTGTGTGCGGGCGTGTTGCTATATGCCACAACCGTTACCGATCCGCAGACCATGTTTTGGGTGATGCTGGTTAACGCAATGGCGTATATGCCGACGATTGCGTTATCGAATAGCGTCTCATACTCGTGCCTGGCGCAATCAGGTCAGGATCCGGTCACCGCGTTCCCGCCAATTCGTGTGTTTGGCACCATAGGTTTTATTGTGGCGATGTGGACAGTCAGTTTGATGGGACTGGAACTGAGCAGCGCGCAGTTGTATATCGCTTCAGGCGCATCGCTGCTGCTGGCTCTGTATGCACTTACGTTGCCGAAAATCCCGGTTGCTGAGAAGAAAGCAAACACCACGCTTGCCAGCAAGCTCGGTCTGGACGCCTTTGTTCTGTTTAAAAAACCGCAGATGGCAATCTTCTTTTTGTTTGCGATGATGCTGGGGGCGGTGTTGCAAATCACCAACGTCTTTGGCAATCCGTTCCTGCATGATTTTGCCCGTAACCCGGAATTTGCCGACAGCTTTGTGGTGAAGTACCCCTCCATATTGCTTTCCGTTTCACAGATGGCGGAGGTGGGCTTTATTCTCACTATTCCGTACTTCCTTAAACGCTTTGGCATTAAAACGGTGATGCTGATGAGCATGCTGGCATGGACGCTGCGCTTTGGCTTCTTTGCCTTTGGTGATCCGTCGCCGTTTGGTTTTGTGCTGCTGCTGATGTCGATGATCGTCTACGGCTGTGCGTTTGATTTCTTCAATATCTCGGGATCGGTATTTGTCGAGCAGGAGGTTAGCTCTAACATTCGCGCCAGCGCGCAGGGGCTGTTTATGACGATGGTAAACGGCGTTGGCGCGTGGGTGGGATCAATTCTGAGTGGTATGGCGGTGGACTATTTTTCTGTCGATGGCGTCAAGGATTGGCAAACTATCTGGCTGGTGTTTGCCGCGTATGCGCTGGCTCTGGCGGTTATCTTTGCATTGTTCTTTAAATACAGGCATGAGCCTGAACGACTGGCACAGAAATCACCGGCACATTAATACTCCATTGGCGGCGGGTTCTGATACCCGCCGTTTCATTTTCTGCGAGGCAATGTGGTAACTTTGCGCATTATCCTTATTTCAGGAGCGCATTATCCATGGAACGCACGCACCGCATCGATCTGAAGTTACTGCGTTATTTTCTTGCTGTCGCAGAAGAACTGCATTTTGGACGTGCTGCTGCTCGCCTGAATATGTCGCAACCGCCGCTCAGTACCCATATTAAAGAGCTGGAGCAACAGCTCGGCACTTTGCTATTTATCCGTCATTCCCGCAGCGTGGCGTTAACTCACGTGGGAAAGATATTGATGGAAGAGTCGCGCCGACTGTTATCCAGTGCTAATCAGGCGCTGGCGAGAGTGGAGCAAATTGGTCGTGGTGAGGCAGGGCGAATTGAGCTTGGCGTTATCGGTACAGCGATGTGGGGAAAAATGCGTCCGGTGATGCGGCGTTTTATGAAGGATAATCCCAATGTTGAGGTGCTGTTTCGCGAGAACATGCCCGCGATGCAGATGACGATGCTGGAACGGCGTGAACTGGATGCGGGAATTTGGCGGATGGCTACGGAGCTTTCTCCCGGGTTTACCAGTTTGCGTTTGCATGAGTCCTCTTTTCTGGTTGCCATGCCGGAAGAACATCCTCTTACTGCCTGTGAGTCCATACCGCTGGAGGCGTTGAGAAATGAATATTTTGTCACAATGCCTTCCATTCATACTGACTGGGCATTTTTGCAGCGAGTTTGCCTGAGTGCTGGATTTTCCCCGATGATTATTCGTGAGGTGAGGGAGCCGCAAACGGTGCTGGCGATGATCAGCATGGGGATTGGTATTACGTTAATTGCTGACAGCTATGCGCAGATGAATTGGCCTGGCGTGGTATTTCGACCGTTAGAGGAACGTATTCCGGCGGATTTGTATATTGTGTATGACCAACTGCAGGCGACACCCGCGCTGGAGAAACTGGTAGCGGCATTGACGATGTGATGTCTGTGCCGGATGGCGACTGACGTCTTATCCGGCCTACGCGTGTTGTGTTGTCTGTGCCGGATGGCGACTGACGTCTTATCCGGCCTACGCGTGTTGTGTTGTCTGTGCCGGATGGCGGCTGACGTCTTATCCGGCCTACGCGTGTTGTGTTGTCTGCGCCGGATGGCGACTGACGTCTTATCCGGCCTGCGCGTGTAGTGTTGTCTGTGCCGGGTGGCGACTGACGTCTTATCCGGCCTACGCGTGCGGTATTGTCTGTGCCGGATGGCGACTGACGTCTTATCCGGCCTACGTGTGTAGTGTTGTCTGTGCCGGATGGCGGCTGACGTCTTATCCAGCCTACGTGTGCGGTATTGTCTGTAGGCCTGATAAGCGTAGCGCATCAGGCGATGCAGGTTCGAATCTTATAAATCGCAGATAGCAAAAAGGCGCCTTTAGGGCGCCTTTTTACATTGGTGGGTCGTGCAGGATTCGAACCTGCGACCAATTGATTAAAAGTCAACTGCTCTACCAACTGAGCTAACGACCCGAAGTGGTGGGTGATGACGGGATCGAACCGCCGACCCCCTCCTTGTAAGGGAGGTGCTCTCCCAGCTGAGCTAATCACCCACTTCGGTACTTCAATTTTATTGTAAGAAATCCAGCTGGCGAGAAAGTGGTGGGTGATGACGGGATCGAACCGCCGACCCCCTCCTTGTAAGGGAGGTGCTCTCCCAGCTGAGCTAATCACCCACTTCTCAATTTCTTACTCTACACGGCGGAGACTACATAAAGTAGTTGGTGGGTGATGACGGGTTCGAACCGCCGACCCCCTCCTTGTAAGGGAGGTGCTCTCCCAGCTGAGCTAATCACCCCCGCTGTGTGGAGTCGCATTATAGGGAGAGTTGAAAATGAGTCAACGCATTTTCTAAAGAATTTGTTCGTTCGTCGTAAATTTAAACAAAACGATCGCAAATCAATCCATGCGGCATGATTTGTATACGAAAATGGCAAAGCGTGATGTTCCAACCTGAACAACATTGAGGAATCAGACCACAGTGATAGAATACGAGCCTGATAATCTTTCCAGGATTTGCCGGTTGTCGGCATCTTTATAAACGTAAGGCCATTTCATGAAAATCAAAACTCGCTTCGCGCCAAGCCCGACAGGTTACCTGCACGTCGGTGGTGCGCGTACTGCTCTATATTCCTGGCTTTTTGCACGTAACCATGATGGTGAGTTTGTGCTGCGTATTGAAGACACCGATCTCGAACGCTCCACTCCGGAAGCTATTGAAGCCATTATGGATGGCATGAACTGGCTGAATCTGGAATGGGATGAAGGCCCGTACTTCCAGACCAAACGTTTTGATCGCTACAATGCCGTGATTGATGAGATGCTGGAAGCCGGTACCGCGTATAAATGCTACTGCTCCAAAGAGCGTCTGGACGCACTGCGCGAAGAGCAGATGGCAAACGGTGAGAAGCCGCGTTACGACGGTCGCTGCCGCCACGGCCATGAACATCATGCTGCTGATGAACCCTGCGTGGTGCGTTTTGCCAACCCGCAGGATGGATCCGTTATTTTTGACGACCAGATCCGTGGGCCGATCGAATTCAGCAACCAGGAGCTGGACGATCTGATCATCCGCCGTACTGACGGTTCCCCGACCTACAACTTCTGTGTTGTGGTCGACGACTGGGATATGGAAATCACTCACGTTATTCGTGGTGAAGACCATATCAACAACACTCCGCGTCAGATTAACATCCTGAAAGCGCTGAATGCGCCGGTGCCGGTTTATGCACACGTGTCGATGATCAACGGCGACGACGGTAAAAAACTCTCTAAACGTCACGGTGCGGTCAGCGTTATGCAGTATCGCGACGACGGTTACCTGCCGGAAGCGCTGCTGAACTATCTGGTGCGTCTGGGCTGGTCCAGCGGCGATCAGGAAATCTTCACCCGTGAAGAGATGATCAAACTGTTCTCCCTTGGTGCGGTGAGCAAGTCTGCCAGTGCGTTCAACACCGAAAAACTGCAGTGGCTGAACCATCACTACATTAATTCGCTGGCACCTGAATATGTGGCAACGCATCTGCAATGGCACATTGAGCAGGAAAATATCGATACTCGCGTCGGCCCGCAGCTGTCTGAGCTGGTTAAACTGCTGGGTGAGCGCTGCAAAACGCTGAAAGAGATGGCGCAGAGCTGCCGCTACTTCTACGAAGACTTTGCTGAGTTCGACGCGGATGCAGCTAAGAAACACCTGCGTCCGGTAGCGCGTCAGCCGCTGGAAGTGGTTCGCGATAAGCTGGCTGCTATCAGCGAGTGGACGGCAGAAAACGTGCACCACGCGATTCAGGCAACCGCTGATGAGCTGGAAGTGGGTATGGGTAAAGTTGGGATGCCGCTGCGCGTAGCCGTAACCGGCGCGGGTCAGTCTCCGGCGTTAGACGTAACGGTGCATGCGATTGGTAAATCCCGCAGCATTGAGCGTATTAATAAAGCGCTGGCGTTTATTGCTGAGCGTGAAAGCCTGCAGTAAGAGTGGTTGAGCGATGAAACAACGGCAGGAGCGCATCCTGCCGTTTTTTTTGCCTGTTATTCAGACTCATCAATACCCAGACGGGTAAGGAAAGTGCGAATACCTTCGCGCGAAATATACATTGCCAGCTTTTCTTGTTCCGTTGGGGACATGTTGTCCAGTGCGCTAATTATCTGGCGACAGGCGTGGCTACGCACCACGTGGGTGTATTCTGCCAGCGGTTCCTCAGCCTGATAAATTTCAGGGACTTTGCGAAAAGCCGGAATATTGAGCAGAAACGTACGGACACTGGAGTCGATATGGATCAGTCTTGCACGACCCCCTTTAACGCCGGGAAACTTTTCAGTGGTCCAGTTTTGTTCTCTGATCCAACGATTGACGGTTTGTTTGGCAACCCCGAGACATTCCGCCAGTTCTTCGGTCGTCATTTTGCTGCGTAATTTTTTCATATTATTTGTTGTCGCGGATCCCTAAGCGTTGTAACAAACCCGTAATGCCTTCACGCAGGATCAGTGACGTAAACATTTTTTGTTCTGACGGAGTCATCTCTTTGGCGAGCCTAATCAGTAGAGCTTCGATAGAGGTATCGCCGGATAACGATAAATTATCTGATAAACCTTCGGCTGAACGCTCAGCACTGCGAATGTATTCACGAACTTGTTCGGTGACGTGAACCAGACGCGCTTTACCGCCCTGTACGCCTGGTTTTGGTGATGTAGCCCAACCCTCCTTGCACACCCATTTATTGATGGTCTGTCGGCTGTATCCGGTCAGATTAGCAAGTTCTTCTGGCGTCATCCGTTCCTTGAACATAACGATTCCCTGAATAGTCGTGGGGTTAATTAGTGGCTCATTTTATAGCACCATTTTAGTAGAAACCGTGACGCGTTTAACTACTGAATGCGAGTTGTTACGCAATGTTCTTCATTTGACTGCTTTTTCAGCGATTGAATTCTATGAGTTAATTTTGCCGTTGACACACGCGAAGGGAATTCATATGATGCCGCCCGTCAACTCGACAAGCTTTACGTAATGGGGCTATAGCTCAGCTGGGAGAGCGCTTGCATGGCATGCAAGAGGTCAGCGGTTCGATCCCGCTTAGCTCCACCAAATTTAATCCCAATGAATTTGGTATGTACGTAATAGCATCGTGGGGCTATAGCTCAGCTGGGAGAGCGCTTGCATGGCATGCAAGAGGTCAGCGGTTCGATCCCGCTTAGCTCCACCAAAATTTAAACCCTCGCTGAAAAGCGGGGGTTTTTTGTTTCTGTTTCCACCCTGTATCTCTTCGGTTTGCTGAATAGCAGGCATAAAAAAACCGGGGAGAAGAATCTCCCCGGTCTTATCAATACGATGTTGTCTTACGCTTACAGCACCAGTGCTGCGATAGATGCAGACAGTACGCTCACCAGCGTAGAGCCGTACACCAGCTTCAGACCGAAGCGGGAAACCACGTTACCTTGCTCTTCGTTCAGACCTTTAATCGCACCGGCGATAATACCGATGGAAGAGAAGTTAGCGAAGGAGACCAGGAACACGGACAGGATACCTTCTGCACGCGGAGAGAGCGTGGCGGAAATTTTCTGCAGATCCATCATCGCAACGAATTCGTTGGAAACCAGTTTGGTTGCCATGATACTGCCCACCTGCAGCGCTTCGCTGGACGGCACACCCATTACCCATGCAACCGGGTAGAAGATGTAGCCCAGGATGCCCTGGAAGGAGATGCTGTAACCAAACCAGCCGGTCACGGTGGCGAACAGGGCGTTCAGGGCTGCGATCAGCGCGATGAAACCAATCAGCATCGCCGCAACGATAATTGCCACTTTGAAACCTGCCAGGATGTATTCACCCAGCATTTCGAAGAAGCTCTGGCCTTCGTGCAGGTTAGACATCTGAATGTTTTCTTCGCTGGCATCAACGGTGTACGGGTTGATCAGCGACAGCACGATAAAGGTGCTGAACATGTTCAGAACCAGCGCCGCAACCACGTACTTCGGTTCCAGCATGGTCATGTACGCGCCGACGATAGACATGGAAACGGTCGACATCGCCGTTGCAGCCATGGTGTACATACGGTTGCGAGACATTTTGCCGAGAATATCTTTATAGGCGATAAAGTTCTCGGACTGACCCAGGATCAGGGAGCTGACGGCGTTGAAGGATTCCAGCTTGCCCATACCGTTCACTTTGGATAACAGGAAACCAATCGCGCGGATGATAACCGGCAGAACGCGGATATGCTGCAAAATACCGATAAGAGCGGAAATGAAGACGATTGGGCACAGCACTTTCAGGAAGAAGAATGCCAGGCCTTTGTCGTTCATGCTGCCGAAGACAAAGTTTGTCCCTTCATTAGCGAATCCGAGGAGTTTTTCAAACATCTCGGAGAAGCCTCTCACGAAGCCCAGACCGACATCAGAGTTCAGGAAGAACCATGCCAGTAACACTTCAATAACAAGCAATTGAATAACATAACGAATGCGGATTTTTTTACGGTCACTGCTTACCAGCAGTGCGAGTACCGCAACCACGGCAAGGGCCAGGACGAAATGAAGAACGCGGTCCATATTTGCTCCAAATATGAGGCAGGTTTAGTTTTCGTGCACATTCTATGTAACAACCATAAAGAAAACGAGATCAAACACACACTATAATAAGGACCTGTGACGAGATTCAAAATTAGTGATCGGTGATACACTTCTGTTATGTTTAGTATGGAAGTGAAAAGTTATGTCATTGTGCTAATCTCATAACAATAATTAAACATCTCACCGGTATTTCCAGAATCCTTATCGATCCATAGACAAACACTATCAGAGAAATCAACTTCACCCATTAAAATGAATTTGATAATCATTCTCAATAGGCGTAGCTTGAAACATAGCAAAGGCTATGTTTCTGAGGCACTAAAATGACTAACGATCGCGTTGAGAGTAGCAGTGGACGGGCAGCGCGCAAGTTGAAGCTCGCATTAATGGGACCTGCGTTCATCGCGGCGATCGGCTACATCGATCCGGGCAACTTCGCCACCAACATCCAGGCAGGGGCCAGCTTTGGCTATAAACTGTTGTGGGTGGTGGTCTGGGCAAATCTGATGGCGATGCTGATTCAGGTGCTGTCGGCAAAGCTGGGTATTGCCACGGGTAAAAACCTAGCGGAGCAAATTCGCGATCACTATCCTCGTCCGGTGGTGTGGTTCTACTGGGTGCAGGCCGAAATTATCGCCATGGCGACAGACCTTGCTGAATTCATTGGCGCCGCGATTGGTTTCAAATTGATCCTCGGCGTGTCGTTATTGCAGGGGGCCGTGCTCACCGGTATCGCGACTTTTTTGATTCTGATGTTGCAGCGCCGTGGGCAAAAACCGCTGGAAAAAGTGATTGGCGGCTTGCTGCTGTTTGTGGCAGCGGCTTACATTGTGGAACTGATCTTTTCCCAGCCGAACTTCGCGCAACTTAGCAAGGGAATGGTTATCCCGAGCCTGCCTAATTCCGAAGCGGTGTTCCTGGCGGCTGGCGTGCTCGGCGCGACTATCATGCCACACGTCATTTATCTGCACTCTTCCTTAACTCAGCATCTGCACGGCGGAACACGTCAACAGCGCTATGCGGCCACGAAATGGGATGTGGCAATCGCCATGACGATTGCTGGATTTGTCAATCTGGCGATGATGGCGACGGCTGCCGCTGCATTTCACTTTAGCGGGCATACCGGTATTGCCGATCTCGATCAAGCGTATCTGACACTTGAACCGCTGTTGAGTCACGCTGCGGCGACGGTATTCGGTTTAAGCCTGGTGGCTGCGGGACTTTCTTCTACCGTGGTCGGTACGTTGGCCGGGCAGGTGGTGATGCAAGGGTTTATCCGCTTTCACATTCCGCTTTGGGTACGCCGTACCGTCACCATGATGCCATCATTTATTGTGATTCTGATGGGACTGGATCCGACGCGTATTCTGGTGATGAGCCAGGTATTGCTCAGTTTTGGTATTGCACTGGCGCTGGTGCCGCTGTTGATCTTCACTAGCAACAGTCAGCTGATGGGCGATTTGGTGAATACCCGTTGGGTAAAACAGGTAGGTTGGGTGATTGTTGTGCTGGTGGTGGCGCTCAATATCTGGCTGTTGGTAGGAACCGCACTCGGTTTGTAAAAACAAAAGGGCCCGTTGGCCCTTTTGTTACATTAATGATGATGTTTGTGGCCACGCCCGCGACCGCGGTGGTCGTCACGATCGTTCCAGCCTTCACGATAACCGCGCTCATAAGCTTTGCGTTTGTCCCAGCCACGATGGTAGCCGTTGTCATGACGCCACCAGCGATTTTTGCGCCACTCATAGTTATGGTGCCAGTAATCCTGGTCGCGCCAGCGGCCGCCATCCCAGTAGTTACCGTAGTTATCGCGATCGCCAATTTGTAATTTTATTGATGGCAGCAGGGTGATTTCGCCAGCGTTCGCGGCCAGCGGTGTAAAAGCCAATAAGACTGCCGCCAGAATCAGTGACCTGAACATGTTTTCTCTCCTTCACGATCGAGCCGTAGCCGGCCTGTTAACGTAATATTACGGGGCAGTAAAGCCCCGTTTCATCGCCTTAACTCTTAAATCGCAAGTGAGAGCACTTTTTGTTAATAAATGTGTCTTTATTTCAATCAACTCAGGATAGCATCAATCTCCGCGCACTCTTCAGACGTAAAGTGACGGTTTGCCAGCATACCGACAGCGTCTTCAATCTGCGCCGTTTTACTCGCGCCAATCAGCACGGACGTGACTTTGTCATCCCGTAACACCCATGCCAGCGCCATTTGGGAAAGCTTTTGCCCGCGTCGTTCTGCCAGCACATTCAGCGCCCGCACTTTTTCCAGTTTTTGTGGAGTGATCTGGTCCGGATTCAGAAAGCGACTGGTGCTTGCCGCACGAGAATCCGCAGGAATGCCGTTCAGATAGCGGTCGGTTAACTGTCCGCCAGCCAGCGGTGAGAAGGCGATACTGCCGACACCTTTTTCCTGTAATAGCGACAGCAAGCCGCCTTCGACCCAACGTTCAAACATGGAATATTTGGGCTGGTGAATAAGGCATGGCGTACCTAAATCGTCGAGTATTTCAATCGCCTGCCTGGCAAGATCTGCCGGATAGTTAGACAACCCGACGTACAGCGCTTTGCCCTGACGGACGATGTGATCCAGCGCGCGCATGGTTTCTCTGAGCGGTGTTTCAGGGTCGGGGCGATGGTGGTAGAAGATATCGACATACTCCAGCCCCAGACGCTTCAGGCTTTGATCGAGACTGGCAATCAGATATTTGCGTGAACCCCAGTCACCGTAGGGGCCTTCCCACATGGTGTAGCCCGCTTTTGTGGAGATAATAAGCTCATCTCGCCACGGTAAAAAATCTTCCTGCAGGATCCGACCAAAATTCCGTTCTGCCGAACCCGGTGGTGGACCATAGTTATTTGCCAGATCAAAATGGTTAATCCCCAGATCGAATGCGCGCTGTAACAATGCGCGACTGTTCTCGACCTGTGTGGTATCGCCAAAATTGTGCCACAAACCCAGAGAGACAATCGGGAGCTTAAGGCCGCTCTGACCGCAGCGGCGGTACTCCATTGTCTGATAACGATTTTCATCTGCGTGATAAACCATGTCACCCCCCTTCCACAATGCGTGTGCCTTTCAGTGTATACGGTTACACTGTCGATTCTTCAATGAATTTTTACCGCCAAAACTGTAAATCCTGCTTTCCACCCCTTCACAGCGACTTTCCTGGACAGTCATCACAGTTCTTCGATACTCAACATGAGGTTACCGTCAGAAGGATAGCTGTCATGCAAACCCCGTATTCCGTTGCTGATTATCTGCTGGACAGGCTGGCAGGCTGTGGCGTCGGCCATCTCTTTGGTGTGCCGGGCGATTATAATTTGCAGTTTCTTGACCACGTGATTGAACATCCCAACGTATGTTGGGTCGGGTGTGCGAATGAATTGAATGCGGCTTATGCGGCAGATGGCTATGCCCGGGTATCCGGGGTTGGGGCGCTGCTCACCACGTTTGGTGTGGGGGAGTTAAGCGCAATTAACGGTATCGCGGGTAGCTTTGCGGAATATGTTCCTGTTTTGCATATTGTCGGCGCACCCTGTCGCGGCGCGCAGCGTCGCGGAGAGTTGATGCATCACACTTTGGGTGACGGTGACTTTCAGCATTTTTACCGCATGCAGCAGGCGGTAACGACGGCCAGCGCGATACTGGATGAACAAAATGCCTGTTATGAAATTGACCGTGTGTTGCGAATGATGCTCAGCGAGCGCAGGCCGGGCTATCTGATGCTACCTGCTGATGTGGCTAAACAGCCTGCTACGCCACCGAATGATATTATGATTGTTCCTCTGAGCGAGCCGGAAAGCAGCGTGATAGAGGCGTTTCGCTACCATGCCCGTGAACGATTGCTGGACAGCCCACGCGTAGCGTTGCTGGCCGACTTCCTCGCGCTGCGTTTTGGTCTGCAGCCGGTTTTACAGCGCTGGATGGCAGAAACGCCGATGGCTCATGCCACGTTGTTGATGGGCAAAGGACTGTTTGATGAGCGTCACCCGGCGTTTGTTGGCACGTACAGCGCTGGAGCCAGCAGCGATTATGTACGTCAGGCGATAGAAGATGCCGATACGATAATGTGTGTCGGCACACAATTTGTCGACACCCTCACTGCTGGGTTTACACAACAGCTACCGCAGGATCGCACCATTGACGTTCAGCCCCATGCGTCACGAATTGGATCCCACTGGTTTAACATCCCGATGGAGCAGGCGGTCACCACATTACGTGAGCTGTGCCTGGAAATGTCGTTTTCTCTACCGCCAGAACGTCCGCCAATTAGGCGTGTTCAGGTTGAGAAGGGCCCACTGACGCAGGAAAACTTCTGGCACACGGTGCAGCAGTTTCTGAAGCCTGATGACATTATCCTCGTCGATCAGGGAACCGCCGCCTTTGGCGCGGCTGCGCTCTCACTACCTTGCGGGGCGGAAGCACTGGTTCAACCGTTGTGGGGATCTATCGGCTACGCGCTCCCGGCGGCATTCGGTGCGCAAACGGCCTGTCCGGACCGTCGGGTGATCCTGATTATTGGTGATGGCGCGGCGCAGCTCACCATTCAGGAGCTGGGCTCCATGCTCAGAGACGGGCAATCGCCGGTTATTTTACTGCTCAACAATGACGGTTATACCGTGGAGCGGGCCATACATGGGGCAAATCAGCGCTATAACGACATCGCCGCCTGGAGCTGGACGTCGGTGCCGCAGGCGTTTAGTCGTGAATGTCAGGCAGAATGTTGGCGGGTGAAGCAGGCGGTACAGCTGGAAGAGGTGCTGGCCCGGTTGTCCAATCCGCAACGATTGTCGTTAATTGAGGTGGCGCTACCGAAAGCCGATCTTCCTGAATTATTGCGCACGGTGACCCGTGCGCTGGAATCTCGCAACGGCGGATAGCTATTTATCAGGGCGCTCAGCGACCATCATCGGTTTACCTGCCAGCAGCAGCCAGGCGGGCAGCATGACGATGCACAGCAGCGGCAGCAGGGTGGAATCTGGCACCACCACTGCTGCCATAAACAGGCTCAGCCAGGCGTCACGGGTGACGACCAGCACCAGCCCGAGAATAGAGCAAGAAACCGTGATGGCAGCCGGCACAGCTTCAACATGGGCGTGCAGCATCAGGCCAAGCGCGACGCCAACGAATACCGCCGGGAAGATTCGTCCGCCGCGAAAACCACTCGCCGCTGCTACCACCAATGCCGTTAGTTTGATCACGGCGAGCATGAAATAATCTGATGTCCCCAGCGTTTGGCTAAACGCCATCTGCTGCATTTCGTCCAGTCCCTTAAACAAGGTAAGCGGCCCGCCGATTACACCCAAAATACCAAGGATAAAACCGCCTGCCCCGAGGATCAGCACCGGGTGTCTTAATCGATGCATTAAATGGTGCAAACGCGGCAGACACCAGACGGCAACCATCCCAGCGGCAATGGCGATAGCAGCAACGACCGCACCGCTGAGGATATCGATCA
Source organism: Citrobacter freundii complex sp. 2024EL-00216 (assembly GCF_043945515.1). Lineage (NCBI taxonomy): Bacteria > Pseudomonadati > Pseudomonadota > Gammaproteobacteria > Enterobacterales > Enterobacteriaceae > Citrobacter > Citrobacter freundii complex sp. 2024EL-00216. The sequence goes on along the minus strand of NZ_JBIMRA010000002.1, from coordinate 208,235 downwards.
AGTGCATCTGCGTGTAGTGCGCGATGGGCAGTGAAAAATGGGGGTGAAAAAACAGGCTGGTGGTTAGCGAACCCGCGGCGGCGGCCATTAACGGTGCAAACAGGCGATCCCACAAGGGCACATCGTTTGAGCTATTCAGCGTTTGCGAAAATATCAGCGCGGCGGCAACGGGGGTACCAAATAGCGCGCCGATGGTGCCGGCAGAGGCGAGAATGGTCCAGTCCAGCTTCGCAATGCGCGGAAACATGCGGCTACCAAGTGCCACTGCCAGTGCGATATTCACGGTCATGATGGGGTGTTCCGGACCCAGGCTGACGCCACCCGCGAGGCCGAGGATTAGTGCTGCCAGCAGGCCCGGTATTGCTGACGTTGGCACCGGCATACCAATTAACGGTTCACAGGCCGGATCCGGGCCTGCGTGACCATGGCTGTAACGGATAACTAACCCGACCATGATCCCTGTGAGTGTCAGCATACCGATAATCCAGACCGGAGAGTCCTGGGCTATACCGATGCTAACAGGCAGACGCTCCCACAAAAACTGCTGTAAAACGGAAGCCACTTTCATCACAACGATCAACACCAGGCTGGACGCTATGCCAATGATTAGCGCTGGGGTTGATAGCAAGAGCATCGTTCTGGCTCGCGGATGGAGCATTTTCTATTCCTTAAAACAGAGTCATAGACATAGTTTGCACAGCCTGCCTGACGACATCGCTGCAAATGGTGCTGAAACGATAAAGTAATTGTGTGATCTGGATCGATTTTCCACGGGCATCAGCCTTCAGACCGTTGTTGTTATGTCCCCATGAATTTACAGTGTGCAAAGATTTATTCTGACTTTAGCGGAGCAGTGGAAGAATGACAAAATATGCTTTAGTAGGGGATGTTGGCGGCACCAACGCGCGTCTTGCTCTGTGCGATATTGCCAGCGGCGAGATTTCGCAGGCAAAAACCTATTCCGGGTTGGATTATCCAAGTCTGGAGGCGGTGGTGCGCGTGTACCTGGATGAGCATAGCGTTAGCGTTGAAGATGGTTGTATTGCCATTGCCTGTCCGATCACCGGCGACTGGGTGGCAATGACCAACCATACCTGGGCGTTCTCTATTGCTGAGATGAAAAAAAACCTGGGCTTCAGCCATCTGGAAATCATCAATGATTTCACCGCTGTGTCGATGGCGATCCCGATGCTGAAAAAAGAGCATTTAATCCAGTTTGGTGGCGCGGAACCTGTTGAAGGTAAACCTATTGCGGTTTATGGCGCAGGAACCGGGCTTGGCGTGGCGCATCTGGTCCACGTGGATAAACGCTGGGTAAGTCTCCCTGGTGAAGGCGGCCACGTGGATTTTGCGCCTAACAGCGAGGAAGAGGGAATTATCCTTGAGGTTCTGCGCGCGGAAATAGGTCACGTGTCCGCAGAACGCGTGCTGTCTGGTCCGGGACTGGTGAATCTGTATCGCGCGATCGTCAAATCTGACGGACGCCTGCCGGAAAATCTGCAGCCGAAGGATATCACCGCACGGGCGCTGGAAGATTCCTGCATTGACTGTCGTCGTGCGCTGTCGCTGTTCTGCGTCATCATGGGACGTTTTGGTGGCGATCTGGCGTTAACGCTGGGCACATTTGGCGGTGTGTACATCGCCGGCGGTATTGTGCCGCGCTTCCTCGACTTCTTTAAAGCGTCGGGCTTCCGCGGTGGTTTTGAAGATAAAGGCCGTTTTAAAGCCTACGTGCAGGATATTCCGGTGTATCTGATCGTGCACGATAATCCTGGACTACTTGGCGCTGGTGCGCATTTACGTCAGACGCTGGGGCATATTTTGTAAGGTCAGGGCCGGATGGCGCTCAGCGCTTATCCGGCCTTGTCGTTCTGGCTGTTCATATTTTCTAAAATTATCTTGATCATCTGTTGTTCAAATAAATCGGCATGCAGGTATCTTGTGTTTTTATATTTTTTATCGGTATCCAGATAGGGTTGATGCAAACAACATTCTGGCGGCGTGCATGAGATCAGGGTGTTAATAAGGTCAATTGGTTTAGGGTATTCAACAAATTGCGGGCCATGGCGATAGTTATGTTTATTTTGCCATTCCGCCAGATCGTCCATAAAACACTCTGCGGTTGGTTTCGGCATCGCGCTGGCTTTATCTTTGCCCAACACAATATAAGCTAGGTTGTATAATCCGTGCGCGTATGGCCAGAACATTTTATGGAGCTTAGTGAGCCCTGGTTCTCTCAATGCAGACACGCTTTTACAATATAAATCGAGTTGCGTGCCTGCTTCTGTCACATCCTCATCCAGGAGCGCCATCAGATAGCTGAGGATGAACATATCGCTTGCTGTCTGCTTCGTGGCCAGTACCTTTTGCGCTCTTTTTCTGGCATCCACTGCAAAGTCTGCACGTTTGTACCACACCGCCATCATTAAATTCGTCATGGCCAGGTTAACAGGGTGACCGTTATCACTCATGCCCAACTTTTCAGGCAATAAGAGCGGTACTCGGTCAAATAAACCCGCGGCAAGAATCTCCAGTGTCGTCCATACATTAATACTGTGATCGCAGCCTGAGTCCACACCCTGCGTCACATGTTTAATCATCGCAGACTGTCGCAGGGATAAGTGCAGAGATTCCATATCATTTGACTGTATCGCGGTTTTATATCCTAATAAATCCGGGCTGCGCTTCATGCGCAGCATAAAAAGCCATGAACTCAGCTGTTGTTGCAGTGAATAATCCAGATGGCATTGTTCATGAATATCCAGGTACTCAGCTAAATAATCGTCCGTACTTATCCATATCAGGGCATTTTTTTCCGCTTCTTTTGCGTATTCGCGTGGATATGTACGTTGATATTTTTCGCTCAGCTTCGCCATGACATCACCTGTAAAAAATAGAGTGACGACCAATATACTACAAACTTAGTTCCGCTATCCCGTTCGTCGCGGAAACGACTGAAAGCGTGCGCTGTACTCTCCATTCGTCACGTTTTTTCAGCACTATAAATGCATTAATTGTCTGAATTCTTTCACTTTGCTCCGACTAACCGGGATTTCAAATTCCAGATCCTTTAAACGCAGAATATAAGTGTTGTTAAACCAGGGTTCGATCTCGCGGATTTTATTCAGATTTACGCAGAACGAGCGGTGGCAGCGGAAGAAATGCGAAGCCGGCAGTTTGCTGCAAAATTCGCTGATGTTCATCGGCATGACGTATGATTCTCGTCGCGTATAGACGAACGTCATCTTTTCATGCGCTTCAGCGTAGTAGATGTCGTTGATTGGGGTCACGATGATCCGCTCATCTTTGATCAGGTTGATCGTATCGTTTTCGCGGGCCACCGGACTTACAGGGGACGTTCCCGTTTGCTGTTGCTGCCAGGCGGCTTCCAGCTTTTGCAGCATGCTGACAATGCGTGATTCCTGGTACGGCTTCAGAATGTAGTCAAAAGCTTCCAGTTCGAAGGCTTCAACAGCATGCTCTTTCCACGCGGTAATAAACACAATAAAGGGTTTATGTGCGAACTGGCTGATATTTTGTGCCAGCAATACGCCGTCCAGCGAGGGAATATTAATATCCAGAAAAATGGCGTCAACGCGGTTGTGCTGGAGATATTTCAGCACGTCCAGACCATCGTCAAACGTGCCGACAATCTCCATCTGGCTGTGCTCTTTTATCAGCCAGCTCAGTTCCTGTTGGGCCAGGAATTCATCTTCAACAATGATGACTTTCACGACTTCACTCCTGGTTAAAGCAATAATGTAGTTGGCGCGGCTGCGGGCGAGTGCACATTAGGTACATAAAAGGCAATCTCTGTGCCTGGCTCCAGACGGCGGATATGTAATCCCTCACCGTAGAGCAGCTTAACGCGATGGTGCACATTCAACAGACCAATTTTATTGCCCGGCATTTCATTGGACTCGACCCGTTCAATCACTTTTGGGTCGATACCATGACCCGTGTCTCGTACGGCAATCCGTACCCGGTTGCCGCACTCCGCAACGCTGATAGTGACCACACCTTTCCCTTTGCAGGGCTGGATCCCATGGACGATAGCGTTCTCGACCAACGGCTGAATCAGCAGGCTGGGAATAAAACAGCTTACCTCTTCATCGATATCATAAATAACGGTCAGCTTGTCGCCAAAGCGGGCCTGTTCGATGGTGATGTAATCCTTGATTTGATACAGCTCTTTCTTGATGTCGATCTGCTCATCGTCTTTTAATTCAATATTATAGCGAAGATAGCGCGACAAATTAAAAATGAGCTGACGTGCTGTGTCCGGGTTAAGCCGCACCGACGATGAAATCGCGTTCAGGGCATTAAACAGAAAATGGGGATTTATTTTGCTTTGCAGCGCGCGTAGCTCTGCCTTATTTGCCATTTCTCGTAGTTGCTCTGCGCGGGAGACTTCAAGCTGGGTGGAGATGATTTGCGACAGACCGATCGCCATTTCCTGTAACGAGGAAGTGATTTGATGAGCGTGACAGTAGTAGATCTTCAGCGTGCCGGTCACGACGCCTTTCTCCCAAAGTGGGATCACCAGCATAGAGTGGATTTCCGGGGTGCGATGCGCTTCATCATTGTTTTTTATGATTATTTTACCGTGATTTATGGCTTCTTGCGTGGTGGGGCTGACGAAGTCATCGTTATCGCGGTAGTTGATCTCTCCGACGCCAACATAGGCCAGAACGTGCTGAGTATTGGTGATTGCAACCGCGTCAGCGTGGATATCGTGGCGAATAATTTCGCACACCTGACGTAACGACTCGCTATTGACCTGGCGAAAGAGCGGCAGCGTTTTGTTGGCGATATCCAGCGCCAGCTTGGCCTGTTTTGCAGCGCTGGCTTCTTTCTCACCTTCAACGCTTTGTACCAGCATCACGATAAAACCAATACAGACGCTGCCGAGGATCATCGGGATACCGATTTTTGAGACAATATCCAGCCCCAGTTCGGTGGTGGGTGCCCAGGCGACGACCAGTATCATGGTCAGTGATTCGCACAGCATTCCGCCTAAAATACCCGCGCGCCAGTGCTGCGCTTTGGGGATCTTAAGGTTGATCCACCCGGCAATGCAGCCAGCCAGAATGCTGGTAATAAAGCAGGGTAGGGCAGTTACGCCGCCAATATCGATCAGGTAACGGTGGGTGCCTGCGATCAGCCCCGTAATAATGCCAACCCATGGACCGAACAGGATCCCTCCTGACATGACCGCGATAATACGCACATTGACCAGAGAACCTTCTACCGGTACGCCTGACCAGGTACTGAACAGGGCAAACATGGAGAAAATCGCGGTAACGGCGAGCAGCTCTTTTGGGGAGTGGGCTGACTTGTGCAACAGTTCGCGAAACAGGCGGATACGAATCAGGAAAAACAGACAGAACAGCATCAGTGCTGCTCGGTCAAATACCGCCAGCAGCATATTGAATATTTCGTGCACGGGTGACTCTTGCGCAAGGGTTAAACCACTATGATAGGTAACCTGAGGCAGGATGACCAGCACCCCCGCAGTTCAGAGCTAATGGGGAAAAACCATAATATTAAAAGGGGATTGTTGCATGATTGTTGTATTTACAATACCTGTCCTGTGTGTGCTGCGTTCAAGGTAATGTATTCAACAACAAAATGTTAAATGATGGTAATTTTTGGCGGATTGTGAAAATAAATATTTCCTCATTTTTCTCTACTGTTCCTCTTTTTCGTCAGGAAAAAATATTTTGTTTTGCCTCTCGACAGAAGGAAATTATTCAGGCTATTTTCTAAACGTGCCACCATCGTGGCAGCGTCGCTCGGACGGTCCGGGCGCTAACGTTAATCTGAGGATATTATGGCTGACTCCCGCCCTGAACGTCGCTTTACGCGTATTGATCGCCTTCCCCCGTACGTTTTTAACATCACCGCTGAACTGAAGATGGCTGCGCGTCGGCGCGGCGAAGATATTATCGATTTCAGTATGGGGAACCCGGATGGGGCCACGCCTCCTCACATTGTCGAAAAACTGTGTACCGTGGCTCAGCGCCCGGATACTCACGGTTACTCCACCTCACGCGGCATTCCGCGTTTGCGTCGGGCGATTTCCCGCTGGTACCAGGAGCGCTATGATGTTGAGATCGATCCTGAATCTGAAGCCATTGTGACCATCGGTTCCAAAGAGGGGCTGGCGCACCTGATGCTGGCAACGCTCGATCACGGTGATACGGTCCTCGTGCCCAACCCAAGTTATCCCATCCATATCTATGGCGCGGTGATTGCCGGCGCGCAGGTGCGTTCAGTGCCGCTGGTTGAGGGTGTCGACTTCTTTAATGAGCTGGAACGCGCAATACGCGAAAGTTACCCGAAGCCGAAGATGATGATCTTAGGTTTCCCATCCAACCCGACCGCGCAGTGCGTCGAGCTGGAATTCTTTGAGAAAGTGGTGGCCCTGGCTAAACGCTATGACGTGCTGGTGGTTCACGACCTGGCTTACGCTGATATTGTTTATGACGGCTGGAAGGCACCATCGATTATGCAGGTACCCGGCGCTCGCGACGTCGCTGTTGAATTTTTCACTCTGTCGAAAAGCTACAACATGGCGGGATGGCGTATCGGGTTTATGGTGGGCAACAAAACGCTGGTGAACGCGCTGGCGCGAATCAAGAGCTATCACGATTACGGGACCTTTACGCCACTGCAGGTTGCGGCAATTGCCGCGCTGGAAGGCGATCAGCAATGTGTGCGGGATATCGCAGAGCAATATAAACGTCGTCGCGATGTGCTGGTCAAAGGACTGCATGAAGCAGGCTGGATGGTCGAGATGCCAAAGGCCTCAATGTACGTTTGGGCGAAAATTCCAGAGCAATACGCCGGGATGGGGTCACTTGAGTTTGCCAAGAAGCTGCTGAACGAAGCGAAGGTATGCGTTTCGCCAGGGATTGGGTTTGGTGATTATGGTGATACGCATGTGCGATTTGCGTTGATTGAAAACCGTGACCGTACCCGCCAGGCTATTCGCGGCATCAAGGCGATGTTTCGCGCAGATGGCCTGTTACCGACCAGTGCAAAATCGACTTCTGAAAGTACCGACTGACAGAATGTTCCCCAAAATGCAAAACAGGAGCCTGATGGCTCCTGTTTTTTTGCTGCGTCTTTTAATTTAGATCATCAGGGCGAAAGTACCGGCCCAAACGATGACCATAAAAGAAATGCCCATAAAGAAATATTTCACTTTTCATCTCTCCGCGTACCTGGGGTACGTCTAAATGAACATATGCTTACCTGACAGAGAGCTGATGCACTCGCGAACGAAAGGGAGAATCCCCCTCATTTGCTTGGCTGCATCACCTCAGAATTCTGAGCTTTAATGCTCCAGACGGCGCTAATGTACGCCTAAAAATGAGGAGAGACAAGAGGCATTTTTTTATTTAATTTTAATAACTTACAACTGTCGTGATTCGGCGACAGTTTAATTTCTGCCGGTAATAAATTGCTATTGAGCGACGGAATGGTTACTCGGAGAATTCTCATATCGCCATGATGTTAATGCGGTTAATTTTTCGCAGAATGAGATAATGAAAAGGTTAAAAATGACCAGATTAATGATGTTAGCACTCGTTTTTACGCCATTGACGTCGATGGCGGCCTCACCGTTGGCGTTTAATTTCAGCTGCGCAAGTATTGGTGGTGTGAATAGTGATGGCAAAGGCAATGTTTGGATTGATGGCTCGAAGGCGACGGTGAAGGCCTTCAATGAAAATTACTGGGAAGCCAAAAGCGGCAACAATACGGTTTCTATTTCTCGTAAAGATGACGGAAATCCGGACGTTTCCTGGAGTGGGCCGAATCGAAAGCACGGGGTATGCCTGCCTGAAGATAATATTGACTTTTCTGGGGCCAAAAAATCGACCAGCACTGGACCCTCTTTTTCCTGCGCTGCGGTTGCAAAGGGCAGTATCGAAGAGATTATCTGCCACAGTCCTTCGCTCTCAGAAATGGATTTAGCGTTAAACGGGGCCTACAAGCAGGCGCTGGTTAAATCGAGCAATAACCCGACGCTGAAAGCAGAGCAGCGCGGTTGGGTGAAAGGGCGTAACGAGTGCTGGAAGGAACAGGATAAATCAGCCTGCATAGCCCGCAACTACAACGAGCGAATGGCTGAGCTGCACAGCAAATGGGGCGTTAAGTAATTCAACCGTAGAAAAAAAGAAAGGCCTTACGGCCTTTCTTTTTAGATATACAACGAAGCTTCACCCATCGGGCGAGTTTTGAAGCGACGGTGGATCCAGAGATACTGCTCGGGTGCACGCATGATCTCTTTTTCGATAATTTTGTTCATATACGCCGCAGCCTGGCTTTCATCTGCCGGGTAACCTTCCATTTCTGGGGTGATGAACAGGCGGTAACCGGTGTTATCTGCTTTTCTCACCATGGTTACGGTCAGCATTGCTGCGCCCGATAATCGTGACAGCACGTAGGTACCGTTGGTGGTCGCCACGTCTTTGACTGCGAAGAAGGGGGCGAAAGAACTCCCTTTACGACCATAGTCCTGATCGGGGGCAAACCACACTGCCTCGCCTTTTTTCAGGGCGCCGACAATACCACGCAGATTATTTCTGCCGATCATCGCCTTGTTGGAGCGCATACGACCGCGGGTTTGGATCCACTCCATCAACTTATTATTGTGCGGACGATAGGTTGCCATCATTGGCTGGCAAAGCCCCATTACGCGACCACCCAACTCGAGCGACATAAAGTGTACGCCAACGACCATCACGCCACGGTTTTGCATCTGAGCGCGCTTCAGGTTGTCCAGCCCTTCTACATCAAACCATTTACGCACCCGACGGTCCGGCCAGAACCAGGCCATACCTGTTTCAAGCAGCCCCATGCCGAGCGAACGGAAATTCTCATCGACCAGTTTGTCTCTTTCTTCCTGTGACAGATTTGGGAAACAGAGTTCGAGATTTTTACGTGCAATAGATTCACGGCGTTTTAAAAATGGACGAGCCAGCGTTCCTGTACGGGTACCAAGAAAACACAATACGGGATAGGGAAGCTGTACCAGTAACCAGAGCACACCAACACCAAACCATGTGAGCCAGTAGCGCGGATGCAAAAACGCGCGTGAAAATTTACATTGGGGGAACATAAGCACCTGTTGTTGATACGAAATAGATGTATCGCGAAGATTCTTTGGCTGTCGCTTTACACTCTGCACTGATCGTTAGGCCGCCATGAACGACATTGGTTCCTGTAAAGAGTGTAAAACTGAGTCAGGACAAAACCACGAGGGGGCATGAATGATCGGACGCACAATGTACACCCGAAAATTAATGTCAGCCAGAAATAATTACTCAAGATTCGTAAATGTTTTTAGGGCGATTAAGGGCAAAATTTCGCCTATATATAATTCGTTGTTTTTATGATGATTAAATAAACGACGGAGAAACAGTGTAATAGTAAGCGGTCGAATAATTTTTGTGAATAAAATGTTGCTCAAATTGCATGCAGATAGGAATTGTCTTAGAATATAAAGTTAAGGGAGTGTAAGGACTTACGTTAAGTTTACGGCAGACAGGAGGTATCGCTATGCTCTATTTCTGGACCTTTCTCATACTGAGCATTCTGTGCGTCAGTTGCTATATCTGGCAGGTTATAGGCGCTGCGGCGTCAATTAGCGCTTTTCTCGGCATGGCCATCCTTACGGCATTAATTTACGTTTTTACTATGCGGCTGACCAATGGTAACGAAATGGTAACTGGATTATTCCTGTTTCTTGCTCCGACATGTGGTTTGATCATTCGCTTTATGGTCGCGGATGGTAAGCAATAATTTGCAATCTTACGTTTAGCAATAAATTATCACTTTGAGTTATTTATTATTTATCTGAGTTTATCGAAGTGCCAGCATCGCTGGCACTTTTTTGTGAGACCGAAATGAATTACCGGGCATCCGCCAACTGGAGTGATGCTTCCTCTTGCTGAGCATTTTTTCGCTGTTGCTCAAGTTCCAGCGCACCGCGATGAGAGAGGTAGCAGAACAGGATGCAGCAAACAATACCCCCCATCAGCAGATAGAAGCCGCCGTGCCACCCCATTTTGTCGACCATTACGCCAAACAGACTGGTGCCCAGCGATGCGCCAAAAATGTAGCTCATAAATCCGCGCAGTCCTACTGCAGAACCTACTGCGAAGCTGGGGACGATTTCCATCGTCTGAACAGAAGCGAGGAACTGTGGAACATAGATCAGGCAACCCACAATGGCGGCAAAAATAGTGACCATCAGCAGGGATTCACTTTTCCAGTAGCCGATCAAACAGACGAAAATCAGCGCCATACAAATCATGGCCAGCGGCATGCGACGGCCTTTAAACAGTTTATCGGTAAGCCAGCCCGCCAGTAATGTGGAAGGGATTGCCGCCCATTCAAAAAACAGAAAAGCGATGCTCATTTGCTCTTTCGAGAAATGTTTTTCGGTTAACAGATAAATAGGCAACCAGCTAATCATGCCAAAACGCACCATATAGACGAAGACATCTACCAGTGAAACATACCAGGCATTCTTATTACGCAGCACATAGGTGCAGAAGATCTGGAAGGCACTCATATTTTCTGGCGCCTGGTCAGTGTGTCGGGAATTTAATACTACTTTTTCTTCCGGCATCATTTGTTCCAGAGCCGGTAAGCCTTCCTGGCGCGGTGAACCTTTCCCCAGAATCAGCACAATAAAAGCAAACAGTACGGCAACACCAGCCGGGACAATATAGCTGGCGCTTTGCCAGTGCTCGCTCCCTAAAATGGCAAAGGCGGCACCAACAATCGGAGCGACAATACCACCGCCAACGTTGTGAGAAATATTCCAGAATGCGCCGACGCGTCCACGTTCTTTACGCGGAAACCAATTGGCAATGGTAATAAATGAAGGACCAACGCCCATTCCCTGAAACAAACCGTTGAAAACGACCAGAGCGGCAAAAATCCAGAATCCGGTACTGAATCCTAAACCGACGTTTACGATGGCGCACAGAACCAGGCCGCATGCCATAAAGACCTTAGGGCTGGCCTTGTCTGCCAGACTACTCATAATGCCTTTACTGATCCCATAGGCAATAAGCATGCAGCTGCTGAGTAGACCAATTTGCGTGGCACTGAGATCCAGATGTTCTTTCAGGTACGGTGTTGATAGCGTGAAGTTATTACGCACAATATAGTACGCAAGATAGCCAAGAAATACGCTGAGTAATGCCTGAATGCGGTATCGGCCATAAGTTTCCTGGACTTTCTCCGCCGGGACTTTATTTGCCGCTGGCCCTGCCTTAAATATGGATAACATATCATCACCTAAATTTATATTGATGTGAATATCAGGATTTTTCGCAGTGAAGAGTGAAATAGACGGCAGAGAAACTCAAGTTGATGAAATGAGTCACTATTGACACAATTTGTGGATTACGTGGCTGGTTTTGACTCTTTTTAAATAATGGCTTTTCAATTCTATTCTTTTACGAACGCTTTTATCATCGGCGTGTGCGGGTATTAACAAATTCAGACTGCGTTTTCGGGTATTCTTTACCGATGTCGTCACTTTCCGTTTGGTTATTCTACGAATAACCTTATTCTTCCCCCAGTCGGTGATAAACGGGTAAGTTTTGTCTCAATATTATTTTTTGCATATGTTGGTATTTATGAACGGGATCACAAACAGACTTTTGGGCCGGGGGCGTTGTTGGGCGTTCTCGCTCTGTTTTATGTCGTTGTCGGTGAGTTGCCTGGCGCAGGGTAAAGAGCTGGTAATGGCGACAACCTTTTCCCCTGGGGCAACGGCCTGGATTATTCAGCGTTGGCAGACTGAACCGGGGTCGGTGATGATTCGCACGTTAAACCGGACCAGCAGTTCGTTGGAGCAACTGCTGGATACCGCGAATGCGGAAAATGTTGATCTGATTTTGACCTCATCCCCTATGCTGTTGCAGCATCTGCAGGAGCATCAGAAGTTGGCGCCTTTCGAAAATGCGTTGCCGGAAAGCCAGCGGCTGGTGCCAGACTCTATCCGTTCGACCTCCGTGGCAGTGGCGATATCTGGTTTTGGTCTGTTGATTAATCGTTCTGCTCTGGTGGCACGGCATCTGTCGCCTCCTGCCGACTGGGGGGATTTAACGCTGCCCAAATATCAGAACGCGCTGTTGATGAGTAGCCCATCGCGTTCGGATACCAACCATCTGATGGTTGAGTCATTGCTACAGCAAAAAGGGTGGGATGCGGGGTGGGCGACGCTGCTGGCGAGTGCTGGAAATCTGGTGACGATTTCATCACGCAGTTTTGGCGTAGCCGACAAAATTAAGAGTGGCCTGGGCGTGGCGGGGCCGGTCATTGATAATTATGCCAACCTGTTGCTTAACGATCCTCACCTGGCTTTTACCTATTTTCCACGCTCGGCGGTATCGCCAACCTATGTTGCTGTTCTCAAGAACAGCCAGCACCCCAATGAAGCGCGTCGTTTTATCCGCTATTTGTTAAGCCCGGAGGGACAGCGGATCCTTGCTGATGCGAATACGGGGAAATATCCGGTAACGCAGCTCGCATCTGATAATCCCCGCGCTGCTCAGCAGGCTATTTTACTGAACCAGCCTCCGCTTAATTATCGGCTGATCCTTAAGCGACAACAGTTAGTGCAGCGGATGTTTGATACCGCCATCAGTTTTCGTCTTGCGCAACTGAAGGATGCATGGCGGGCACTATACAGTGCGGAAGCACGCCTGAAACGCCCGCTACCCGAAATCAGAGCCTTACTGACCAGCGTTCCGATAGATGCCAAAAGTAGTGAAGATGAAGCCTGGCTTGCGCAGTTTGATAATAAAAGCGTTGCCGAACAGCAGATGATGGAGTGGCAGCTCTGGTTTCTTAAAAACCAGCGTCAGGCGATATCAAAACTGGAAGAATTAAAATGAAAGGTGGATCGATACTGCAACGCCTTCGCCAACTCAGCATCAGCAGCAGCCTGCGGGGAGCCTTTCTAACGGGCGCATTACTGACGTTGAGCGTAAGCTGCGTCAGTTTATACTCCTGGCATGAGCAGAGCTCGCAGATACGCTATTCTCTTGATGATTACTTCCCGCGCGTGCATTCCGCTTTTTTGATTGAAGGGAATCTCAATCTGGTTGTGGACCAACTGAATGAATTCCTGCTGGCTCCCAATACAACAGTAAGGCTGCAACTGCGCAATCAGATAATCTCGCATCTGGATAAAATCGAAGTGCTGAGCAGGGGGTTGCAATCAGCAGAACAGCAGCAACTGGCGGTGATTTTGCAGGACAGCCGGGCGTTGATGGCGGAACTGGACCGGGTGCTCTACAACATGTTCCTTGTACGCGAAAAAGTGAGCGAGCTTTCCGCGCGCATTGATTGGCTACATGATGATTTTACTACTGAGCTGAATTCACTGGTGCAGGATTTTACCTGGCAGCAGGGGACGTTGCTGGATCAAATCGAGGCCAAAAATGGTGATGCGGCGCTGTATCTCAAACGTGCCCGAGAGGTGCAAAACGAGCAGCAACAGGTCTACACCCTGGCAAGAATTGAAAACCAGATCGTTGATGATTTACGCGACAGGCTCAATGAACTGAAATCGGGTAGCGACGATGGCATGCTGGTGGAGAATCACATCCGCTACCTGGAAAATCTGAAGAAAACGGCGGATGAAAATATCCGCACCCTCGATGACTGGCCCAGCACTATCACACTGCGACAAACTATCGATGAGCTGCTGGAAATCGGGATGATGAAAAATAAAATGCCCGATACGATGCGCGATTATGTTGCAGCGCAAAAAGCGCTGGTTGATGCCAGCCATGCCAGAGAGGCTACGCTTGGGCGCTTTCGAACACTGCTGGAAGCGCAACTGGGGAGTAGCCATCAGCAAATGCAGACGTTTAACCAGCGGCTGGAACAAATTGTTCGCGTCAGCGGTGGACTTATCCTGCTGGCGACGCTGCTGGCGCTACTTCTCGCCTGGGGGCTTAACCACTACTTCATTCGCTCGCGTCTGGTTAAGCGTTTTACTGCGCTCAACCAGGCCGTGGTGCAAATTGGTCTTGGCAGAACGGATGCCTCTATCCCGGTATATGGACGCGATGAACTGGGGCGTATTGCAGGCTTGCTGCGTCATACCCTGGGCCAGTTGAGTGCGCAAAAAAATCAGCTGGAGCAGGAAGTGACCGAGCGCAAGGAGATTGAATCCGATCTTCGTGCAACGCAAGATGAGCTGATCCAGACGGCAAAACTGGCGGTGGTCGGCCAGACTATGACCACGCTGGCGCACGAGATTAATCAACCGCTGAATGCGCTGTCGATGTACCTGTTTACGGCAGGGAGGGCAATCGAACAGGGGCAACCCGCTCAGGCCAGAAGCACATTAACCAAAGCGGAAGGGCTGATTACTCGCATCGATGCCATTATCCGTTCACTGCGTCAGTTTGCTCGCCGGGCCGAACCTGGCACGCCTCTGCATCCGGTCGATCTCCGACAAACGTTCAACGCTGCCTGGGAACTGTTGGCCATGCGACACAAGCCACAGCAGGGTACGCTGACGCTCCCAGACCGGGGCGTGTGGGTGGCTGGTGATGAAGTGCGTATCCAGCAGGTGCTGGTAAACGTCCTGGCAAATGCGCTGGATGCCTGTCCGGTTGCGGCGAAAATAGAGGTTCACTGGCAGACCGAAGGCAGCCGGTTGTGCGTATTTATCAGCGATAACGGCCCCGGTTGGCCTGGAGCATTATTACCATCACTGTTAAAACCGTTTACCACCAGTAAGGATGTTGGCCTCGGTATTGGCTTATCGATTTGTGTATCGTTAATGATGCAAATGAACGGCGAACTGCGCCTGGCGTCGACCCCGGGGCGCAATGCCTGCGTCGTTCTGCAATTTAATCTGACGGATGTAAACGATGTTGAGTGATGAATATTCTGTTCTGCTTATTGATGATGATGCCGATGTTCTTGACGCTTACACCTTGTTGCTTGAACAGGAGGGATATCATGTATTCGCATGCAGTAACCCTTTTGATGCCCGAAATTGGCTGCAGGCCGACTGGCCAGGGATTGTCCTGAGCGACGTGTGTATGCCTGGCTGTAATGGAATTGACCTGATGACGTTGTTTCATCAGGATGACAATCAGCTTCCGATCCTGTTGATCACCGGACATGGCGATGTCCCGATGGCGGTGGACGCGGTGAAGAAAGGTGCGTGGGATTTTCTGCAAAAACCGGTTGATCCAGGCAAACTGCTGGTGTTGGTAGAGGATGCGTTGCGTCAGAGAAAATCTGTGATTACACGTCGTCACTATTGCCAGCAAAAGCTCCAGGTTGAACTGGTCGGCTACAGTGACTGGGTTAATCAGTACCGCCAGCGCTTACGGCAACTGGCTGAAACGGATATTGCCGTCTGGTTTTATGGCGAGCCGGGAACGGGGCGTATGACCGGAGCCCGTTATTTGCATCAGCTTGGGCGCAGCGCTGAAGGACCGTTTATCCGCGGGGAATTGACGTTAGAGAATGCGGGGCAACTCAATGACCTTATTGCCCAGGCGCAAGGGGGAACGCTGGTCCTGAGCCATATTGAGTGCCTGACGCGCGAACAGCAGCACCAGCTGGTGCATTTGCAAAGCCAGGAGCGGCGTCCGTTTCGCTTAATTGGCATTGGCGCCACTTCGTTGGTGGAACTGGCGGCAACTAATCAGATTGTGGCCGAACTTTATTACTGTTTTGCGATGACGCAAATTGGTTGCCAGCCGTTGTCTCAGCGCCCGGATGATATTGAGCCGCTGTTTCGCCATTATCTGCAGAAAGCCTGTCTGCGCCTGAATCATCCCGTGCCCGAGGTTGACGGGGAATTACTAAAAGGAATGCGGCGTCGCGTGTGGTTAAGCAATGTTCGAGAGCTGGCCAATGCCGCCGAGCTTTTTGCCGTTGGGTTATTGCCACTGGCTGAAACCGCGAATCCACAGCTACATTTGCCCGAACCGACACCGCTCGATCGTCGGGTCGACGAGTACGAGCGACAGATCATTACCGAAGCGCTTAATATTCATCAGGGACGTATTAATGAAGTGGCGGAGTATTTACAAATTCCGCGTAAGAAACTGTATTTGCGCATGAGAAAATACGGACTGAGCAAGGAACACTATAAGTTTTAGCAGATGGCAGGTGGGGAAGAAGAGCGGTTGACGGTATTTCGGTGGCGGCGCTAGCGTTCACCGAAATACGCGACGGAACTCTGGGTGATTATCGGGGTGTTTTTCTTACCACATCAAATCGTCAGGAATGACAAAATCAGCATACGGATCGTCTTCGTCCTTCGCTTCCTGGCTCAGTTCGCAATTGAGAACAATATAGCTTGCATCGCGCTGGGCAATCTTGTCGGCGACAACAGCCGGGATAATGGCATATTCGCTCTCGCTGCTGCATTCAGCCGTCAGGCGGGCAATGGCCAGACGGCCCTTGATCAACTGAGACTGGGTTACCTTATCAACATAAACTTTTTTGATTAGGTTATTGTCAGTAAAGTTGTAACCAATATCGCCACGGGAAATGGTGATTTTGTTCCTCTCAATCAGTTGCTTGATCTGCGCTTTGTATTCTTTAGACAATGCGGCCTGCTTCTGCTGTTCGCTGAGCTGCTTATCACGCTCGACCTGTGCTTTTTTATTTTCTTCAACCGCTTCTCTGGCTTCACGAGCCTGAACGCGCGATTTTTTCGCCGTTCTCTGCACTTTCGCCATTTTTTTGCTGCTGACCAGACCCGCTTTAAGCATCTGTTCTTGTAGGGTAAGTTTTGTCATTGTCGCTTCTAATCCAAAAAATCGTTGTAAGGATTATAACCTTAACGTTCGGCGGGACGCCAGAATGATGGCCGCGCCATGGCTGTTATCTCGGGCTGCTGTCACTGTCATGTGCTTCTCTCTCTATCTGAATCAGTTGATGATTACCTGATTCTTTAATAAAAAATAATATGCCAAATAAGTTAGCAAAATGGAGCATAGATTCGCATGTGTTAATTATTTAGAGTTTTATTCTAATTGAAGTAATTAAATAGAGTTATCTTGGCAAAAATTTAATCTAAAAAACAAACAGTTGCCCATTGTTCAAATTTAAAGAGCCGCTTCTTTACGCCGATAACCATAATGAATATATGGATAATGGAGGGAAGTGGCATGTGGTGGGTTTATCGAATGCCGATGAAAATGAAGTTAATAATTGCGCTACAACCATTATTACTGGCGTTATGTTGGTTTGCTGGTTCAGGAATATTAACGCGCATTGAGACAGAACGGCAGATGGAGAATATTGCCCAACTGACAGCGCTCGCACGCAGTGCCGGAAATGTAGTGCATGAATTGCAAAAAGAACGCGGCATGAGTGTCGGGTTTCTGGGGGCTGAAGGGAAGACGTTCAAAGATGAGTTAAACGCACAGCGGGCTTTGACCGATCGCGAGATCGAGGTATTTGTGCGGTCACTGTCCGATACTGCCTTACCGGAAGGGGATGTCGCCACTTCTGTCGCTGCGTTTAAGAAAAATATTCTTTCGCTCGCTACCATCCGCGAAAACGTCACGCAGTTGGGGCTTCCAGCATCAGATGTGGTTAAGTTTTATACCAATGTCATTGCTGATGTGCTGAATTTTGTGGGTAGATTGGGGCAGTTGACGGATTCAGGCGAGATGGCAAACGCGTTCGCCGCCTACTACAACCTGCTGAATTTGAAAGAACAGGCGGGTATTGAACGGGCGCTGTTATCAAATATCTTTTCCTCCGGCCATTTCGCCGACGGACAGTTACATCAACTCAGTGATGTCGTCAGTAAACAGAACGTTTGGTTGGCAGAATCGTTACGTCTGAGTTCACCGGAACAGGCGGCCATGTTGAAAAGCCGCTTACAGTCAGCAGAAGCGTCAAAAGCCCTCGCATTTCGCGAGATCGCGTTTAACCATGTCGAGAACGGTGGATTTGGTGTCGATCCTACGGTCTGGTTTAAAGTACAAACCCAGCGTATTGAAGTAATGCGGCAGATAGAAAATGTGACAGCGAATCGTCTGTTGGCGAATGCAGAAAAACTCGCGCAAGATGCACGAAAAAACTGGCAAATATATATGGCTGTTAGCCTGTTAGCACTCCTGGCATCATTGACGTTCGCAGGGGCCATCGCAATCAATATGCACCGTCAGTTTAGTGACACGCTACGCAAGATTGCGGGTATGAATGGCGATCTGACTCAACGTCTGGCGACCCCGGGCAAAGATGAGCTTTCCTCACTTAATCGTGCATATAACACGATGCTGGAAAGTATTCAGCATATCGTACAGGAGATTAAGCAAGGCTCCGTGGTTTTGTCCGATGCCAGTAGCAGTATTACGGCGGGAAATCAGGATCTGGCTCAACGTACAGATGAACAGGCTGCATCAATAGTAGAAGCTGTGGCCAGCATGGAGCAGCTATCAACTGCGATTACGCAAACAGCGGATAATGCCCGCGAAGCTGAGCATCTGACAATCAGACTGGAAAAAGAGGTCCGACAGGCCAGTAACGTTGCCAGTGCGGCGAACCAGAGCATGGGGGATATTCGCGCTTCCAGTGAGAAAATCTCGAATATTGTGACCTCGATTGATGATATTTCGTTTCAGACTAACTTACTGGCGCTGAATGCGGCAGTGGAAGCTGCACGTGCTGGAGAGATGGGCAGGGGGTTTGCTGTCGTAGCCAGTGAAGTGAGAAATCTTTCGCAGCGTTGCGCCAAAGAGGCTAACCAAATCCGTGAGTTGGTCGCGCAGAATATGGTCAAAATTAGTGAGGGTGTTGAGCGGGTTACTGCATCTGCTACCGCGCTGGAAGCCGCGGCGGATAATACCACCAGTATGAAGCAATATATTGCGGATATCGCTCGTGTGGCGACGGAGCAGTCACAAGGGGTAACCCAGATAAACCTGGCATTGCGACCGATGGAGCAGGTTACACAGCAAAATGCGGCGTTGGTATCTCAGGCTGCGAGCGACAGCCAGCGGCTGGACAATCTGTCGGCAACCATGAAGGATCTGGTTAACCGTTTTGTTGTCTGACGTGACGCCGTTTAACCGACCCGGACAACATACCGGGTCGGTTAAGTCTCATCGCCTTATTGTAAGTTGCATACTGTTAACGCTGGCTCAGAACAACTTTTCGCTGAGCACATAATATGACTACTGACAGCTTAAAATCCAATTGTCTTGTCATGAGTTTTCGGGATTTAAGTTCTTTCATCGTAACACCGTGAATATGACCTTCATCTATCAGTTTCTTTATCTCTGCAGTGCTGAGTAAAAGCTGTCGCTTCAATATCGATAGCACATTAATCTGAAAAGAATGGGAAAGTCTGATGCTGACGGTGACGTTCTGACCGCTGTTGATGCTGACCTGCCACTGTTCCTGAATACGAAAATCAGGTTTACCTGCAAGCTCAGCATTATTCCGGTTCAGGGTCGCTTTATCATTGGCAAAATAGTGAACCGTACTGGCATCGTTGGTGATAAATCGATGATACAGCTCACGATTGATTTTGCTGATGTGAAGCCGTGAAAACAGCGAGATGTTCCATGTGTATTCGCAGTGGATGCATTTATAAATGCTCCAGATATCGAGCACTTTCTTTTGCGAATTGACTCTGAATGCTCCGGAAGGTGCGAATTCGCGTTTTACATTACATGATGGACAACGCTTAGCTATGCGCTGGTACCCGACAGGGGTGACAGTCCATGTGACTTTCATACCGTACCTTTTTTAACCCAAATAAATTCGGATCCGTTTTGAACGAACCATCGTTTTTATGTGAGAAAATATTTTTAAATATTTTTCAGTGGGTTAAGAAAAGATTTCTAACACAGTGACCCTTTCTGCCAACAAATGAATCTCGCGAGATTATCAGTGTGGATACACTCAAGTATATGAGTTCAATCAATATTTATTATGTTGCCCGGAGGGAGTGCAACTTATGGTGTCGGTCATCCTGGTAATTTCTTCCTGCAGGTATTCGAGGGGAGGTTGTTGAAAAGAGAAAGGGACTGACGTGAGTCACATAGCATCCCCGCCTTTATGGCGGGGAAACATCATTAACGATAAATGGCTACAACAGGTTTTCCGTCATTACCTATGGTTCCCCGGTACATCCCTTCAGAGTTGAAGGACATGGTGTAATTACCTGCTTTATCAAGCACAATAACCCCACCGCTGCCATTCAGCGCCTTAACTTCATCCAGGGCATTCTGTGCTGCGTCCTTTAAAGGGATATTGCGGTATTTCACTTGGGCTGCAATGTTATAAGCGGTAAGCGTGCGGATAAACATTTCTCCTGAACCGGTTGCGGATACCGCCACGGTTTCATTGTCGGCATAATTACCTGCGCCAATGATAGGTGAATCTCCTACTCGTCCGTAACGTTTGTTGGTCATTCCGCCTGTAGACGTTCCGGCAGCCAGATTACCTTCTTTATCCAGTGCAACAGCACCGACAGTGCCATATTTATAGTCATACATCATCGGATCAGCAAACAGAGCTGCGCTCTTTCCGTCGTGATCCAGGAGCACTTTTTCTTTTTTAATTGCGTTCTGTAATTGCTGCCAGCGAAAATCAGTTTTGAAATAAGCCGGATCAACGATTGCGAGTCCCTGTTCTTTTGCAAAGGTATCCGCGCCTGTCGAGACCATGAGAACATGTGGACTTTGCGTCATAACGGCATACGCCGCATTAATTGGGTTTTTAACAGTGGTTACACCGGCAACGGCACCGGCTTTTCGGCTTTTCCCGTCCATAATGGACGCATCCAGTTCATTGCGGCCATCGTGGGTAAACACGGCGCCTTTACCTGCGTTGAAGAGAGGGGAATCCTCCATAACATTAATCGCTTTCTGAACGGCTTCCAGGCTGCTACCGCCTTTATTCATAACGGCATAGCCAGCATTCAGAGCTTCAGTGAGTTTTTCTGTATACTGCTTTTCTTGTTCTGGTGTGATGGTATCTTTTGTAATAGTACCTGCACCACCATGGATCACCAGCCGTATCGGCGATTGCGTGTCTCCCCATGCGGGAGTAGTTAGTAAGGTACATAGGGTCAAGGTAGCGATACAGGTCTTGATTCTGATCATATGAATAGATCCTTTTTTCTAGGCGATGAATCATTTCGGACAATGTCACCGGTAATTTTTATTGTTACCGGTATTAACCAGCCTGCTTGGGAGTAGCTTCCCTGATGAGTAGGCTAAAAATTAATCATAGCTATATTTCAATAGTCATAATTCATGTGAATTGATTTTAGTCATAAAATATTTTTAATGATTGATTTACCAAATAATGAAGCGTTTCCGCAGAAGTTTCTCTCATTCCACTGACAATGCCTGCAGCCTGTCGGTGGTAAAGTGAGCAACCAATACCGAAATCTGGCCAGAAGGGAATTCAGTGTGACCGAGCGTATTGATTATCAGGCTGAAAAATACAGTTTTACTGAGGCGAGAGAGTGTTCCCGTCTTACCGGCCAGTGGGCTGATGTTATTGCTGAATGCCGGGAAATGAAGGCGGGGCCCCAAGAACGTCTGCGTATTGCTTTATTGAATGTGGACTACGTGACCAGCTTTGAGCTGCCTTTCCGCCTGTTATTACTCCGTACCCCGCAACTGATTGCCAGTGTGCGTGAAGAGCTGCAGCTTAGTCAGAAAAACGTCATCTTTAACGGCAAACGCTTTGGCTGTGTTTACAGCCTGAAAGCGAGTCTCGGCGGGATCCCGGATGAATTTCAGTACCACCTGTCACATCGCATCCGGCGCATTAGTCCTGCAGGTTCAAGCGAAGCGCCATATCAGCAGATTGCTAAAACAGTAAAAGCGCCGCGTGAACGTCTGAAGCTGGCACTGGAATCGGGCCTTGATGTTACTGCGCTGGACGGGCTTTTCTGGTTTGGCAGCCAGCGTATTGCCGCTGATGTGTTGAGGCTGAGAAAAGCAGGGATGCGGATAGCGACAAAGCAGACAATGGTGTCCGACAATCTTACTGCAACAGTGAGGAATGTGCCGTTTTACCGCCTGGCCCAGGGATGAACTGACTGGTAAATGAAAGAATTTTGACTGGATGCCTAAGAATTCATGGTGTCCCCTGCAGGAATCGAACCTGCAACTAGCCCTTAGGAGGGGCTCGTTATATCCATTTAACTAAGGGGACGAAGCGGCACGAGTATAGCGTTTTTTACTCACAACGGTAAGTCTCAGGCCGCCCGACTGCTCAAACAGTCACCATTCAGGCCTGTTTTTTCTGGTTTTTCTGCTTTTGCTCATCATGCTTTGCTTGCAACCTGGCTTCTTCCTTGCGTTTGTTGCTCATATCATTGCGGATCTGCGCATGGCTCATAAGCGCGAAAATAAACGTTCCGCCACAGATATTCCCGGCGAGCGTTGGTAGCGCAAAGGGCCAGAAAAAATCACTCCAGTGCAGCGTGCCATTAAAGACCAAATAGAGAATTTCCACCGAGCCGACGACGATATGCGTGGTATCACCTAACGCAATCAGCCAGGTCATCAGAATAATGACCACAATTTTTGCCGCTCCGGCGGCGGGGAACATCCACACCATCGTGGCAATTAACCAGCCAGAAATGATGGCGTTGGAAAACATCTCTGTTGGCGTATTTTTCATCACATCCATACCAATTTTCACGAAGGCATCGCGGGTCTCTTCATCAAAAATCGGCATATGTTCAAACGCCCATGCGGCAACCCCGGTGCCAATAATATTACCCAGCAGAACCACGCTCCACAGGCGCATCAACAGGCCAAAATTGCCGAGGGTAGGGTTTTGCATCACCGGCAGTACGGCGGTGACGGTATTTTCGGTAAAGAGTTGCTGGCGGGCCATAATGACAATAATAAAACCGAAGGTATAACCGAGGTTCTCGAGTAAAAATCCCCCTGGCACGCCTTCCAGCTGTACGTGAAAAATCCCTTTAGCCAGTAGCGAGGCGCCCATCGACAGTCCTGCTGCGATGGCTGACCACAGTAGCGCCATCGCATCACGCTCCATCTCTTTCTCCCCATCCTGGCGAATATGTTCATGGATTGCCATGGCGCGGGAGGGGAGTCTGTCCTCATCAAGCTCTATCTTTTTCCCTGTTAGCTTTTCATCGCTTTCCACCTCGAGTTCGTCGCTGTGTCGATCAATCTTATCTTTCTTGATGTCATTCATGGCCGAATCCTGAATAAGCACGTATTGCTAAAGCGTAGCGGCTTTTGTCCGAAAATCAGCGGGAGAAAGTCTGAGATAGCAAAAATAGTAACGTTTGTTTTTATCGGGTTAGTTAGAATAGAACCGCCGCGGAGTGCGCATTACCAGGCTATGATCAAATCAGTAAGACAGGGTATATAGACATCATTTGACGTGCTGTTACAATCGCTCACATCTAAACAGGCGGATACGTCATCGTTCCGTCATGGATGGCAATCAGCGATAGCCATAAAACACAGGGAGACACTTATGAAGCTTCGCCTGTCGGCGCTTGCGCTGGGAACCACACTTTTGGTGGGGTGTGCGAGCTCCGGTACTGAACAGCAGGGGCGTTCGGACCCATTTGAAGGGTTCAACCGCACCATGTACAACTTCAACTTTAATGTTTTAGATCCATACGTTGTAAGACCCGTAGCTGTTGCCTGGCGTGACTATGTTCCGCAGCCGGCACGTAATGGTTTAAGTAACTTTACCGGCAACCTTGAAGAGCCGGCCGTCATGGTCAACTATTTCCTGCAAGGCGATCCTTATCAGGGGATGGTGCACTTTACCCGTTTCTTCCTGAATACCCTGTTAGGTATGGGCGGCTTTATCGATGTGGCAGGTATGGCTAATCCGAAGTTGCAGCGCGTTGAACCACACCGCTTTGGCAGCACGTTAGGCCACTATGATGTTGGTTACGGGCCGTATATGCAGCTTCCGTTCTACGGTAGTTTCACGCTGCGTGATGACGGTGGTGATATGGTCGATACGCTGTATCCGGTACTGTCCTGGCTGACCTGGCCGTTGTCGATAGGCAAATGGACGGTTGAAGGGATTGAAACTCGCGCGCAATTGCTCGACTCTGACGGTCTGCTGCGTCAGTCTTCCGATCCTTACATCATGGTGCGTGAAGCTTACTTCCAGCGTCATGACTTTATTGCGAACGGTGGGAAACTCAAACCAGAAGAAAACCCGAACGCGAAAGACATTCAGGACGATTTAAAAGAGATCGATTCCGAGTAAGGACTGATGAAAATAAAAAGGTGAGCTAAAAAGCTCACCTTTTTTACGTCTGAAGATAATCAGAATGCGTAGTTGAAGTTTGTACCAAACAGCCAGGCTTTACCTTCAGAGTCGAAAGTATAGTTGCCTTCTTGCACTGTTACTTTTTGTCCGTGCATGTAAGACACACCGACGTCGATAGAAGCATCGTCATTGAACGCATAAGTTGTACCTGCACTCAACCACAGGCGATCCTGATCCGGAATCGAGATGGAACGCTTACTTGCTGGAACCGGGCTATCGTCATAAGCAATACCGGTACGGAACGTCCAGCTTTTATCCATATAGTAAGTCGTACCCAATGCAATGCGGTAAGAATCTTTGAAGCCTTCTTCTTTATAGAACAGTGTCTGTCCATTGGAACCTGTGGCTTTCAGCTCCTGGAACTGACTCCAGCTGGTATAGGCCATGCTGTAGTGGATAGCCCACTGTGGTGCAATACGGTTATAACCTGACAATTCCCACATTTCAGGAAGGTTAAGTGTCAGAGAACCCGGGACGGTGGCATTGGTTGTTCCCCATGGGAATGCAGTGCCAGCGCCAGGTATAGCGTTCGCCTGGGTACGGATGCCACTCTTATAATCGCCATCAAAATCAATTTTAACTTCAGAACGGTACGTTAAACCATAACGGTTATTTTTATCCAGTTCGTACAGAATCCCGGCGTTCCAACCGTAGCCCCATTCGTCCCCTTTCAGACTGGCAATTTTGTTGCTGACCTTCGGTAATGCAGCCGTCTGCTCGCCAGAATAACGTTCAATTTTTGCATCAGCATAAACGGCGTTAAAACCGAGACCGAAGCTCCAGCTATCATTCAGACGGTAGGCGCCGCTCAGGTTAAGGTTGACCGTTTTAAGGTCGGTCTTACCGCCGTATTCACCGACGATGTAGCTGTCGTTAAATTCGGTAGCCAGGCCATAGTTTGAGGTAACGGAAGCACCCCAACCAAACTGTTCGTTGATAGGCATCACGAAGTGAGCATTGGGAACCCACGCCGTAGGCGCGATGTTGTCCGCATCAGTGCTGCGTCCGGTGTATGGTGATTTACCGGAAATATTAACGTCTGGATCGATATACACCGCACCTGCTGAAAAAGTAGGGCGATCGAACATCATAATCAATGCCGGGTTACGACTGGCGTTACCTGCATC
This sequence comes from Citrobacter freundii complex sp. 2024EL-00216, assembly GCF_043945515.1. Classification (NCBI taxonomy): domain Bacteria; kingdom Pseudomonadati; phylum Pseudomonadota; class Gammaproteobacteria; order Enterobacterales; family Enterobacteriaceae; genus Citrobacter; species Citrobacter freundii complex sp. 2024EL-00216. The sequence continues at coordinate 182,772 of NZ_JBIMRA010000002.1, read as the reverse complement.
ATCTGCAATTGCGCCTTCACCCGAATATGCCCGGCCAAGGCCAGAGGAAGAAAATTCGTTTAACTGAAAGCCTGCAGACCAGGCCTGTGTGGAGATAATTGCCACTGCGACTGCGAGAGCAGACTTTGTAAACAGGGTTTTCTGGCTCATGACCATAACCTCATAGATTTATTTTTATACAAACAATGTTACATGCCGTAACAGGAGCGCGAAGTGTAGGGTCTGAGGTACGACTTAGAAATCAGACCAGTGGCGTGAGTATAGGTCGGACCAGCTGGAATGTTGCAAGTATGTTTATAAATATTTTCAAATTTGATCAGAGAAACGCGATCCAGCTGGCAAAATTGCGGGGGTGCGCACTCACCTGTTTGGGCGATTTTTGTTTTAGATCATTTTTAAGTGTGATTTCGGTCACTTATCGCATTTCATACAATTAACGACTGGAGAGGCGAATAATGGGAGCGTAAAATATCCCTATCGTTTATCTGGCACCTCAGGTGCGAATACAGAGGAAATCTACAATGAGTAAATGCAGTGCTGATGAAACCCCGGTTTGCTGCTGTATGGATGTTGGCACCATCATGGACAACTCCGATTGCACCGCGTCCTACAGCCGTGTGTTCGCGAACCGCGCAGAGGCAGAAGAAACGCTGGCTGCTCTGACCGAAAAGGCGCGTGGCGTGGAATCTGAGCCTTGCCAAATCACCTCGACCTTTACTGAAGAGTCAGAAGGTGTGCGTCTGGATATCGACTTTGTTTTTGCCTGTGAAGCTGAAACGCTGATCTTCCAGCTGGGCCTGCGTTAATTCCCCTCTGCAAAAGCCCTTGCTATCAGATAGCAAGGGCTTTTTCGTAACTGTCAGTGATTATTCACTGTGTCTTAGCTCCCACTTTCTTTTCTCTCCGCTTGGCTAAATGTAAAAAATTGGTTAAGACTATGATCAGGTCAGACCACTTATTTTATTTTTTTACAGGGGAGTGTTATGAGTCAGGCTTTACCGCTGGTTACCCGCCAGGGCGACCGTATTGCCATTGTAAGTGGGTTGCGTACGCCATTTGCTCGTCAGGCTACCGCGTTTCATGGCATTCCCGCCGTTGATTTAGGAAAAATGGTCGTCGGTGAGCTGCTGGCGCGCAGCGAAATACCTGCTGATGTGATTGAGCAACTGGTTTTTGGTCAGGTGGTGCAAATGCCTGAAGCGCCAAATATTGCTCGTGAAATCGTGCTGGGAACCAGCATGAATGTGCATACGGATGCCTATAGCGTAAGCCGAGCCTGCGCGACCAGTTTTCAGGCAGTGGCGAATGTCGCGGAAAGCCTGATGGCGGGGTCTATTCGTGCGGGAATTGCGGGTGGTGCGGACTCCTCGTCAGTCTTGCCTATTGGCGTTAGTAAAAAGCTGGCGCGGGTGCTGGTGGATGTCAATAAGGCCCGGACTACCGGTCAACGCCTTAAACTCTTTTCCCGACTGCGATTACGTGATCTGATGCCTGTGCCGCCAGCCGTCGCTGAGTATTCCACCGGTTTGCGTATGGGGGATACGGCTGAGCAAATGGCCAAAACCTATGGTATTACCCGAGAACAGCAGGACGCTCTGGCGCACCGCTCTCATCAGCGTGCCGCTCAGGCGTGGGCTGAAGGAAAGCTGGCAGATGAGGTAATGACTACCTACGCGCCACCGTTTAAAGATCCTTTTTCAGAAGATAACAATATTCGCGGTAACTCTACGCTGGCCGATTACGCCAAACTACGTCCAGCGTTTGACCGCAAGCACGGCACTGTCACCGCAGCAAACAGTACCCCGCTAACGGACGGCGCAGCCGCCGTGATCATGATGACGGAGTCGCGTGCGAAAGAGCTGGGGCTGGTGCCACTGGGGTACCTGCGTAGTTTTGCTTTTACCGCCATCGATGTCTGGCAGGACATGCTGCTGGGACCTGCGTGGTCAACGCCGCTTGCCCTGGAGAGAGCGGGTCTGACGATGGCAGATTTAACGCTGATCGACATGCATGAAGCCTTTGCCGCTCAAACGCTGGCGAATATTCAGTTGCTGGGTAGCGAACGTTTTGCCCGCGACGTGCTGGGCAGAGCACATGCCACTGGCGAAGTTGATGACAGTAAATTTAACGTGCTGGGTGGATCGATTGCCTATGGGCACCCCTTCGCCGCTACCGGTGCGCGCATGATTACCCAAACCCTCCATGAGTTACGACGTCGTGGCGGTGGTTTTGGTTTAGTGACCGCCTGTGCAGCTGGTGGTTTGGGTGCAGCCATGGTTCTGGAGGCGGAATAATGGAAATGGCATCGGCTTTTACACTAAACGTACGTCTGGATAACGTTGCTGTTGTCACCATTGATGTGCCCGGAGAGAAAATGAACACCCTGAAAGCGGAGTTTGCTTCTCAGGTACGGGCCATTCTGAAGCAAATTCGCGATAACAAAGCATTGCGCGGCGTGGTGTTTATTTCGGCTAAACCCGATAACTTCATTGCCGGGGCGGATATCAACATGATTGGTAGCTGTCGCAGCGCGCAGGAAGCCGAAACGCTGGCCCGTCAGGGGCAGCAGATGATGGCGGAAATTAATGCCTTGCCGATCCCGGTTATCGCCGCGATTCATGGCGCATGCCTCGGCGGTGGCCTGGAGATGGCGCTGGCGTGCCACAACCGTATTTGTACCGATGATGTTAAAACCGTTCTGGGTTTACCGGAAGTACAGCTTGGCTTGTTGCCCGGCTCCGGTGGTACGCAGCGGCTGCCGCGCCTGATTGGCGTCAGTACCGCACTGGATATGATCCTCACCGGAAAACAATTACGCGCAAAACAGGCGCTGAAAGTTGGTTTAGTGGATGAAGTTGTACCGCATTCCATTTTGCTGGAAGCGGCCGTTGAACTGGCTAAAAAGGACAGTTCTGCGCATCGAACACTGCCCGTGAGAGAGCGAGTGTTGGCGGGGCCGCTGGGGCGGGCGCTGTTGTTCCGCATGGCCAGTAAAAAGACGGCGCAAAAAACGCAAGGTAACTACCCTGCAACAGAACGTATCCTTGAGGTTATAGAAACCGGGCTAGCGCAAGGCAGCAGTAGCGGTTACGACGCTGAGGCCCGTGCGTTTGGTGAACTGGCGATGACATCCCAGTCTCAGGCGCTACGGCACATCTTTTTTGCCAACACCGATGTGAAAAAAGATCCCGGAAGTGATGCGAAACCTGGCCCGCTAAACAGCGTAGGTATTTTGGGGGGCGGTCTGATGGGCGGGGGTATTGCCTACGTGACGGCCTGTAAAGGCGGCTTGCCTGTGCGCATCAAAGATATAAACGCTAAGGGAATCAACCACGCGCTGAAGTACAGCTGGGATCAGCTTGAAACGAAGGTTCGCCGCCGTCATATCAAAGCCAGCGAACGCGATAAACAACTGGCGCTGATTTCGGGATCAATCGACTACCGCGGCTTTGCGCATCGCGATCTAATTATTGAAGCCGTGTTTGAAGATCTGTCGCTAAAACAACGGATGGTGGCAGAAGTTGAGCAAAATTGCGCACCTCATACCATTTTTGCTTCTAACACCTCATCTTTGCCCATTGGCGATATTGCTGCGAACGCTGCAAGGCCCGAACAAGTGATTGGTTTACACTTTTTTAGTCCGGTGGAAAAAATGCCGTTGGTCGAAGTGATCCCGCATGCCACGACCTCTGAGCAGACAATTGCAACTACCGTTAAGTTAGCGAAAAAACAGGGCAAAACGCCGATAGTGGTCAGAGATAAGGCCGGCTTTTACGTTAACCGCATTTTAGCGCCTTATATTAACGAAGCAATTCGTATGTTGACCGAAGGCGAGCGGGTCGAAACCATAGACGCCGCGCTGGTTAAGTTTGGTTTTCCAGTTGGGCCAATCCAACTTTTGGATGAGGTCGGAATTGATACGGGCACTAAAATTATACCAGTGCTTGAGGCTGCATATGGAGAACGTTTTAGCGCGCCTGCAAATGTTGTTGCTTCAATTTTGAATGACGATCGCAAAGGTAGAAAAAATGGTCGGGGTTTCTATCTTTATGGTGCGAAAGGGCGTAAAAGCAAAAAACAGGTCGACCCTGCAATTTATACGCTTATTGGCGTCCAGGGTCAGGGTCGACTTACCGCTGCGCAGATAGCAGAGCGGTGCGTTATGTTAATGCTCAATGAAGCAGCCCGTTGTTTCGACGAGAAGATAGTCCGCAGCGCACGTGATGGCGACATCGGCGCTGTATTTGGTATTGGTTTTCCGCCATTCCTCGGCGGCCCGTTCCGGTATATGGATTCTCTCGGCGCGGGTGAAGTGGTTGCGGTTCTGCAACGGCTGACCACGCAGTACGGCTCGCGGTTTACGCCGTGTGAGCAGTTATTGCAGATGGCGGAACGCAGTGAAAGATTCTGGGATATTGGGGAAACTGACCTGAATTCATGAGGTCAAAGGTAGGATGAATCCGCACTGAATGTATGGGTCGCGCTCAAAATGTAAACAGAGATTGACTATACTTACGCCGTTGAGGTAAAAAACAGCGTTTCATTCGGTGAATGGATAAGGCACAATGCCGGCCACCATATCGTTACCACAGCCAATAGGGGCTGTGAATAAAGGTAGTGGTGATTCTGGTTAACAAAAGCGGTGCAATATGCAAGTTTTTATCATGCGTCACGGCGACGCGGCCCTCGATGCCGCCAGTGATTCGGTTCGTCCCTTAACCTCCTGTGGTTGTGACGAATCTCGCCTGATGGCGAACTGGCTGAAAGGTCAAAAAGTGGATATCGAACGTGTTCTGGTGAGCCCGTTCCTACGAGCCGAACAAACGCTGGATGTGGTGGGGGAGTGTATGAACCTGCCAACCGGTGTTGATGTTTTGCCGGAGCTGACTCCCTGCGGCGATGTCGGTCTGGTCAGCGCCTATTTACAGGCTCTGGCCAATGAAGGTATCGCCACGGCACTGGTTATCTCTCACTTGCCTTTAGTGGGATATCTGGTGTCTGAGCTTTGCCCAGGTGAAACACCGCCGATGTTTACCACATCAGCGATTGCCAGCGTTACGCTTGATGAGAGCGGGAAGGGTACTTTTAACTGGCAGATGAGCCCGTGTAACCTGAAAATGGCAAAAGCGATTTAAACAGGCCGGATAAGGCGCAGCCGCCACCCGGAAAATCAAAGAGCCGCAAATGCGGCTCTTTTTGTTTTTTTGCATCACGGAAGTTCGGGCGGTAGCCACTCTTCCACTTCAATCAGCACCAGCAGCGCGGCGTCGCCACCGTACTCTTTCGGTGCCTGATGAAAGGCCATTACGTGCGGATGCTGGGCCAGCCAGAGCGGCGTCTGCTGTTTCAGAATATGTTTTCCGTGGCCATGCATCACGCAGGCACAAAACACATGCTCACGGCGACAGGCGGCAATCAGCGCGCCTAACTCTTGTTTGGCCTGTTGCTGGGTCAGCCCATGCAGATCGAGAAACAGCTCCGGAGAGTAATCGCCACGGCGCATTTTCTTCAGTTCGAAATGGCTGACGTCGGCGCGCAGGTATCTTACCGGACCGTCCGTATTCAGCAGCGGCTGAAACTCATCCGAGAAATAGTGGCTGGCATCAGCCTGCTCCTGTAGCAGTCTTTTAACCGGAACCTCGGCAATTTTTTTACGTGGAGGTCGGTGAACGATGGTGTCCTGTTTAATTTTACGCGTGCCGGTCATCAGCTGGCGAAACAGCGTCTGATCCTCCTCGCTGAGCGATGTTTTCTTTTTCATTCGAGAGTCTCAACTTTTATTTTCCGTTAGTTTAACCCGACTCGGCGGGCATCCGATCGCTTAAAACGCAATTTTCGCGTTCAGGCCCCGTGTGAATGCTGATTTATCGCCGTCTTCGTGGCAAACTAGCCGCCGAAATTAATACGAGCATGCCCTGGAGGAATACGTGGATAAAATTTTCGTCGATGAAGCAGTGAGTGAACTGCATACCATTCAGGACATGTTGCGTTGGGCGGTCAGCCGTTTTAGCGCGGCGAACATCTGGTATGGCCATGGCACGGATAACCCATGGGACGAGGCCGTACAACTGGTGCTGCCGTCACTTTATTTGCCGTTGGATATTCCAGAAGATATGCGTACCGCGCGTCTGACCTCCAGCGAGCGTCATCGTATTGTTGAACGCGTGATTCGCCGCGTCAACGAGCGCATTCCGGTTGCTTATCTGACCAACAAAGCCTGGTTCTGCGGGCATGAGTTTTATGTTGATGAACGCGTGCTGGTTCCGCGTTCACCGATTGGCGAGCTTATCAATAACCGCTTTGCGGGCCTTATTAATGAGCAACCACAGCATATCCTCGATATGTGTACTGGCAGCGGCTGTATTGCCATTGCCTGCGCGTATGCCTTCCCGGAAGCCGAAGTGGATGCGGTGGATATTTCCACTGACGCGCTGGCGGTGACCGAACACAATATTGAAGAACACGGCCTGATCCATCACGTCACGCCGATCCGTTCCGATCTGTTCCGCGATCTGCTGAAAGTCCAGTATGACCTGATTGTGACCAACCCGCCGTATGTCGATGCGGAAGATATGTCCGATCTGCCAAACGAGTATCGTCACGAACCTGAGCTGGGTCTGGCGTCCGGCAGCGATGGGCTGAAACTTACCCGCCGCATTCTGGGGAACGCCCCGGACTACCTGTCAGATAACGGTATTCTGATTTGTGAAGTCGGAAACAGCATGGTACATCTGATAGAGCAATATCCGGATGTACCGTTCACCTGGCTGGAGTTCGACAACGGCGGTGACGGCGTATTCATGCTGACCAAAGAGCAGTTAGTTGCTGCTCGCGAGCACTTCAGCATTTATAAAGACTAATTACACGCGCACATACACAACACGCATAACGGAGCCGTGATGGCAGGAAACACAATTGGGCAACTCTTTCGCGTAACCACTTTCGGCGAATCACACGGGCTGGCGCTCGGTTGTATTGTCGATGGTGTTCCGCCGGGCATTTCTCTGACAGAAGCTGACCTGCAGCACGATCTCGACAGACGCCGTCCGGGCACATCGCGCTACACTACGCAGCGTCGTGAGCCGGATCAGGTGAAAATCCTCTCCGGGGTGTTCGAGGGCGTTACCACAGGCACCAGCATTGGCCTGCTGATCGAAAATACCGATCAGCGTTCACAGGATTATGGCGCGATTAAGGACGTTTTTCGTCCGGGACACGCCGACTATACCTATGAGCAAAAATATGGCCTGCGCGACTACCGTGGCGGCGGACGTTCATCCGCACGTGAAACGGCGATGCGCGTGGCGGCCGGAGCGATAGCCAAAAAATATCTGGCGGAAAAATTCGGCGTTGAGATCCGCGGCTGCCTGACGCAGATGGGTGATATTCCGCTGGAGATCAAAGACTGGTCCCAGGTGGAACTTAACCCGTTCTTTTGCCCGGACCCGGATAAACTCGAAGCGCTGGACGAACTGATGCGCGGGCTGAAGAAAGAAGGTGACTCCATCGGAGCGAAGGTGACCGTTGTTGCACGCGGTGTACCTGCGGGTCTCGGCGAACCTGTATTCGACCGCCTGGATGCTGACATCGCCCATGCGCTGATGAGCATTAACGCCGTTAAGGGCGTTGAGATTGGCGATGGATTTGACGTTGTTGCGCTGCGCGGCAGTCAGAACCGTGACGAAATCACCAAAGAAGGTTTCCAGAGTAACCATGCGGGCGGCATTCTGGGCGGGATCAGCAGCGGGCAACAAATCATTGCTCATATGGCGCTGAAACCGACGTCCAGTATTACCGTTCCTGGGCGCACTATTAACCGCTTTGGAGAAGAAGTCGAAATGATCACTAAAGGTCGCCACGATCCGTGTGTTGGGATTCGCGCCGTACCGATCGCCGAGGCGATGCTGGCGATCGTATTGATGGATCACCTGCTGCGTCAGCGGGCGCAAAATGCGGACGTGAAGACCGATATTCCACGCTGGTAAGAGATGAAAAAAACGGCACTTGCGGCGCTGGCTCTGTTTGCCAGTACCGCCTGTCTGGCGGCGACGCCCTGGCAGAAAATTACCCATCCGGTTGCAGGAAGTGCGCAGTCTATCGGCGCGTTTTCCAATGGCTGTATTGTTGGCGCTGATACGCTGCCTGTACAGTCAGAACACTATCAGGTGATGCGCACCGATCAGCGTCGTTACTTTGGCCATCCGGATCTGGTGAGGTTTATCCAGCGTCTGAGTTATCAGGCCAATAGTCATGGGCTGGGCACGGTGTTAATCGGCGATATGGGGATGCCGGCCGGTGGGCGTTTCAATGGCGGTCACGCCAGCCACCAGACGGGACTGGATGTGGATATTTTCCTGCAACTGCCGAAAACGCGCTGGACCCAGTCGCAACTGCTGCGGCCGCAGGCGTTAGATCTGGTCTCACAGGATGGCAAACGTGTTGTGCCGTCACTGTGGAAACCGGAGATTTTCAGCCTGATCAGGCTGGCTGCAAAAGATAATGAAGTAACGCGTATTTTCGTGAATCCGGCGATTAAGCAACAACTTTGTCTGGATGCAGGGACCGACAGGGACTGGTTGCGTAAAGTGCGGCCGTGGTTCCAGCATCGTGCGCATATGCACGTGCGGTTACGTTGCCCTGCCGACAGCCTTGAGTGCGAAGATCAACCGTTACCGCCACCGGGTGACGGCTGTGGCGCAGAGCTGCAAAGCTGGTTCGAACCTCCAAAACCTGGAACCATCAAGCCTGAGAAGAAGACACCGCCGCCGTTGCCGCCTTCCTGCCAGGCGCTACTGGACGAGCATGTACTCTAATGGATCATTTTGCCTCTCTGTTTATGGTGTCGCCACTGCTGTTAGGTGTGCTTTTTTTTGTGGCGATGCTGGCAGGTTTTATTGATTCTCTGGCCGGAGGTGGTGGTCTACTCACCATCCCGGCATTGATGGCGGCCGGGATGCCACCTGCGCAAGCGCTGGCGACCAACAAGCTGCAAGCCTGCGGGGGATCTATCTCTTCCTCCCTCTATTTTATTCGTCGGGGTGTGGTGAATCTGGCGGATCAGAAGCTCAATATCTTCATGACCTTTATCGGCTCAATGAGTGGTGCGCTGTTGGTTCAGCACGTGCAGTCAGATGTTCTGCGCCAGATCCTGCCAGTATTGGTTATCTGTATTGGCCTTTACTTTCTGTTGATGCCAAAAATCGGAGAAGAGGACCGACAGCGCCGACTGCACGGTTTGCCTTTCGCGCTGGTGGCCGGGGGCTGCGTCGGCTTTTACGATGGCTTTTTTGGTCCGGCGGCGGGGTCGTTCTACGCGCTGGCTTTTGTCATGCTGTGCGGATACAACCTGGCGAAATCGACGGCCCACGCCAAAGTATTAAATGCCACATCGAATATCGGTGGGTTGTTGCTGTTTGCCCTCGGCGGCAAAGTGATTTGGGCGACAGGTTTTGTGATGCTCATTGGCCAGTTTATTGGCGCACGGATGGGCTCTCGACTGGTACTCAGCAAAGGACAAAAACTCATTCGGCCAATGATCGTTATTGTCTCCGCCGTGATGAGCGCCAAGCTACTTTATGATAATCATGGACAGGAGATTCTCCACTGGCTGGGGATGAACTAATGAATAATACGCATCACTACGAACAGTTGATTGAGATTTTTAACGGCTGCTTTGCCGATGAATTTAATACCCGTCTGATTAAAGGCGACGACGAACCGATCTATCTTCCAGCGGATGCGGAATTACCGTATCACCGTATCGTTTTTGCGCATGGTTATTACGCCAGTGCGTTACACGAAATTTCACACTGGTGCATCGCCGGTAAAGCCCGTCGTGAACTGGTCGATTTCGGTTACTGGTACTGCCCGGACGGACGCGACGCGAAGACACAATGCCAGTTTGAAGATGTGGAAGTGAAGCCGCAGGCGTTTGACTGGTTGTTTTGCATGGCGGCGGGCTACCCGTTTAACGTCAGTTGCGACAATCTGGAAGGGGACTTTGAACCGGATCGCGTGGTATTCCAGCGCCGTGTTCATGCTCAGGTGATGGAGTACCTGGAAAAGGGGATCCCTGAACGTCCGGCGCGTTTCATTAACGCGTTACAGAATTATTATCACACGCCTGAACTTACGGCGGAACAATTCCCGTGGCCCGAAGCGCTCAACTGAAGCCGCTGCCACGTTTACAATGAGGAAATAAGATGATCGCGGAGTTTGAATCACGCATTCTGGCATTAATCGACGATATGGTAGAGCACGCCAGCGATGATGAGTTGTTTGCCAGTGGCTATTTGCGTGGGCACCTGACGCTGGCTGTGGCTGAGCTGGATGCTGGCGAGGACCATTCCGCTGAGGCATTGTACGCCAATGTGACCAGCAGCCTGGAAAAAGCCATCAGCGCAGGCGAACTCTCGCCGCGTGACCAGGCGTTAGTGAAAGAGATGTGGGACACACTGTTCCAGAAGGCAACGCAATAATAATTGCAGTGGATTGTGCCGGATGGCGACGCGAAGGCGTCTTATCCGGCCTACGCGGACGGGGGTTGTAGGCCTGATATGCGTAGCGCCATCAGGCAATGGCGAGATGGTATCTTATTTCACCGCTTTACCCTTCAATAACTTCCTCACCCATAGACGATTCGGATTCAGCGCTGCCAGCGTGTTGGCATCCATTGGTATGGGTTCATTGCTCATTTGCGATGCCAGAATTTCTGCACACAGCGGGGCAGTACACAGCCCACGCGAGCCCAGCGCACCTAACATAAATAAATCGGAATACACCGGGGCGTTTACGGCGTGCACTCTGTCTTCGGCAAGAGTGGCATACTGGCTGAGCGTGGCGTCATAATCAGCGACGTTGCCGACCATTGGCATGTGATCACGCGTGGCACAGCGCACTCCACAACGGGCGGCATTGCCACTAACGTCTACTTCTTTTGCCCACGAGGCATTCGGGAAACAATCTATTAAGCGCTGACGGTTTTGCTGCTGATCGTCCGCGCGATACACCGTTTCTTCACTTCCGCGATGATAGCTGGCGCCAATGCAGTGCTGCTGGTTTTGCGGGTTGTGCGGCGTGAGGTAGCCGTCATAGCACAGCACCTGACGCAGCGCTGAAAGCGAAGGCGTGGTAGGAATGTGACTCACCTGACCGCCTACGGAGTAGACCGGTAGCGACTGCGTCTGCTCAACGCCGTTAATGCGATGCCCGTTAGCCAGAACCACCGCAGCGTGAGTGGCGGTTTCGCCACCGGCAAACGTCAATTGCCAGTGTTCTGTCTGGCGAGACAGCGAGGCCAGCGTATGTTGATACCGGATGCGTAATCCCAGCGTTGCGGCGTAGTCGAATACGGCGGCGGTTAATTGTGCCGGACACAGCCATCCTCCGGCAGGGTACTGAATCCCACCGCATCCGGTTTCTACGCCGGTCGTTTGTAAAACCTGCTCTGCGTTAACGCTGACGGCGAGCGCATCAGGCAATTCAAGGGACAGCATTTGATCGATTTTTTGCTGGCTTTTTTCATCCCACGCCAGTTGCGTCACACCGCACCAGTCATGCTCGAACTCAACGGGGAGGGCGTCATACAGTCGACGAGCGAAGGTAAACGCGGTGGGGAAAAAGAGATTAATGGCCGCGTCATGCTTGCTGAGTAGCGGATAAAGCGCGCCCTGGCGATTGCCGGATGCCCCCCTGGCTGGATTATCGTCGGCGCAATAGAGTGTGACCTGCCAGCCGCGACGCAGTAACGCCAACGACAGCAATGCGCTGGCAATCCCCCCGCCAATAATGGCGGCTTCGCGTTTATCTGTTCCGGAACGTGCAAACCAGGGAGCCGATGAAGGGAGCGTCAGCGTCTGTTCCATTACGCCACAGAGCATTTCGCGTTTGCGACCAAAGCCTTTGCATTTTTGCATCGTAAACCCGGCTTCCTGCAACCCCCGACGCACAAAGCCCGCTGAGGTGAAGGTCGCCAGCGTACCGCCCGGACGAGCCAGACGGGCCATTGCGTTAAACAGCGTTGGCGTCCACATATCCGGATTTTTTGCCGGTGCGAAACCGTCCAGAAACCAGGCGTCCACTTTTTGATTCAGGGAGTCATCGAGCTTACTGGTCAGTTCGTTAATATCGCCAAACCACAGATCCAGCGTGACGCGTCCTTCATCAAGGAGCAGGCGATGGCATCCCGCCAGTGGCAGCGGCCATTGCTCTTGCAGCGCCGTGGCCCATGGGGCAAGTTCTGGCCAGTGCTGATGAGCTAAGGTGAGATCTTCACGCGTTAGCGGATATTTTTCAAAACTGATGAAATGTAATCTTTCCAGGGTAGCTTCAGGATGGGTATCGCGAAAATCGGTAAATGCCTGCCAGAGCGTCAGGAAGTTAAGTCCGGTGCCAAACCCGCTTTCTGCCACCACGAAGAGGGGACGTGAATGCGCAGGGAATCGCTGGGCGAGATGATTCCCGCCGAGAAAGACGTAACGTGTCTCTTCCAGCCCGTTATCGTTAGAAAAATAGACATCGTCAAAATCTCGGGAAACAGGTGTACCCTCAGCGTTGAATTCAAGGTTTGCAGGTTGTATAGCGTATTGTTTCACGTAAGTTACTCGTCTGGCAGGCTGTGCCCCGATCTTAGCGATGAGTGCCTGGCTGCGCAAATTTCCACATTAAATGGCTGATCGGACTTGTTCGGCGTACAAGTGTACGCTATTGTGCCACTCGAAACTTTAAAATAGTGCGACTTACAGAGGTATTGAATGAAACGTGCAGTGATTACTGGCTTGGGCATCGTTTCCAGCATCGGTAATAACCAGCAGGAAGTCCTGGCATCTCTGCGTGAAGGACGTTCAGGGATCACTTTCTCTCAGGAGCTGAAGGACTCCGGCATGCGTAGCCACGTTTGGGGCAACGTAAAACTGGATACCACTGGCCTCATTGACCGCAAAGTAGTGCGCTTTATGAGCGACGCATCCATCTATGCATTCCTTTCTATGGAACAGGCAGTGGCTGATGCCGGCCTTGCAGCAGAAGATTACCAGAACAACCCGCGCGTTGGCCTGATTGCAGGTTCCGGCGGCGGTTCCCCGCGTTTTCAGGTGTTCGGTGCTGACGCAATGCGTAGCCCGCGTGGTCTGAAAGCGGTTGGCCCGTATGTGGTCACCAAAGCGATGGCGTCCGGCGTTTCTGCCTGCCTCGCAACGCCGTTCAAAATCCACGGCGTAAACTACTCTATCAGCTCTGCCTGTGCGACATCTGCGCACTGTATCGGTAACGCGGTAGAACAAATTCAGCTGGGCAAACAGGACATCGTTTTTGCTGGCGGCGGCGAAGAGCTGTGCTGGGAAATGGCGTGTGAATTCGACGCCATGGGCGCGTTGTCTACCAAATACAACGATGCACCGGAAAAAGCTTCCCGTACCTATGACGCACACCGTGACGGTTTCGTTATTGCAGGCGGCGGCGGTATGGTCGTGGTTGAAGAGCTGGAACACGCGCTGGCACGTGGCGCGCACATCTATGCGGAAATCGTCGGTTACGGCGCAACATCCGATGGCGCAGACATGGTTGCTCCGTCTGGCGAAGGCGCAGTACGTTGCATGCAAATGGCGATGCACGGTGTAGACACCCCGATCGACTACCTGAACTCTCACGGTACCTCTACCCCGGTAGGCGACGTGAAAGAGCTGGGGGCAATTCGTGAAGTGTTTGGCGACAACAGCCCGGCAATCTCTGCGACTAAAGCCATGACCGGCCACTCCCTGGGCGCAGCTGGCGTACAGGAAGCTATCTACTCTCTGCTGATGCTGGAACACGGCTTTATCGCGCCGAGCATCAACATTGAAGAGCTGGATGAGCAGGCGGCAGGTCTGAACATCGTGACCAAACCGACCGAGCAGGCGCTGACTACCGTGATGTCCAACAGCTTCGGCTTTGGCGGCACTAACGCAACGCTGGTTATGCGTAAGCTGAAAGCATAAGTCTGCAAAATGAAAAATGAGATGCAAAGGGGAGCCTGATGGCTCCCCTTTTTTATCTATTCATCTTTTCGTACTCCGGTGCGATCTCCGCAGACCATGCCTTGGCGTGTGCGATATCACCGGCGCTGTAGATTGGCTGTTCAAATTGATTGCCCAGATCCCGCACGCGATAAATTTTCCAGCGACCCTCTTCCCAACGCGTATACACTTCCAGTTGCATGGGTGCTTCGCCTGCCGGTCCACCTAATTGTACTTCCACCTTTTCGCCACCGAGAAAGGGCTGAACTGCTCCAACCCGTAGCCGCGGGATCCATTCAGGGTCATAATCCTGCACGTACATAAAGTAGTCAGAATTTATTATTTCCTGCTCGTAAAGGCTGCCAATCAGCGCCAGACGGTCGATAACGTCTTTCGCCACATAACGTTGCATGAGCGCGGACGTATCTCCATCTTGTGTGTAGGCGGACATCCACGCGAGATAGAATTGTTTAACATCCTGAGTGCTGTCACTGCGTGATGAAGAACAGCTACAAAGTAACAAAACTAGAGCAATCAATGGGAACGCTTTCATTACTACTTCCTGTAAATAGTGTATGAAGGCTTTGCCGCCCGATAGCCTGGCCCCGCCCACATATCACGTTGTCTAAAATCGGAGTACCACTCCTGACCGTCAAATATCGCCATATGCCGCTTGGGTTTCCTCCCTCATAAGGTTGAATGACGACGACATCTCCTGCTCTGGGTTGTTCAAATGTGCCGATAGGACGGAATCCTGCGTTTTTTAACAGCGGTCCATAATCTTTAGCATGGTAGGTATTCCCAAGAGAGATACCTCCTGCCTGAATGGCTTTGCGGGTAAATTCTGCACAGCGCTTCTGAGAATGCGCGCCTGCATGTGATTTCGCATAATTTGTTGCTGCTGTTTTATTCCAACTCATCATGACTCCTGTTAAAAGAATATGTAATAAGTTCGTGTATTGCTTTAACAGGATTTAATCTGATGGGCATGACCGATAGTGCTATTAATATCGGGAATATATTTGGTTGAGATATAAATTAATCTGCCATGCAAATTATGGGTAACGCATTTATAGTTTATGGTTATTTTTTGTGACGGTTATTTTTTCTGATTTCGAGAGGTAGCGCGATGGCCAAATCATGTCCGGCGTGGTTTCCAGCGCCTGTGCGATGATCTGTTCTGCTCTGGGCCAGTTGCGGGTAAATACATTTCGTAGCGAATCAGGAGACAAGCCCGCAGAACGTGACAATTCTCTGAGCGTAATGCCTCTTTTTTCCAGTGCACTTTTAATATCTGCACGATGCCAGTCTTGGCTTTTGTGTTCCATTCTGTAATCCTAAGAAGATGTGTTATCGGTGCCGATATTTTTCAGGGTATAAATTAGAAAAAAGAACGTTACTTTCTTTTTGTTGTAGGAATATTGCCAGAATTAATTTGAAATTTCGCGAAAAAGAAAAAATATTTTTATTTCATCAGCAGAAAGGAAAGAAACTGATGGTAAAAGAGTGGTTCACGGTAAAGGAGTGTCTTGAATTACCGGGGTTTCCTGGAAGCGCACCAGCTGTACGTCTGCGCTTAAATACCTACAGTGAAGGGAAGGAGGGCGTTAAGCGCAAGCGCGCGAAATCTAAGGCCGAGGAATTTCATATTTCTGTGTTCCCACTGTATGTACGCTCGTATCTGAATGAAAATGAGAAAACAGAGGCGCCTGATCGCAACATTGTGCAGGAAGCCGAGCCCAAAGAGATTTGGGATATGATGTTCCGGCTCCTGACGCCGCAGCAGCGTGAACAGGTAACCGGGAGGTTTAGAGCGAAAGGCATTGATGCGGTATTTCCCTTTTTGTTCGTTGCGAAGTCACCGCTTTGAAACACACAGCTATGCTTTCACAGTTGACAGCCAGGGTCACTCGCAGGCAGACTCCAGCTTCAACATTATCCTCTTGATAATGCGTAAGCGTTTAACGTTATCCAACGCACCTTAATCCTGATAGTCAGGTAGAGGGGGCGTGGACATTCCTCGCCTTACTCTGCATTTTGGAGTAACGCATGACAGCTGTAACCCAACAAGAAAAAACACCTTCGGCGAACTTTTCGCTGTTTCGTATCGCTTTTGCAGTTTTCCTGACCTATATGACGGTCGGTCTCCCTTTGCCCGTGATTCCTCTGTTTGTGCATCAGGAACTGGGCTATGGCAACACCATGGTCGGTATCGCCGTAGGTGTACAGTTTCTGGCAACGGTATTAACGCGCGGCTACGCCGGGCGCTTAGCCGATCAATATGGTGCTAAACGCTCGGCGCTACAGGGGATGTTTGCCTGTGGACTGGCGGGAGCGGCGTGGCTTTTAGCCGCGCTATTGCCTGTTTCTGTCCCTGTAAAATTTGCGTTGTTAATCGTCGGGCGTTTGATCCTCGGCTTTGGCGAAAGCCAACTGCTCACCGGTACGCTGACCTGGGGGTTGGGGCTGGTCGGCCCAACACGCTCCGGTAAGGTGATGTCGTGGAACGGAATGGCGATTTACGGTGCGCTGGCCGCTGGTGCACCGCTGGGCCTGTTGATCCACAGCCACTTTGGCTTCGCGGCGCTGGCGGGAACGACGATGGTATTACCGCTGCTGGCATGGGCATTCAACGGCACCGTGCGTAAAGTGCCTGCGCATGCAGGAGAACGTCCTTCGTTATGGAGCGTGGTGGGGCTTATCTGGAAACCGGGCCTGGGCCTGGCGCTGCAGGGCGTTGGCTTTGCGGTGATCGGTACCTTTATTTCACTCTATTTTGTCAGCAACGGCTGGACGATGGCGGGGTTCACCCTGACTGCGTTTGGTGGGGCGTTTGTGCTGATGCGCATTCTGTTTGGCTGGATGCCGGACCGTTTCGGCGGTGTGAAGGTCGCCGTTGTCTCTTTGCTGGTGGAAACTGCGGGGCTGATTTTGCTGTGGCAGGCCCCATCGGCCTGGATTGCGCTGCTCGGGGCGGCATTAACCGGGGCCGGGTGTTCGCTTATCTTCCCGGCATTGGGCGTCGAAGTGGTGAAGCGAGTGCCCGCGCAGGTTCGCGGTACGGCGCTGGGCGGTTACGCCGCGTTTCAGGATATCTCCTACGGTATAAGCGGTCCGGTCGCCGGGGTGCTGGCCACCGCGTACGGTTATCCCTCAGTGTTCCTTGCCGGGGCGATATCCGCCGTGGTGGGGATTATTGTAACGTTGCTTACGCTGCGTAAAGGTTAGGCGACCAGCCAGAAAATGGCTAACGCAATTATCAACGCAACAAACAGCAGTCCCGGTCGTGCCGACAGAGATTTAACCGTTTCAATCATCGGCGCGAACGGGCTGTAAATGGGCTGCAGATGACGCGGCTCGCTGAGCTCACGTTCTCGTTCCACGCGACGCAGGAAAATTTGATTGAGCAAGTCCTGCACCTGCACCGTGGTCAGAATCGATTGTGGTTGGATCTGATACGTCTGCTGCGCGTATTCTTTTATCGCTGTCAGCTCATTCGGCTCTAATGGCAGCTTCAGCGCCGCCTGGAGCGTTTGTAGCGTTGGTGCGCTTTGCAGGCTGAGCGTCTGGCGCGCCTGCAGCCAGGTGACCAGGTGCGTAAACTGTTTGGCAGGGATCAGTTCACCGCTTTTTACGCCAGACAACTCCAGCATCGACTGCCAGATCATCTTCCCGGATTCTCCCGTGGCCGCCGCCAGTTTGGTAACCAACTGGTTCAGCGTATTGTGCTCTGCGGGGAGCAAAGGGCGATCGGTAGCCGGGCGCTGCTGCGGCTGCGGTATCGACAGCTGTCCTTGTTGCAGCAGCGTGAGCACGTTCTTCAACTGCTCAGGCGTGAGCTGGCTGAGCGCCGTTTGCCCATACTGCTGACGGATAAAATCACTCACCGCCTGGCGATTATTTCCCTGGCTCAGTAATTCAGTGAGCTGCGAAAGCACCTGACGATTAACATGATTTTGCTGAGCAACCCCCAGTCGTTGGTTAAGGTTTTGCTCAGCGGCAGGAAAGTGACGTGATTGCAGCGGCGTATCACTTTTGACGCCCAGATCGTGCTTCATTCCGGCCCACACCTCAGCGCTTTGCTGCTGGGTGAGTGAAATCAAACGGGTAATTAGCCGTTCCAGCACAGTACGTTGTTGCGTGGATAACGGTTGTTCACCCGCAGCGGAAGGGGCATTTTGGCCTTCGCCGGGAGGGCGTGCGGGCGTACCTGAAATGGGCTGCATCATCTCTGTTCCTTAAATCTGTGCTGACCAGGTCTCGCAGTATGCCTGGCGGCGAGATTATGGCACACTTGCCCGGTTAACTCTCGTTCTCAAACAGGTGCGAAAGACGTGAAAATCCTCGTTGATGAAAATATGCCCTATGCCCGCGAACTGTTCAGTCGTTTGGGGGAGGTCAAAGCGGTTCCCGGTCGTCCGATTCCCGTTGCTGAACTGGATGATGCGGATGCTTTAATGGTGCGCTCGGTGACGAAAGTAAATGAATCACTGCTTGGCGGAAAACCGGTTAAATTTGTCGGTACGGCAACCGCTGGCACAGACCATGTGGATGACGCCTGGCTTGCGCAGGCGGGGATCGGTTTTTCCGCCGCGCCCGGTTGTAACGCAATAGCGGTCGTAGAATATGTTTTTTCAGCGTTACTGATGCTGGCGGAGCGCGACGGGTTTGCGTTACGCGATCGCACCGTAGGCATTGTGGGTGTGGGTAACGTGGGCGGGCGTTTACAGGCGCGTCTGGAAGCGCTGGGGATCCGCACGCTGCTGTGCGATCCACCGCGAGCCGATCGCGGTGACGAAGGCAATTTCTGCTCGCTGGATGAACTGGTTGAGCAAGCCGATGTGCTGACTTTCCATACCCCACTGTTTAAAGACGGGCCGTACAAAACGCTGCACATGGCGGATGACGAGCTGATTAGCCGGTTGAAGCCGGGCACTATTTTGATCAACGCCTGCCGTGGGTCGGTCATCGACAATACGGCATTGCTGAACCGATTGAATGCCGGTCAGTCGCTGAGCGTTGTGCTGGATGTCTGGGAAGGAGAGCCGGATCTCAATGTGGCGTTGCTGGAGAAAGTCGATATCGGCACGGCGCACATTGCCGGGTATACCCTCGAAGGAAAAGCCCGTGGCACCACGCAGGTCTTTGAGGCCTATAGTAAGTTTATTGGTCACGAGCAGCACGTTGCGCTCAGTACCCTGTTACCCGCGCCGGAATTTGGTCGTATCACCCTGCATGGCCCGTTAGATCAGCCAACGCTGAAAAGGCTGGTGCATTTAGTGTATGATGTGCGCCGCGATGATGCGCCGCTGCGCAAAGTCGCTGGAATTCCGGGTGAGTTTGATAAACTGCGTAAAAATTACCTTGAGCGTCGTGAATGGTCGTCTTTATATGTGATGTGTGACGACGCAACGGCTGCTGCCTTATTGTGTAAGCTGGGTTTTAACGCTGTTCATCATCCGGCACATTAATGTCTTCTTAATGCTCCCTGTCGAATAATGCGACAGGGACGCTTACGTATTTCTTGGAGTAAATCACCATGTCTGAAGGCTGGAATATTGCCATTCTGGGCGCAACGGGCGCCGTAGGCGAAGCCCTGCTCGATACGCTGGCTGAACGCCAGTTCCCGGTCGGTGAAATTTATGCGCTGGCGCGTAATGAAAGCGCCGGTGAACATCTGCGTTTTAACGGTAAATCGGTCATAGTACAGGACGTTGCAGACTTTGACTGGACGCAGGCACAGTTGGCATTTTTTGTTGCGGGCGCTGAAGCCACCGCCGCATGGGTAGAAGAAGCCACTAATGCAGGTTGCCTGGTGATCGACAGCAGCGGTCTGTTCGCGCTTGAGCCAGACGTTCCGCTGGTGGTTCCGGACGTTAACCCGTTCGTGCTGGCGGATTACCGTAACCGCAATGTGATTGCGGTGCCTAACAGTCTGACCAGCCAACTGCTGTCTGCACTGAAACCGTTGATTGATGACGGTGGGCTTTCGCGTATTACGGTGACCAATATTATCTCAGCTTCCGCTCATGGCAAAAAAGCGGTGGATGCGCTGGCCGGACAGAGTGCAAAACTGCTTAACGGTATCCCGATTGACGAAGATGATTTCTTTGGCCGTCAGTTGGCATTCAACATGCTGCCGCTGCTGCCCGATCGTGAAGGTAGCGTGCGTGAAGAACGTCGTATCGTTGATGAAGTGCGCAAAATTATGCAGGATGATGGTCTGCTCATCTCTGCCAGCATCGTGCAGTCCCCGGTATTTTATGGCCACGCGCAGATGGTTAATTTTGAGGCCCTGCGCCCGTTGGCGGCGGAAGAAGCGCGCGATGCGTTTTCACGCGGTGAAGACGTGGTGTTGTCGGAAGAGACCGATTTCCCGACCCAGGTTGGCGATGCATCGGGCACGCCGCACCTTTCTATTGGCTGCGTGCATAATGATTACGGTATGCCAGAGCAGGTTCAGTTCTGGTCTGTGGCGGACAACGTACGCTTTGGCGGCGCGTTAATGGCGGTGAAAATTGCGGAAAAACTGGTGCAGGAGTACCTGTACTAATGTCTGACCAGCAACAGCCGTCAACCCATAAAATTGCGCTGGGCATTGAGTATGACGGCAGCAAATATTATGGCTGGCAGCGCCAGAACGAAGTGCGTAGCGTTCAGGAAAAACTGGAAAAAGCGCTCTCTCAGGTGGCGAATGAACGCATCAATGTTTTTTGTGCAGGACGCACGGATGCGGGCGTTCATGGCACTGGGCAGGTCGTGCATTTTGAAACCACTGCCCAGCGTAAAGATGCGGCCTGGACACTGGGGGTAAATGCGAATTTACCTGGTGACATCGCCGTGCGCTGGGTTAAAGCTGTACCCGATGATTTTCATGCCCGATTTAGCGCCACGGCTCGCCGTTATCGCTACATCATCTACAATCATCAGTTGCGCCCTGCTGTTTTGGGTAAAGGGGTAACCCATTACTATGAACCGCTGGACGCTGAGCGTATGCATCGTGCGGCCCAGTGTCTGATTGGCGAAAATGATTTTACCTCGTTTCGAGCGGTGCAGTGTCAGTCGCGCACGCCGTGGCGAAACGTGATGCACATTAACGTCGAACGTTTCGGTGCATATGTGGTGGTGGATATTAAAGCGAATGCCTTTGTACATCATATGGTCAGGAATATTGTCGGCAGCCTGATGGAAGTTGGCGCCAACAACCAGCCGGAGAGCTGGATAGCAGAACTGTTAGCGGCAAAGGACAGAACGCTGGCAGCGGCAACGGCGAAAGCGGAAGGACTGTATCTGGTTGCGGTAGATTACCCGGACCGGTTCGACCTGCCAAAACCGCCTATGGGCCCGCTATTTCTGGCGGACTAATTTGAGTCGTATAAAGGCAAAACTATGGACCTGATTTACTTTCTTATCGATTTTATCCTGCACATTGATGTGCACCTGGCGGAGCTGGTTGCGGAATACGGTATCTGGGTATACGCCATTCTGTTTCTGATCCTGTTCTGTGAAACCGGGCTGGTGGTGACACCATTCCTGCCAGGGGATTCGCTGCTGTTTGTTGCGGGTGCGCTTTCTGCGCTGCCAACCAACGATCTTAATGTTCATCTGATGGTGGCACTGATGATTGTGGCGGCGATTGTGGGCGATGCGGTGAACTACACGATTGGCCGATTGTTCGGGGAAAAACTTTTCAGTAACCCGAACTCCAAAATTTTCCGCCGCAGCTACCTGGATAAAACCCATGCGTTCTACGAGCGTCATGGCGGTAAGACGATTATCCTGGCGCGTTTCGTGCCAATCGTGCGTACATTTGCGCCGTTTGTTGCCGGTATGGGACATATGTCCTACCGTCACTTTGCGATGTATAACGTCGTAGGCGCATTGCTGTGGGTATTGTTGTTCACCTACGCAGGCTACCTGTTCGGCGATCTGCCGATCGTCCAGGAAAACCTGAAATTATTGATTGTGGCGATTATCGTCCTTTCCGTATTGCCGGGGGTGATTGAAGTAATTCGCCATAAGCGTGCTGCGTCACGGGCTGCAAAATAGAAAGTAACTCAGCGGTTCGACCACTTTTTTATCCAAAGTTTCGGGCTGTTATGTTTTAATGTGCAACATTCATGGTCTGTTAGGGGCAAAAATGGCATTATGCGCCCCTTATAACAAAGCTGACTAGGGTTCAGGCAGAAAGGTCACCAATGAGCTGGATTGAACGAATTAAAAGCAACATTACTCCCACCCGCAAGGCAAGCATTCCTGAAGGGGTGTGGACCAAGTGTGATAGCTGCGGTCAGGTTTTATACCGTGCTGAGCTGGAACGTAATCTTGAGGTCTGTCCGAAGTGTGACCATCATATGCGCATGTCGGCGCGCAATCGCCTGCATAGCCTGTTAGATGAAGGTTCTCTTGTGGAACTGGGTAGCGAGCTTGAGCCGAAAGACGTGCTGAAGTTTCGTGACTCCAAAAAATACAAAGACAGACTGGCTTCTGCGCAGAAAGAAACTGGCGAGAAAGATGCGCTGGTGGTGATGAAAGGCACACTTCACGGTATGCCGGTCGTTGCTGCGGCATTCGAGTTCGCGTTTATGGGCGGCTCCATGGGCTCTGTGGTCGGCGCGCGTTTTGTCCGTGCCGTTGAGCAGGCGCTGGAAGACAACTGTCCGCTGATCTGCTTCTCCGCTTCTGGCGGGGCGCGTATGCAGGAAGCGCTGATGTCTTTGATGCAGATGGCGAAAACCTCTGCTGCGCTGGCGAAAATGCAGGAACGCGGTTTACCGTATATTTCTGTACTGACCGACCCAACAATGGGTGGTGTTTCCGCAAGCTTCGCGATGCTGGGCGATCTCAACATTGCAGAACCGAAAGCATTGATCGGCTTCGCTGGTCCGCGTGTTATCGAGCAAACCGTACGTGAGAAACTGCCGCCGGGATTCCAGCGCAGCGAGTTCCTGATTGAAAAAGGCGCTATCGATATGATCGTCCGCCGTCCGGAAATGCGCCTGAAACTGGCAAGCATCCTGGCGAAGCTGATGAATCTTCCTGCGCCGAATCCGGATGAGCCGCGTGAAGGCGAAGTGGTACCTCCGGTTCCCGATCAGGAACCAGAGGCCTGATAGTTTACGCTATGGGTTTCGGGTTGCAGGCAGGCGACAAGAGTGTTAATCCCGATGAACTTACACCGTTAAGTGATTCGGGAGAGCGAGTACAGCCAACACATCTGCAACGTGGAAAACGACGTGTAAAAAAGGGCAGGCCGGTTGGCGCTGCCCTTTTGCTTTTCTCAACGTAAAGAGTCTACAGGCATCATGGACAATAAACGTATCCCTCAAGCCGCGTCGCCCCTGGCGTCGTGGCTTTCTTATCTTGAAAACCTGCACAGTAAAACCATCGATCTGGGCCTTGAACGCGTCAGCCAGGTGGCGCGTAAACTGGGTGTGTTGAAACCTGCGCCATTTGTTTTTACGGTGGCAGGAACCAATGGGAAAGGCACAACCTGTCGTACGCTGGAATCTGTGCTGACTGCGGCAGGCTATAAAGTTGGGGTGTACAGTTCGCCTCATCTGGTGCGCTACACGGAACGCGTGCGCGTGCAGGGGCGTGAACTGCCGGAATCAGCTCATACCGCCTCGTTTGCTGAGATTGAAGACGCACGTGGTGACATTTCCCTGACTTACTTTGAATACGGTACGTTATCGGCACTCTGGCTGTTTAAACAGGCCCAACTGGATGTTGTTATTCTGGAAGTGGGGTTAGGCGGCCGCCTTGACGCCACCAATATCGTCGATGCCGATGTCGCAGTAGTCACCAGTATTGCGCTTGACCATACTGACTGGCTGGGCCCGGATCGCGAAAGTATTGGTCGTGAGAAGGCAGGGATTTTCCGCGCAGAGAAACCGGCCATCGTCGGCGAACCGGAAATGCCTTACACCATCGCGGATGTCGCTCAGGAGAGCGGGGCGATTTTGCAACGTTGCGGTGTGGACTGGCGCTATGCGGTCACGGAGAACGACTGGTCGTTTACTGATGCTCATGGAACGCTGGCGCACCTGCCGTTGCCGCAGGTGCCACAACCTAATGCTGCAACCGCACTGGCCGCACTGCGCGCAAGCGGCCTTAACGTCAGCGAGCAGGCCATTCGTGACGGTATCGAACAAGCGATTTTACCGGGACGCTTCCAGGTTGTGAGCGAGTCGCCGCGGGTAATTTTTGATGTTGCCCATAACCCGCATGCGGCGGAGTATCTGACCGGACGTCTGAAAAAGTTAGTGAAAAGCGGGCGTGTACTTGCGGTTATCGGTATGCTACATGATAAAGATATTGCAGGTACGTTGGCCTGGCTGAAAAGCGTGGTTGACGACTGGTACTGTGCGCCCCTGGAAGGGCCGCGTGGTGCAACGGCAGAACAGCTGCTGGAGCACCTGGGCAAAGGCAACGCTTATGACAGCGTGGCGCAGGCATGGGCTGCGGCACTTGCTGAGGCGAAGCCAGAAGATACCGTGTTGGTGTGTGGATCGTTTCACACTGTCGCACATGTCATGGAAGTAATAGACGTGGGGAGAAGCGGTGGCGAGTAAGTTTCAGAATCGATTAGTCGGCACAATTGTGCTGGTCGCGCTCGGGGTGATTGTGCTTCCCGGGCTGCTTGACGGCCAGAAAAAGCATTATCAGGATGAATTTGCAGCGATCCCACTGGTGCCTAAACCCGGCGATCGCGATGAACCAGACATGATGCCAGCAGCAACGCAGGCGCTGCCGACTCAGCCGCCGGAAGGGGCGGCAGAAGAGGTGCGTGCGGGTGATGCTGCCGCGCCATCGTTGGATCCATCACGTTTGACGACGGCAAACAGCGCGGAGTTAGATCCTGTCCCTGCGCCTGTGGAACCACCGAAACCTAAACCGAAGCCGCAGCCTGTTGCTGTCGCCCCGACGCCAACGCCGGCACCGACTCCAGCGCCGAAACCGGCCGCTGAGGAAGCGCCAGCGCCAACCGGAAAAGCGTACGTTGTACAGCTCGGTGCATTGAAAAACGCGGATAAGGTCAATGAGATCGTGGGTAAACTTCGTGGCGCGGGCTTCCGGGTATATACTTCCCCGTCAACGCCGGTGCAGGGTAAAATAACCCGCATTCTCGTAGGACCTGACGCCTCCAAAGATAAGCTGAAGAACTCGCTCGGCGAGCTGCAGAAGATCTCTGGTTTGAGCGGGGTGGTGATGGGGTATACCCCTAACTAAGGGATTGCGTTACGTTGCTCTGATGTAGGCCGGACAAGGTGTTTACACCGCCATCCGGCAGTGCCCGAAGAGGCATAAAATCGTATGGCGTTGAAGATTTTTTCAGCGCCATTTTTATTTACGCGTGGAAAGGAAATCCCTACGCAAACGTTTTCTTTTTCTGTTAGAATGCGCCCCGAACAGGACGACAGGGCGTAAAATCGTGGGACACATATGGTCTGGATTGATTACGCCATTATCGCGGTGATTGGTTTTTCCTGTCTGGTTAGCCTGATCCGTGGCTTTGTTCGTGAAGCATTATCGTTGGTGACTTGGGGTTGTGCTTTCTTTGTCGCCAGCCATTACTACACTTACCTGTCTGTCTGGTTTACGGGCTTTGAAGACGAACTGGTTCGAAATGGGATTGCTATCGCGATACTGTTCATCGCGACACTTATCGTCGGCGCTATCGTTAACTTTGTGATAGGCCAACTGGTAGAGAAAACAGGACTGTCGGGTACCGACAGGGTGTTGGGGATCTGCTTCGGTGCTTTGCGTGGAGCGTTGATCGTCGCCGCCATACTGTTCTTTCTCGATACCTTTACCGGTCTGTCGAAAAGTGAAGACTGGGGTAAGTCACAGTTGATCCCGCAGTTCAGTTTCATCATCAGATGGTTCTTTGACTATCTGCAAAGCTCGTCAAGTTTCTTGCCCAAAGTATAAACTTTGGGTCGTTGCTGAACGAGGAAAAGACGTATGTGCGGTATTGTCGGTATCGCCGGTGTTATGCCGGTAAACCAGTCGATTTATGACGCGTTAACGGTGCTCCAGCATCGTGGTCAGGATGCTGCGGGCATCATCACCATTGATGCCAACAACTGCTTCCGCTTGCGTAAAGCAAACGGAATGGTGAGCGATATTTTTGAAGCGCGCCATATGCAGCGTTTGCAGGGCAATATGGGCATCGGTCATGTGCGTTACCCAACGGCTGGCAGCTCCAGCGCCTCCGAAGCTCAACCTTTTTACGTCAACTCACCGTATGGCATTACGCTTGCCCACAATGGCAACCTGACCAACGCGCATGAGTTGCGTAAAAAGCTGTTTGAAGAAAAGCGCCGCCACATCAATACCACTTCAGATTCTGAAATTCTGCTGAATATTTTCGCCAGCGAGCTGGATAACTTCCGCCATTACCCGCTGGAAGCCGACAATATTTTTGCTGCCATTGCGGCAACCAACCGCCAGATTCGCGGCGCCTATGCCTGCGTGGCGATGATTATCGGTCACGGTATGGTTGCCTTCCGCGACCCTAACGGTATCCGTCCTCTGGTGATGGGCAAACGCGATATTGGCGATGGCCGTACCGAGTACATGGTGGCGTCTGAGAGCGTAGCGCTGGATACGCTGGGCTTTGAATTCCTGCGTGACGTAGCACCTGGCGAAGCGGTGTACATCACCGAAAAAGGCCAGCTGTTTACCCGTCAGTGTGCCGATAACCCGGTGAGCAATCCATGTCTGTTTGAATACGTTTACTTCGCACGTCCTGACTCCTTTATCGACAAGATTTCCGTCTACAGCGCCCGTGTGAATATGGGGACTAAGCTTGGCGAAAAAATTGCCCGTGAGTGGGAAGATCTGGACATCGACGTAGTAATCCCAATCCCGGAAACCTCCTGTGATATCGCGCTGGAAATTGCCCGTATTCTCGGTAAGCCGTACCGCCAGGGGTTTGTGAAAAACCGCTATGTGGGCCGTACCTTTATCATGCCGGGCCAGCAGTTGCGTCGTAAATCTGTGCGCCGTAAGCTGAACGCTAACCGTGCGGAATTCCGTGATAAAAACGTGCTGCTGGTGGATGACTCCATCGTGCGCGGCACCACTTCTGAGCAGATTATCGAGATGGCGCGTGAAGCCGGAGCGAAGAAGGTGTATCTGGCCTCCGCCGCCCCGGAAATTCGCTTCCCGAACGTTTATGGCATCGATATGCCTACGGCGACGGAGCTGATTGCGCATGGTCGTGAAGTGGACGAGATTCGCCAGATAATCGGCGCAGATGGTCTGATCTTCCAGGATCTGAACGATCTGATTGAAGCTGTCCGTGCTGAGAACCCGGATATTCAGCAGTTTGAATGTTCAGTATTTAACGGCGTGTACGTTACCAAAGACGTCGACCAGCAATATCTCGATTTCCTCGACTCCCTGCGTAATGACGATGCCAAAGCGGTATTGCGTCAGAACGAAGCGGAAAACCTTGAGATGCACAACGAAGGTTAATGTTTGCTCGCAAGCAAGGGCGCAACCTGCGCCCTTGCTTGCAACTCACCGTAATTTCCTGCAAAGTCGGCCCTGAGCAAGTAAGGGCGATTACACATGAAACGACTCATCATTGGTATTTCTGGTGCAAGCGGGGCAATTTACGGCGTGCGCCTGTTGCAGGTATTGCGTGACGTCACTGATGTGGAAACCCACCTGGTGATGAGTGCCGCTGCCCGGCAGACGCTGGCGCTGGAAACGGACCTCTCTGTGCGCGACGTGCAGGCGCTGGCAAATGTGAATCATGATAGCCGTGATATCGCCGCCAGTATCTCCTCCGGCTCTTTTCAGACCGCCGGAATGGTTATTCTGCCTTGTTCAATCAAAACGCTTTCTGGCATCGTCCACAGTTACACCGATGGGTTGCTTACCCGTGCGGCGGATGTGGTGTTGAAAGAACGCCGTCCACTGGTGCTGTGTGTACGCGAAACGCCGCTGCATTTGGGGCATTTGCGATTGATGACGCAGGCGGCAGAAATTGGGGCGGTAATTATGCCACCTGTCCCGGCGTTTTATCATCGTCCGCAAACGCTCGATGATGTGATTAATCAAACGGTTAATCGCGTGCTTGACCAGTTTGATATTACCCTTCCGCAGGACCTGTTCACCCGCTGGCAAGGGGCGTAAGCCGTTCCATCAGCGTGCAAAGAATCATCCGTTGCCCTGTTTCAGGGCAATTTTGTAACCGCGATCATATCCTCAACATTTAATTCGTTAAAACTCAACGAAACGCTGCGGTTCAACCGCCAGACCTGCTATCTTCAAAATCAGGACATTATTGCAACGTTTTATTAACATATTTAACGTCGAATATCCTCATCGACGTGAAAATGGCATAAGACCTGCATGAAAAAGTCTGCAAACACACAACACAACGTAAAACATAATAAAATTACGCCACTTGAGGGTTATGTATGAAGAAGACGGTTCTTGCTTTGTCTTTGCTGGTAGGACTCTCCGCCACCGCGGCCAGCTACGCAGCACTTCCGCAGACGGTTCGTATTGGTACAGATACAACGTACGCTCCTTTTTCCTCTAAAGATGCCAAAGGCGACTTTGTCGGCTTCGATATCGATCTGGGAAATGAGATGTGTAAGCGCATGCAGATCAAATGCACCTGGGTTGCCAGTGACTTTGATGCGCTGATCCCATCGCTGAAAGCGAAAAAAATTGATGCCATCATCTCCTCGCTTTCTATCACCGAAAAGCGTCAGCAAGAGATTGCGTTCTCAGACAAACTTTACGCTGCAGACTCACGTCTGATCGCCGCGAAAGGCTCCCCAATTCAGCCGACTCTGGATTCCCTCAAAGGTAAACACGTTGGCGTCCTGCAAGGCTCTACTCAGGAAGCCTATGCCAATGACAACTGGCGCAGCAAAGGCGTGGACGTGGTGGCCTATGCGAACCAGGACCTCATCTATTCTGACCTGACGGCAGGCCGTCTGGACGCGGCATTGCAAGATGAAGTCGCGGCCAGCGAAGGCTTCCTGAAGCAGCCTGCTGGTAAGGATTACGCTTTTGCCGGTCCGTCGGTGAAAGATAAAAAATACTTTGGTGACGGAACCGGGATTGGCTTGCGCAAAGATGATGCAGAGCTGAAAGCCGCTTTCGACAAAGCGCTGGGCGAACTGCGTAAAGACGGCACCTACGACAAAATGGCGAGCAAATATTTTAATTTTAATGTCTACGGCGATTAATACAGCGGCGTGGGGAATTGACTGCACCATTGCGGGTAACCATTTCGGTGCATAATAAATTCAGTGCACTGTTTTGGTGCTTTTATCGCTGGCTTAATAAGCATGAGTGCATACTTAAGCGCTTTTCATGCAAATAAATACCGCCGACAGGGTAGAATGCTTTGCCTTGTCGGCCTGATTAATGGCACGATAACTGCACCTGGTCCTGTAAAGATCCCCTATAAAAGACAGTCTGTTGAGGATAGTTATGAAAAAACTGGTGTTGTCTCTTTCTCTGGTTCTGGCTTTCTCCAGTGCTACCGCAGCATTTGCAGCCATTCCGCAAAAAATTCGTATCGGTACCGATCCTACTTATGCGCCGTTCGAATCGAAGAATGCGCAGGGTGAATTAGTCGGTTTTGATATCGATCTGGCTAAAGAGCTGTGCAAACGTATCAATACGCAATGTACCTTCGTGGAAAACCCTCTGGACGCGCTGATCCCTTCGCTAAAAGCGAAGAAAATTGATGCCATCATGTCCTCGCTTTCCATTACTGAAAAACGTCAGCAGGAAATCGCATTTACCGACAAGCTTTATGCAGCCGATTCGCGTCTGGTTGTCGCTAAAGATTCTGCTATTCAGCCGACCATTGAGTCGCTGAAAGGTAAACGTGTTGGTGTGCTGCAGGGCACTACCCAGGAAACGTTCGGCAACGAACACTGGGCGCCAAAAGGTATTGAGATTGTCTCTTATCAGGGGCAGGACAATATCTATTCTGACCTGACTGCCGGGCGTATTGACGCCGCGTTCCAGGATGAAGTCGCGGCTAGCGAAGGCTTCCTGAAACAGCCAGTCGGTAAAGATTACAAATTCGGCGGCCCGTCTGTGAAAGACGAGAAGTTGTTCGGCGTGGGTACCGGTATGGGACTGCGCAAAGACGATAACGAACTGCGCGAAGCGCTGAATAAAGCCTTTGCCGAAATGCGAGCTGACGGTACTTACGAGAAGCTGGCGAAAAAGTACTTCGATTTTGATGTTTACGGCGGTTAATTACCGCAGGTGCTGATAAAGCCCGTAGATTTTTGACGCGTTGAATTTATGCCCGATGGCACCGCGCTTATCCGGCCTACGGTGATTTTGTAGGCCGGATAAGGCAAGGCCGCCATCCGGCATTTAACGGTTAGTCTGAAATCAAAAGAGGCTTACTACTCCACCACACACGACAGGACAGGCAGCATGTTGTATGGCTTTTCAGGTGTTATTTTACAGGGCGCAATTGTTACGCTGGAGCTGGCACTCAGCTCGGTGGTACTGGCGGTTCTGATAGGTCTTGTCGGCGCAGCAGCAAAGCTGTCGCAAAGCCGGGCAATGGGACTTATTTTCGAAGGGTACACAACGCTAATCCGCGGCGT
Organism: Citrobacter freundii complex sp. 2024EL-00216; assembly: GCF_043945515.1. Lineage (NCBI taxonomy): Bacteria > Pseudomonadati > Pseudomonadota > Gammaproteobacteria > Enterobacterales > Enterobacteriaceae > Citrobacter > Citrobacter freundii complex sp. 2024EL-00216. The sequence continues at coordinate 152,168 of NZ_JBIMRA010000002.1, read as the reverse complement.
GCCCGATCTGGTCTTAATGCTGCTCATCTTCTACGGATTACAAATCGCGCTGAATACCATTACCGATGCCATCGGTATCGGCCAGATTGATATTGATCCGATGGTTGCGGGCATTATCACCCTTGGATTCATCTACGGCGCCTACTTTACCGAAACTTTTCGCGGTGCGTTTATGGCTGTACCAAAAGGCCATATTGAAGCCGCGACGGCGTTTGGCTTTACCAGCTCACAAATATTTCGTCGCATTATGTTCCCGGCGATGATGCGTTATGCCTTACCGGGAATCGGCAATAACTGGCAGGTTATTCTTAAGGCTACGGCGCTGGTATCGTTGCTTGGACTTGAAGACGTGGTGAAAGCGACTCAGCTTGCCGGGAAGAGTACCTGGGAGCCGTTCTATTTTGCCGTCGTGTGCGGGGTCATCTATCTGGTGTTTACCACTGTTTCTAATGGTGTGCTGCTGTACCTTGAGCGCCGCTATTCCGTGGGTGTGAAGAGGGCTGACCTGTGATCGAGATTATTCAGGAATACTGGAAGTCCCTGCTGTGGACCGACGGATATCGCTACACTGGCGTCGCTATCACCCTGTGGCTTTTGATTTCGTCAGTAGTGATGGGCGGAATACTGGCACTCTTTTTGGCGATTGGCCGCGTTTCCAGTAATAAATTTATCCAGTTTCCCATCTGGCTGTTCACCTATATTTTTCGTGGGACGCCGCTGTACGTTCAGCTACTGGTGTTTTATTCCGGGATGTATACGCTGGAGATAGTTAAAGGCACGGACTTCCTCAACGCGTTTTTCCGCAGCGGGCTGAATTGCACCGTGCTGGCGCTGACGCTGAATACCTGCGCCTATACCACGGAGATTTTCGCCGGGGCTATTCGTTCCGTGCCTCACGGTGAGATTGAGGCTGCGCGCGCATACGGTTTCTCGTCATTCAAACTGTATCGATGCATTATTTTACCTTCCGCGCTGCGTATTGCGCTGCCGGCATACAGCAATGAAGTCATTTTAATGCTGCACTCAACGGCGCTGGCATTTACTGCAACGGTACCTGATTTGTTGAAAATCGCTCGCGATATCAACTCGGCAACATATCAGCCGTTTACCGCCTTCGGTATTGCCGCTGTGCTGTATTTGATTATTTCGTATGTCCTGATCAGTCTGTTCCGTAAAGCGGAAAAACGCTGGTTGCAGCATGTATCCTCTAAATGATTCGAGTAACACGATGTCTGAAAATAAATTAAACGTTATCGATTTACATAAGCACTACGGCGAACATGAAGTGCTGAAAGGGGTATCGCTGCAGGCCAACGCGGGTGATGTTATCAGCATTATTGGCTCGTCAGGTTCCGGTAAAAGTACCTTCCTGCGCTGCATTAACTTTCTTGAGAAACCGAGTGCCGGGTCGATTATCGTCAGCGGTCAGAACATTGGTCTGGTGCGCGACAAAGACGGCCAGTTGAAGGTTGCGGACAAAAATCAGCTACGCCTGCTGCGTACGCGTCTGACGATGGTCTTTCAGCACTTTAATCTGTGGAGTCACATGACAGTGCTGGAAAACGTCATGGAAGCGCCGATTCAGGTGTTGGGGCTGAGCAAGCAGGAAGCTCGCGACCGTGCGGTGAAGTATCTGGCTAAAGTGGGCATTGATGAGCGCGCACAGGGTAAATATCCGGTGCACCTGTCCGGTGGTCAGCAGCAGCGTGTTTCCATTGCCCGTGCGCTGGCGATGGAACCGGAAGTGTTGCTGTTTGATGAACCTACGTCGGCGCTTGATCCTGAGCTGGTGGGTGAAGTGCTGCGCATTATGCAACAGCTGGCTGAAGAGGGGAAAACCATGGTGGTGGTGACCCACGAAATGGGGTTTGCTCGTCATGTTTCCACGCACGTGATTTTCCTGCATCAGGGGAAAATTGAGGAAGAGGGCGACCCGGAGCAGGTATTCGGTAATCCGCAAAGCCCGCGTTTGCAGCAGTTCCTTAAAGGATCGCTGAAGTAAGTCAACAGCCCGGAGGCGCTACGCTTTCCGGGCTTACAATTTTAGCGCGTCGCGCTCCAGCCGAAACACCCAGTCGTCGTAGGCGATGCCGTCAATCTCATACGCCTTTTCCAGTACCTGCGTACGTACAAAGCCTGTCTTTTCCAGAATACGGATTGAACCCTTGTTATCCGCCAGCGCGTATGCGTTTATCGCCGTCACACCTGCATGCTCGAAGGCATACTGGCACACCGCGCGCACGGCTTCGCTGGCAATACCTTTCCCCTGAGCCTGTGGCATGATGGCGTAGCCGAGGTCGGCTTCCTGCGGGTAAAGATGGCTGATTTGCAGACCAATATCGCCAAGTGGCGTCGGGCTGTTATGTTCGCGGATGACGAAAGTGTGCTGTGCGGCCAGACGTCTGGCGAATAACAGCCGCGTATCTTTCGCCGGGGCGATGTTACCCATATAGCGCATGACTTCAGGACATTCACGGAGTTTCTGGAAAAATGACCAGTCAGAAAATTGAAACAAAGAGAGGGTAAGTCGGGGAGTCGATATTATCGCCATAACGTCGCCATTGCGGAAATCTGGTCTATAACCTTACCACCACAACGGCGACTGTGAATAGTGCATAGGGGTTATCGGATGACATCCGCCAGCGCTTCTTCTAAATCGTACCAGCGAAACGTAAAACCGGAAGCTTCCAGGCGTTTGGGCAATGCGCGTTGTCCACCAAGGACCAGTACTGACGATTCCCCCATCAGCAGTCGCATAGCGGTGGCGGGAACGCGCAGAATGGCAGGGCGGTTCAGAGCGTGACCCAGCGCGTGGGCAAACTGCTCATTGTGCACCGGGTATGGCGAAACCATATTGAAGGGACCACGTAGATCGTTATTCAGCAGCCAGATAATTCCGTTGACCATATCATCAACATGGATCCATGCCATATACTGGCGTCCGTTACCGATCGGGCCGCCTAAGCCAAGACGAAACGGCGGGACCATTTTTGCCAGAATGCCGCCTGCTGAGGCCAGTACCACGCCGGTACGCAGCATACACACGCGGGTTTTGTCGCTTTGCGCAGTGCTGGCAATTTGCTCCCAGCGGGCGCACAGCTTGTGGGTAAATTCGTTATGCGGTGGCTCTTCTTCCGTAACCACAACTTCGCCCAAATCGCCGTAGTAACCGGTAGCGGAACCGGAGATTAACACTGAGGGCGGCGTCTCGCTGGCATTGATTAAATCGACCAGTTTCTGCGTAATGCCCCAACGGCTCTGGCACAAGCGTTCCTTTTGCTGTGCGCTCCAGCGCTTATCTGCGATAGGTTCTCCGGCAAGGTTAATCACGGCATCAATATTATTGAGATGTTGCCGCTCTTCCAGTCCTTTCCATAACGTGACCCGAGAGTCGAGAATCTGACGAGCCTTATCAGGGGTACGTGTCACTACGATTATCTGATGCCCCAGTTCCAGCAGGCAGGGGATCATATGACGTCCAATCAGGCCAGTACCGCCGGTAATCAGAATCTGCATGTCGCCTCCCGGGTTACGTTTTAGCGCTGCCAGCTCAGCGTCATTGATACTGAGTCGGCGTAACGCAATGCGTGAAGTTTATCTATCTCGACTTCAGCATAAGTGACCCAGTGATGTTCGCGTGCGATATCGAGCACATCTTGAGTTAATTTTTCTAACAATGAGAAGCGGTTACCCTCCACGTGGGCAATGATGCTTTTGGTTATAGTGCGGTAATTCAGCGCGTCGTTGATATCTTCGCTGGTACGCGCTTTGTCTGCCGGATAGTGAATGGCAATGTTGATGACGATATCCTGGCGGTTAAGGATCTCCTCTTCTTTAATGCCGATAAAGGTGCGCAGACGAAGGTTTTTTATACGAATAATAGCGTCAGGTTGTGACATTGCAGGTTTCCTCCATGTATGAACCTCTGCATGATACACGAGAACCGAATTGCGTCACCGCTTCTCACTCAGTGCTTGCTGCATGGCGCGTTCCGTGGCAGGACGCGTACGGATGCGTTCGTGCCAGTTATTGACCGCCGGGTAATTGTCGAGGTCGATGCGCTGACGCTGATGGGCGTGGATCCACGGCCAGCAGGCAATGTCAGCAATGCTGTAGTGATCGCCTCCCAGCCAGGGTGACGTTTCCAGACGTTTATTCATCACGTTGTACAGGCGCTGGGTTTCAACCTGATATCTTTCAATAGCGTAAGGGATCGTTTGCGGAGCGTAATGACTGAAATGATGATTCTGTCCCAGCATGGGGCCCAAACCGCTGACCTGCCAGAAAAGCCACTGCAGCGTGGTGTGGCGTTCGCGTAATTCACCGCTGAGCAGCTTACCGCTCTTCTCCGCCAGATAGAGTAAAATTTCTCCGGACTCAAACAAGCTGATGGGCCTTCCGCCATCTTCCGGCGCATGATCGATAATGGCCGGGATTTTATTGTTCGGCGAGATCAGCAAAAAATCGGGGCGAAACTGGCTGCCTTTGCTGATATCGACATGAATCAGACGGTATTGCAGCTGTGCCTCTTCAAGAAACAGCGTGATTTTGTGACCGTTTGGCGATGGCGTGTAATAGAGATCGATCATTTTCAGCATCCGTTTTGTCATGAACCGGGTCATTACAAGTATAGAGCCTGTTGGCGTGCGTGAGTTTTCATCAAGTGACAGCGAGAGAAAGACTCTATATTTTGAAGGCAAGCCAATACACTTCAGAGGACATTATGAGCAAATCTGCAATTACGCTGTGGTCAGATGCCAATTTTTTCTCCCCCTACGTGCTGTCTGTTTATGTCGCTCTGCAAGAGAAGGGGCTACCATTCACGCTGAAAACCGTTGATCTCAATAGTGGTGAACACTTGCATCCTTCATGGCAAGGTTACGCCTTGACGCGCCGCGTACCGGTTCTGGAGATCGATGGTTTTGAACTGAGCGAATCATCAGCGATTACGGAATTCCTGGAAGAGAGCTTTGCACCGCCACAGTGGGAGCGTATCTACCCACACGATGTACAAAAGCGCGCTCGGGCGCGCCAGGTTCAGGCGTGGATCCGCAGCGATTTAATGCCTATCCGTGAGGAACGATCAACAGATGTCGTTTTTGCTGGCGTGAAGAAAGGCCCGTTAAGCGAAGCGGGAAAAGCCAGTGCGGAAAAACTGTTCGCTACTGCGAGCAGTTTACTGAGCCACGGTAAGCAGAATTTATTTGGCGAATGGTGTATCGCTGACTGCGATTTAGCGCTAATGCTTAATCGACTGGTCCTTAACGGCGATGAGGTTCCAGAAGCGCTTGCGGAATACGCCACCTTCCAGTGGCAGCGCGCTTCAGTACAGCGTTTTATCGCGCTTTCAGCGAAGCGTTCCTGCTGAAAAACGGGCCGTAATCCAGTATCATTACAAGGTAATTTTCAGCGAGGAGTGAGTGATGAAACTGATGTTCGCATCGGACATTCATGGTTCGTTGCCAGCCACGGAACGCGTACTCGAACGGTTTGCTGCAAGCGGCGCGCAATGGCTGGTGATATTGGGTGATGTTTTAAACCACGGGCCGCGTAATGCGCTTCCAGAAGGCTATGCACCTGCGCAGGTTGCTGAACGGCTGAATGAGCTGGCATCGCGAATTATTGCGGTGCGTGGTAATTGCGACAGCGAAGTGGATCAGATGCTCCTGCATTTTCCGATGACTGCGCCGTGGCAGCAAATTCTGACAGAAAACCAGCGACTCTTTTTGACGCACGGACACCTTTTTGGCCCGCAAAATATGCCGGCGCTCAATGCGGGCGATGTTCTGGTTTATGGGCATACTCATCTGCCGGTTGCTGAGCGGCGCGAGGGTATCTATCATTTCAATCCCGGCTCGGTAAGCATCCCGAAAGGGGGCTTTGCGGCAAGTTACGGGATTCTGGATGATAATGTTCTCAGCGTAATGGCACTCAATGATCAAAGTGTTATTGCACAGGTCGAGATTAATCCGTAATTTACCCCACAAACATAAACGCGCCGTAAGAGCGCCAGAAAAAAGAAGGTTTCCTGATGGTGGAACAGCGTCGTTTGGCAAGTACTGAATGGGTGGATATTGTGAATGAAGACAACGAAGTCATTGCACAGTCCAGCCGGGAACAAATGCGGGCGCAACGCTTACGCCATCGTGCAACGTATATCGTTGTGCATGATGGTATGGGCAAAATTCTGGTTCAACGTCGCACTGAGACAAAAGATTTTTTGCCCGGCATGCTGGATGCCACCGCAGGCGGTGTGGTTCAGGCTGACGAGCAGATGCTGGAATCAGCGCGTCGTGAAGCAGAAGAGGAACTGGGGATTGCGGGCGTGCCGTTTGCCGAGCATGGTCAGTTTTACTTTGAAGACCAGAACTGTCGCGTATGGGGTGGGTTGTTTAGCTGCGTTTCCCACGGACCGTTTGCGCTTCAGGAAGATGAGGTCAGTGAAGTTTGCTGGTTGACGCCGGAAGAAATTACCGCGCGCTGCGACGAATTTACACCGGACTCCCTGAAAGCCCTGGCGCTGTGGATGACCCGCAACGCCAAGAATGAAGGGGCGAAAGCCGAAAAGCAGGAAGAAGCTGAGTAAACTCTGTTCATCCGGCCTACTGCGTCGAGAAATCGAGTAGGCCGGACGCACACTTTTTAATGGTAACCCATCATCTGCGCGCCAATCACCACCACGCTGGACATAATAAACAGCAGTCCCAACAGCGTAGCACCTACCTTCAGCCAGTTACGAAAATCCACTCGACAAACGCCTAACGTAGCCATCAGAGATGCTGACGTCGGATAGATAATATGACTGAATCCGTCGCCAAACTGGAAGGCCAGGACTGTGACCTGACGGTTTACGCCAACCAGATCGCCCAGCGGTGCCAGTAGCGGCATGGTTAACGCAGCCTGACCAGAGCCGGAAGTGACGAAGAAATTAAAAACTGCCTGGAACAACAGCATAAACCACGCCGCGATGGCGTTATCCAGCCCGCTGATGCCATTGGCAATGCTGTGCAGCAGAGTGTTTAACACGCTGGCTTCACCCGCCTCTCCATTACCGACCAGCAGTAAAATGCCTTTGGCAAAACCAACCAGCAGGGCAGGGGCAATCATCATTCGTGCACCCTCAGTGAATGAGGAGGCCATGATGTTGACCGTCATGCCGTTGAGCCGAAACACGACGCCGATAATGCCAATCACCAGACCCATCGTGAAGAACTGACTGGCGATCTCAGGAATAAACCACGCGTTGACGATAACGCCCCAGACAACCCAAATCATCACCGCGGTCAGCACCACTAGCACTAACCAGTCTCCCAGCGTGAAGCGTCGTTCCACGACTTCGTCCTGCTGCTCGCGAAAGAAGCGGTCGGATTCATGTACCCGGGACAAAAGCGGATTCTTTTTGATACGCGCCGCATAGGCCAGCGTGAAGGTCAGCCCGATTAACGTAGCGATCACCCAGACCACGATGCGTAGCCCGGAACCAGAGAGCACCGGTACCCCCGCAATACCTTGCGCGACCACCACGCAAAATGGGTTCATCCATGAGCTGGCGAAACCAATCTGAGTCGCGATATAGGTAACCAGCACGGTGGTGATACTGTCGTAACCTAGCCGTACCATCAAAGGCGCGATGATAATGGCAAAGGCAACAGCCTCTTCCCCCATGCCAAACACCGCGCCGCCTAAGGAGAAGAGAATAAACAGCACTGGGATAAACAGGACCTCGTTGCCCCGCGTATGGCGAATGAGCGCCAGGATGCCGTTATCAATGGTACCGGTACGCATAACGATGCCGAATGCGCCGCCAATGACCAGCATAAACATAATGATGCCGACAGCAGTGCCGAATTTCGAGCCGGAGGTTAATCCTTCAAACGGGAAATTCATCAGGCCTGGGCGTTCATCTCCGGTGGTGAATAACTGCACCCGGTGATACTGCTCTTCACCTGCGTCGTTGGTCAGAATACGAAAGGAATGGGGGTCAACCACCTTACGGGTTTTGGTTTGTCCATCAACCTGATACTGCACTTCCTGGCTGTCGAACATCCCGACGGGAACAACCCATGTTGCCAGACTGGTTAAAATGGCGACGAAAAAAATAATCACCAGCGTGTCGGGCATCGCCCATTTTTTAGCTGGCTGTGATTCTGTTACTGCTGACATGAAAGACTATCCCTGTTGCAACGCAAAAGAGAGTAAGTATGCGAACAGAAGAATAGTTATTCATTGATGCAGCGCATCCAGGCAAATGTTTCAGATTATGCCAAAGGGGAAAAAGACATAAAAAAACCGGAAATATCAGCTATTTCCGGTTTGATAAGCAGATGTGTAGCCGGATAAAAGATCCGGCACACTCGGCAGATTACTGCTGCTGCTGGGAAGACTGGATCGCGGTCAGTGCGATGGTGTAGACGATATCGTCTACCAGCGCGCCACGAGACAGGTCGTTCACCGGCTTGCGCATACCCTGCAGCATTGGCCCGATGGAGATCAGGTCAGCAGAACGCTGTACCGCTTTGTAAGTGGTGTTACCGGTGTTCAGATCCGGGAAGATGAACACGGTAGCGCGACCTGCAACCGGAGAGTTCGGCGCTTTGGATTTCGCTACATCAGCCATAACGGCGGCGTCGTACTGCAGCGGACCGTCGATCATCAGGTCAGGACGTTTTTCCTGTGCCAGACGGGTTGCTTCGCGAACTTTCTCTACGTCACTACCTGCACCAGAAGTACCGGTGGAGTAGGAGAGCATCGCTACGCGCGGTTCGATACCGAAGGCAATTGCGGAATCAGCGGACTGAATCGCGATTTCTGCCAGCTGCTCTGCAGTCGGATCCGGGTTGATCGCGCAGTCGCCGTAAACGTAAACCTGATCCGGCAGCAGCATGAAGAACACGGAAGACACCAGAGAGCTACCCGGTGCAGTTTTGATCAGCTGCAGCGGCGGACGGATGGTGTTCGCGGTGGTGTGTACTGCACCAGAAACCAGACCGTCAACATCGTCCTGTTCCAGCATCAGGGTACCGAGAACCACGTTGTCTTCCAGCTGTTCGCGGGCAACGGTTTCGGTCATACCTTTGTTTTTACGCAGTTCGACCAGGCGAGCAACGTAGCTTTCGCGAACCACATCTGGATCAACGATTTCTACGCCAGCGCCCAGTTCAACGCCCTGAGAGGCTGCTACGCGGGTGATCTCATCCGGGTTACCCAGCAGTACGCAGGTTGCGATACCACGTTCAGCACAGATGGCTGCCGCTTTAACGGTACGCGGTTCGTCGCCTTCCGGCAGAACAACGCGTTTGCCCGCTTTGCGCGCCAGCTCGGTCAACTGATAACGGAACGCTGGCGGAGACAGACGACGGCTACGCTCAGAGGTTGCAGTCAGGGATTCAATCCAGTCAGCGTTGATGTAGTTAGCAACGTATTCCTGAACTTTCTCAATGCGCTCGTGATCGTCAACCGGAACTTCCAGGTTGAAGCTCTGCAGGCTCAGAGAGGTCTGCCAGGTGTTGGTGTTTACCATGAATACCGGCAGGCCGGTTTCAAATGCACGTTCGCACAGTTTAGTGATGCGCGCGTCCATTTCGTAGCCGCCAGTCAGCAGCAGGGCACCGATTTCCACGCCGTTCATGGCCGCCAGGCATGCTGCAACCAGCACGTCAGGACGATCTGCGGAAGTTACCAGCAGGGAGCCTGCGCGGAAGTGTTCCAGCATATGTGGAATGCTGCGTGCGCAGAACGTCACAGACTTCACGCGACGGGTGTTGATATCGCCTTCGTTAACGATGGTGGCGTTCAGGTGACGCGCCATATCGATTGCACGAGTAGCGATCAGATCGAAGCTCCATGGCACCGCGCCCAGAACCGGCAGCGGGCTGGATTCTTGCAGTTTAGCCGGATCAACTTTGATCACTTTCGCTTTGGAAGAGTCGTCGAAAATCTCGGACAGATCCGGGCGAGTACGGCCCTGCTCATCAACCGGTGCGTTCAGTTTGTTAACGATTACGCCGGTGATGTTGGTGTTTTTCGCGCCGCCGAAGCTGCTGCGAGTCAGTTCAATACGCTCGTTCAGCTGTTCCGGGGTGTCGGTACCCTGAGACATAACGAAGACGATTTCCGCGTTCAGCGTTTTCGCGATTTCGTAGTTCAGAGACTGCGCGAACTGATGTTTACGGGTTGGGACCAGGCCTTCAACCAGTACAACTTCAGCGTCTTTGGTGTTCGCGTGGTAGTTCGCGATGATCTCTTCCATCAGCACATCTTTCTGATTGCTGGACAGCAGAGATTCAACGTGGCTCATCTTCAGCGGCTCTGCGGCTGGCAGAGAAGAGTTAGCACGGACGATGCTGGTAGTCTGGTCTGGCGCATCGCCACCGGCACGCGGTTGAGCGATCGGCTTAAAGACGCTCAGACGAACGCCTTTGCGTTCCATTGCGCGGATCACGCCAAGGCTGACGCTGGTCAGGCCGACGCTGGTTCCGGTAGGGATCAGCATAATAATACGGGACACGGTTTATCCTCTTTCGTTACCGCCAATTTAGACGGGTTACAAAACAGCACCGCCAGCTAGGCTGGCGGTGTGAAATCAGGCAGTCAGGCGGCTCGCGTCTTGCGCGATAACCAGTTCTTCGTTGGTTGGGATAACCAGCGCAGGACGGGTACCTTCTTTGTTGATGAAACCAGATTTGCCGAAACGTGCGGCCAGGTTACGTTCGTGGTCAACTTCAAAGCCCAGAACGCCCAGTTTGCCCAGAGACAGTTCACGAACCATCGCTGCGTTTTCACCGATACCACCGGTGAAGACAACTGCATCCAGACGACCATCCATCAGCGCAGTGTAAGAACCGATGTATTTCGCCAGACGGTGGCAGTAAACGTCCATTGCACGTTTAGCGTCTTCTTTAGTAGCGTAGTTATCTTCAACATAACGGCAGTCGCTGGTGACTTCGGTCAGACCCAGCAGGCCGGACTCTTTGGTCAGCATTTTGTTAATCTGGTCAACGCTCATGCCCAGGGTATCGTGCAGGTGGAAGATGATCGCCGGGTCGATGTCACCGGAACGCGTACCCATCACCAGACCTTCCAGCGGGGTTAGACCCATGGAGGTATCAACACATTTACCGTTACGGATAGCAGATACAGAACCGCCATTGCCCAGGTGGCAAGTGATGATGTTCAGCTCTTCAACCGGTTTGTTCAGCACTTTTGCCGCTTCCTGAGTGACGAAGAAGTGGCTGGTACCGTGCGCGCCGTAACGACGAACGCCGTGTTCTTTGTACAGGCTGTACGGCAGAGCATAGAGGTAAGACTCTTCCGGCATAGTCTGATGGAACGCGGTGTCGAATACAGCCACGTTTTTGTCTTTCAGATTAGGGAAGGATTTCAGCGCTTCTGCGATACCGATCAGGTGAGCCGGGTTATGCAGTGGTGCGAAAGAGGCAGAATCTTTGATGCCCTGAATAACGGAATCATCGATAACCACGGAGCTGGTGTACTTCTCGCCGCCGTGTACGATACGGTGACCAATAGCGGTCAATTGCGCAGACAATTCTGGTTTTTGTGCCAGAATAGTGTTAACGATAAAGTTCAGCGCTTCACTGTGAGCGGCGCCTGCACCTAAAGCCGCTTCTTGTTTACCGCCGTCCATTTTCCACTTGATACGTGCTTCTGGGAGATGGAAACATTCGGCTAAACCAGAGAGGTATTCTTCACCGTTTACTGCATCGATGATGGCAAATTTCAGTGAGGAGCTACCGCAGTTCAGAACCAGTACTAACTTACTCGACATGGAAGTACCTATTTATGATACGTGGCTAAAAAAACGTCAGGGAGTCATAGAGCGTAGCGCATGATGACACCGACGTTTATGATTAACATCATGCGCCATAGTCTTTTTGGGCACGATGGAATAAATACCTTTGAGTCTATGTCATTTTGCGTATTTTTCAGGCAATGGCATAATGTATGCCAATTTGACGACTCAATGATTTTGGACTACAGGCCTTACAGGCCGGCACAGGATACCTGAATGTGGGTATCAAAGACAAAATGTTTTGAACGATGTCCCTTGTAGTTGTTGTTTTGCACAAATTTTTTAATTTTTATATGTGAAGTTGAGGTAACCGCCATGTCGACACCGGATAATCGCTCCGTCAATTTTTTTAGCTTGTTTCGCCGGGGGCAGCACTATGCAAAGACGTGGCCAATGGAAAAGCGCCTTGCGCCCGTGTTTGTTGAGAACCGCGTGATCCGCATGACGCGTTACGCGATTCGTTTTATGCCGCCTATCGCCGTCTTCACCTTATGTTGGCAAATTGCGTTAGGGGGGCAGTTGGGCCCGGCCGTGGCGACTGCTCTGTTTGCGCTTAGCCTGCCGATGCAGGGGATGTGGTGGCTGGGAAAACGTTCCGTAACGCCGCTGCCGCCTTCAATTCTCAATTGGTTCTACGAAGTTCGGGGTAAATTGCAAGAAGCTGGGCAGGCGCTCTCTCCGGTGGAAGGAAAGCCGGATTACCAGGCGTTGGCTGACACGCTTAAGCGCGCCTTCAAACAACTGGATAAAACTTTCCTTGATGATTTGTAATTGACCCCTGATTACGCATATAAAAGAAGGCACAAGATGCCTTCTTTTTTTCATCGCAGTAGTAGTGATACAGGAGTCCCAAATGGAAATGACCAACGCTCAACGTCTGATTTTGTCGAATCAGTACAAAATGATGACTATGCTCGATCCAACTAACGCCGAGCGTTATCGTCGTTTGCAGACGATTATTGAACGCGGTTACGGCTTGCAGATGCGTGAGCTGGATCGTGAGTTTGGTGAACTGACGGAAGAAACCTGTCGTACGATTATCGATATTATGGAGATGTATCACGCATTACATGTGTCCTGGACTAATCTTAAGGATGCGCAGGCTATTGATGAGCGTCGCGTGACCTTCCTCGGTTTTGACGCCGCAACGGAAGCCCGTTTCCTCGGGTACGTTCGTTTTATGGTCAATGTGGAAGGTCGTTACACCCACTTTGATGCGGGTACGCATGGCTTCAACGCCCAGACCCCAATGTGGGAAAAATATCAGCGTATGCTGAATGTTTGGCACTCTTGCCCGCGTCAGTATCACCTGAGCGCGAATGAAATTAACCAAATCATTAATGCCTGAGGGGGCGAGCGTGCAGTGCAAAGGTTTTCTGTTTGATCTGGATGGAACGTTGGTCGATTCCTTACCCGCAGTAGAGCGTGCGTGGTGCAACTGGGCCGATCGCTTCGGCCTCGATCACGCCGAGGTACTCGGCTTTATTCATGGTAAGCAGGCCATTACCTCCCTGCGACACTTTATGGTGGGCAAGTCTGAGGCAGAGATCGCCGCGGAATTTACCCGTCTGGAGCAGATCGAAGCGACGGAAACCGCCGGGATCACCGCGCTGCCGGGGGCAGTTGATTTACTCAACCATCTCAATAAAGCAGGTATTCCATGGGCGATTGTGACCTCCGGTTCTATGCCAGTCGCACGTGCGCGTCATCGTGTTGCCGGGCTTCCTGCTCCTGAAGTGTTTGTCACCGCCGAGCGGGTAAAAAGAGGGAAACCAGAGCCAGACGCGTATCTGTTAGGTGCTCAGCTTCTGGGCCTGTCACCGCAGGAATGTGCAGTCGTGGAAGATGCCCCCGCCGGGGTGCTCTCAGGACTGGCTGCTGGGTGTCATGTCATCGCGGTTAACGCGCCAGCGGATACGCCGCGTCTGGACGAAGTTGATTTTTCGCTGACCAGTCTGGAACATATTTCTGTGACCAAACAACCCAACGGAAATGTGGTCGTTATAAGAAATACCTGATCATGATTTAGCCCCAGATTGTTGGGGCTTTTTTATGGCAGAATCAGTCCATCCCTCTCATTTAACAAGGATATGTTGTGAACGGTGAATTGATATGGGTTCTCTCATTGCTGGCGATTGCCGTCGTCTTGTTTGCAACTGGCAGAGTGCGTATGGACGCGGTCGCTTTGCTGGTCATTATTGCCTTTGTTCTGAGCGGAACATTGAGCATCACAGAGGCTTTTTCCGGGTTCAGCGATCCTAACGTTATTTTAATAGCGGCTTTATTCATTATCGGCGACGGCCTGGTGCGTACCGGCGTGGCGACGGTAATGGGTGCCTGGCTGGTGAAGGTCGCCGGCAGCAGTGAAGTCAAAATGCTGGTGTTGCTGATGATAACCGTAGCCGGACTCGGTGCCTTCATGAGTTCGACCGGTGTGGTCGCCATCTTTATTCCGGTTGTCTTAAGCGTTTCCATGCGCATGCAAATCTCCCCCTCACGGCTGATGATGCCGTTGAGCTTTGCCGGATTGATAAGCGGCATGATGACGCTGGTGGCAACGCCGCCGAACCTGGTCGTCAACAGTGAATTGTTACGTGAAGGACTTAACGGTTTTAGCTTTTTTAGCGTAACCCCACTGGGACTGGTGGTGTTGGTACTCGGCATAATTTATATGCTGGTGATGCGTTTTATGCTGAAAGGTGAAGACTCCGGGCAGCCGGGAGACGGCTGGAAGCGCCGGACCTTTCGCGATCTGATCAAAGAATATCGCCTGACAGGGCGTGCCCGCCGCCTGGCGATTCGCCCGGGTTCTCCCATGATTGGCCAACGTCTGGATGACCTGAAATTGCGTGAGCGCTACGGGGCAAACGTGATTGGTGTTGAACGCTGGCGGCGTTTTCGCCGCGTGATTGTCGATGTTAACGGGGTTTCTGAGTTCCGTGCCCGTGACGTGTTGCTGATTGATATGTCAGCGGCCGACGTCGACCTGCGTGAATTTTGCAGCGAGCAACTGTTGGAGCCGATGGTGCTGCGCGGTGAATACTTCTCCGAGCAGGCGCTTGACGTGGGTATGGCCGAGATTTCATTGATCCCTGAATCGGAATTGATCGGCAAAACGGTACGGGAAATCGCTTTTCGTACGCGTTATGGCCTGAATGTCGTCGGACTGAAGCGTGATGGTACGGCACTGGCCGGAGCGGTGGTGGATGAACCACTGCTGATGGGCGATATCATTCTGGTGGTGGGCAACTGGAAACTCATCACTTTGTTGGGGCAAAAAGGGCGCGATTTCGTGGTGCTGAATATGCCCGTGGAAGTCAGTGAAGCTTCTCCGGCGCACAGCCAGGCGCCGCATGCGATTTTCTGTCTGGTGCTGATGGTCGCGTTAATGCTCACCGATGAAATCCCTAATACGGTTGCCGCGATTATCGCCTGTTTGCTGATGGGAAAATTCCGCTGCATCGATGCCGAAAGCGCCTATAAAGCCATTCACTGGCCAAGTATTATTTTGATTGTCGGAATGATGCCCTTTGCGCTGGCATTACAGAAAACGGGCGGTGTTGATCTGGTGGTTAAAGGGCTAATGGACGTTGGTGGAGGGTACGGCCCGTATATGATGCTGGGCTGCCTGTTCGTGCTGTGCGCGACCATTGGGTTATTTATCTCTAACACTGCGACGGCGGTACTGATGGCGCCGATTGCGCTGGCGGCAGCAAAGTCGATGGGCGTTTCGCCGTATCCTTTTGCGATGGTGATTGCGATGGCGGCTTCAGCAGCCTTTATGACGCCAGTTTCTTCACCGGTAAACACACTGGTACTCGGGCCGGGTAACTACAGCTTTAGCGATTTCGTTAAAATTGGCGTGCCGTTTACCATCATTGTAATGGTGGTGTGCGTGGTGATGATCCCGATGCTGTTTCCGTTTTGATTTTTATGTGCCGGATGGCGGCTAACGCCTTATCCGGCCTACAAAGGTAACGTCGTCGCAAACTTACAATGGAGAATCCTGACTGATTTCATCTAATGAAAGGTGAAAACTCGGGACGAACACGTCCATAAAGTAGTCCATCTCTTCGCTGCGTCGTGACTCCAGCGTTTTTTCCAGACGTGTTTTCGCCAGCAGAAATTCGTTGTTACCGGCGGAGAGTTCTTCCAGGCACTTCAGATACGCGCACAGGGCATCGGCCTGTTTAACAATCGACCTCTCTTCTTCACTTAAGGCATGTTCATCAATGAGCGGCGCAAAAATATCGCGCAGCTCATCGGGAACCATATCGACCAGTTTTTGTTGGGCAATTTTCTCTATCGCTTTATATTCCTGAGCAATCTGCGAGTTGAAATATTTCACTGGGGTAGGGAGATCGCCGGTTAACACCTCTGACGCATCGTGATACATCGCCAACAAGGCAATACGCTCAGCATTAACCTGACCACCAAATTTACGGTTTTTAATTGCGGCCAGCGCATGGGCAACCATGGCAACCTGCAGACTGTGTTCGGACACGTTTTCGGTGCGCACGTTGCGCATCAGCGGCCAGCGGTTAATGAGTTTCAGACGGGAGAGGTGGGCAAAAAAGTGGCTCTGCTTCATAACGACCCTTACTCAGTGACTTCAGTAACGGTATTTTGCGCAGAGAGTGCTACCGGATGCAAACCCGGCAGCACTTTGCGTGGTTACAGCTGGCGATACCCTGACAGGAAACGCTCAAATTTACTCAGCGACATTTCGATATCGTCAATACGCGGTAGCGTGACGATGCGGAAATGATCCGGCCACGGCCAGTTGAATGCCGTCCCCTGGACCAGCAGTACTTTTTCCTGCAACAGGAAGTCGAGTACCATCTTCTGGTCGTCATGAATATTAAAGCGTTTAGCATCAATTTTCGGGAACATATACAGCGCACCGCGCGGTTTTACGCAAGAGACGCCGGGGATGTCATTAAGCAGTTCCCAGGCGCGGTTACGTTGCTCATACAGACGTCCGCCTGGCATGATGAATTCGCTGATGCTCTGATATCCACCCAGTGCGGTCTGAATGGCATGTTGTGCCGGAACGTTGGCACACAGGCGCATAGAAGCCAGCATCTCAAGGCCTTCGATATACCCTTTGGCATGTTTCTTCGGTCCGTTCAGTACCATCCAGCCCTGGCGGAAACCGGCAACACGATAGGTTTTTGACAGGCCGTTAAAGGTAATAGTCAGCAGGTCAGGGGCCATTGCCGCAATCGAGTGGTGCTCGGCGTCATCGTAAAGAATTTTGTCGTAAATCTCGTCCGCAAAGATGATGAGATTGTTTTGGCGGGCAATCTCAACAATCTCCATCAGCAGCTCTTTAGAATACACCGCGCCAGTAGGGTTGTTTGGGTTGATGATGACGATCCCACGGGTACGCGGCGTAATTTTGGCGCGGATATCATCCAGGTCCGGGAACCAGTCTGACGATTCGTCACACAGGTAGTGCACGGCATTACCACCAGAGAGCGAAACCGCCGCCGTCCACAGTGGATAATCAGGTGCAGGAACCAGCATTTCGTCCCCACTGTTTAGCAATGCCTGCATGGCCTGCACAATCAATTCAGATACGCCGTTACCGATATAGATATCTTCCACGGTTACGTCGCGCATCCCACGGGCCTGGTAATGCTGCATGATTGCTTTGCGGGCTGAATAAAGGCCTTTGGAATCGCAATATCCTTGCGCAGTTGGCAAATTGCGGATCACATCCACCAAAATTTCATCTGGCGCTTCAAACCCGAAAGGCGCAGGGTTGCCGATGTTCAGTTTCAGAACTTTGTTGCCTTCTTCTTCCAGGCGCTTTGCTTCCTTCAGAACCGGGCCGCGAATGTCATAACAGACGTTTTCTAATTTGCTGGATTTTTCAATGGGGGACATGAACGTTGACCTTTTTAGCTGTGAATGCCACTCCCTGCCGTGGAAGTCAGCCCAGCACAATGTACTCCCACGACGGTGAGTTTTGAAGGGTCTTTAGTAGAAGATTTTGGAAAGCAGGGGGATTATAATTCACTGTTAATAACTAAATAATGTGATTTTTGTAGAGTAATGATCTGGATTATTGTGTTTTCTGTGGTTTATGTTTTGCTTTGTTAGTGTGGGTATGGTGATTTGTCTGGTCAAAAAAAGTTAGACCTGTAAAGAAAAAGGTAGCTGAGATCTCAGCTGAATGGCGTAATTCGAAAATACTGAGGTTTGGCCTGCGAAATCTGTTATCGGTCTGATCCCTGCGTGATGCGGTGTGAATCCATTGTTAAGCATAATTAATGAATTGAGGAATTCTTAATTAATTATTATTTATTATTTAAACGACATCAAATTGAGTTGGCCAATAATACGAAAACCGTTGCGCTGACATAACACCAATTTGCCCGGAATTATTCGCGATAACACTTATAAATATAGTGGTTTTAGGTTAAGATAACTCCTATGAAATGGTGTGTAGTACGAATTTTACGATAATTCAAATGTTTGTTGGTTGTTCCTAACATCCTGAAAAGTTAGTTTTTAATGTGTAAATTATTGTTCGTTAACTATTTTTTAAATTTACAAAATTTACATGTTTCCCATTAGTCAGAATCATCCAGCAGCTAAAAATACGGCTCTTTCTCGTTGCTATATTCCGATGAATATCACGGGTATTAAAATAGCTCAGAAAGAGAATTGTTTCGTTTGTTAAACCAAATACATCCTTATTTTCACTTGGTTACACTAAGCGAAACTGAAGGGAGGCACATTACAAATGGAGTTGTTTGATTCTGAATGCACAGCATTAACCCGGTATGACCCGCGAGTAAGTGAAAAACTATGATAAATGCAAATCGTCCGATAATTAACCTCGACCTCGATCTGCTGAGAACCTTTGTTGCTGTTGCCGACCTGAATACCTTTGCGGCTGCGGCAGCTGCGGTATGTCGAACTCAGTCTGCGGTAAGTCAGCAAATGCAGCGTCTTGAACAACTTGTGGGGAAAGAGTTGTTCGCGCGCCATGGACGCAACAAACTGCTGACCGAACACGGTATCCAGCTGTTGGGTTACGCCAGGAAAATACTGCGATTTAATGATGAGGCATGCTCATCATTGATGTTTAACAATCTTCAGGGGGTGTTAACTATCGGTGCTTCTGATGAATCCGCCGATACCATACTCCCTTTTCTGCTTAACCGTATAAGTTCGGTTTATCCGAAACTTGCACTGGATGTCAGAGTGAAACGCAACGCCTACATGGTGGAGATGCTTAAGTCGCAAGAAGTGGATTTAGTGGTCACCACTAACCGACCTGGCGATTTTGAGTGCCTGAATTTGCGAACTTCACCGACGCACTGGTATTGCGCAGCCGAATATATCCTGCAAAAAGGGGAACCGGTGCCGTTAGTTCTGCTGGACGATCCCAGCCCGTTTCGCGATATCGTGCTGGCGACGTTGAATGCCGCACAGATCCCGTGGCGTTTGGCTTATGTCGCTTCAACATTGCCTGCGGTCCGCGCGGCGGTAAAAGCAGGGCTGGGCGTTACTGCCCGTCCTGTCGAAATGATGAGCCCGGATTTACGCGTACTGGGTGCGGCGGACGGATTGCCACCTCTGCCTGATACCGAGTATCTGCTGTGCAGCGATCCGGCCACGCAAAATGAATTAGCTCAGGTTATCTTTAAGTCGATGCAGACATATCAAAATCCTTGGCAATACAATCAGTTTACCCCTGAAGGGGGAGATGACTCGCTGATTGTTGAAGGCGACTTTGAGTAAAGCGTCACAAAAAAACGTTTTAAAATGTAAGTGTAAAAAAGAGCCACTGATGATGAAAAAACATCCAGCGGCTCTTTTTTTATGCAAATATTACTGCTTTCTGTTCATTCATATACTAAAACTTAACAAAATCAGCAGGTAAAAAAACAGACTGACAATAGGATGAAAAATAATCAGCTGAGTTGCTAAATGTTTCCATGTTAAAAAACTAGAGAAATTGTTGCTGTTTTTTATGGTGAATTAACAAAAGCGTGTCACAGATCAAGAAAATACTCCCATTTAGGGGGAGGCATCTGGGTGAATTCCTGTCAAAATAGACGTGTATTATCTTTTTTACTTCACTACGGACACGATTCAACAACATTAAAAATGACCGATGATGCAATCGAAATGGGTCTAAAGAGCACTTTATGTTAATGAAGTTGGAACAGTGTAAAATAATGTGAGGAAACTTTTGTTAAAGTTGACAAAAGGTTATAGAAAGGAGTAAAAAACCCCATCAATTAGCTGTATAAAATGATTTTTCACAGTGATTGTAAGGTTTTTTTTATTCCTCCCCATGAATCGATGTGGCGTTCATCTGCCGAAAAGAGCAGAGAATTTGGCGCTACTTTTGATGAGTAAGCAATGAGTATGTCAACATCCACTGAAATCATCGCTCATCACTGGGCATTCGCTATCTTTCTTATCGTTGCCATTGGCCTGTGCTGCCTGATGCTCGTCGGCGGCTGGTTTTTAGGGGGTCGCGCACGCGCGAGATCTAAAAACGTGCCGTTTGAATCAGGTATCGACTCGGTCGGCACCGCCCGCCTGCGCCTGTCTGCCAAGTTTTATCTGGTAGCCATGTTCTTCGTTATCTTCGACGTTGAAGCGCTGTATCTGTTCGCATGGTCAACTTCTATCCGTGAAAGCGGTTGGATTGGCTTTGTGGAAGCTGCAATTTTTATTTTTGTGTTACTGGCAGGTCTGGTTTATCTGGTGCGTATTGGCGCGCTGGACTGGACGCCCGCGCGTTCACGCCGCGAGCGTATGAACCCGGAAACGAACAGTATCGCTAATCGTCAACGCTAACCGCGAGGCATTAAGATGGATTATACGCTCACCCGCATAGATCCTAACGGTGAGAACGACCGTTACCCCCTGCAAAAACAGGAGATCGTAACCGACCCCCTGGAACAAGAAGTTAACAAAAACGTGTTCATGGGCAAACTGCATGACATGGTTAACTGGGGCCGTAAAAACTCAATTTGGCCATATAACTTTGGCCTTTCCTGCTGCTACGTTGAGATGGTGACCTCGTTTACCGCCGTGCACGATGTGGCCCGTTTTGGTGCGGAAGTACTGCGTGCATCGCCGCGTCAGGCTGACCTGATGGTCGTAGCCGGAACCTGCTTTACCAAAATGGCACCAGTTATTCAGCGCCTCTACGATCAGATGCTGGAACCGAAATGGGTTATTTCCATGGGCGCATGCGCCAACTCCGGCGGTATGTACGACATCTATTCTGTGGTGCAGGGCGTTGATAAATTTATTCCGGTCGATGTGTACATCCCGGGATGTCCGCCGCGCCCAGAAGCGTATATGCAGGCTCTGATGCTGCTGCAAGATTCCATTGGCAAAGAACGCCGCCCGCTCTCCTGGGTGGTTGGCGATCAGGGCGTTTATCGCGCCAATATGCAGTCAGAACGCGAGCGTAAACGCGGCGAACGTATTGCTGTAACGAATCTTCGTACACCAGACGAGATTTAATTTGCGCCTGTCGGCAGCAGCACTTCCTTCGCTTATCACTACATAAATAGCGCGAAGCACTGCCGACCACCACGGACCATTTGCAATGGTGAACAATATGACCGACTTAACCGCGCAAGACGCCGTATGGCAAACACGGGATCACCTTGATGACCCGGTCATTGGCGAACTGCGCAACCGTTTTGGGCCGGATGCCTTTACCGTTCAGGCGACTCGCACCGGGGTACCCGTTGTTTGGGTCAAGCGTGAACAATTACTGGAAGTTGGCGATTTCTTAAAGAGACTGCCGAAACCTTACGTCATGCTGTTTGACTTACACGGCATGGACGAACGTCTGCGTACGCACCGCGAAGGGTTACCTGCCGCGGATTTTTCCGTTTTCTATCACCTGATCTCCATTGAACGCAATCGCGATATCATGCTCAAGGTGGCTTTGTCTGAAAACGATCTGCGCGTACCGACTTTCACCAAACTGTTCCCGAACGCCAACTGGTATGAGCGTGAAACCTGGGAAATGTTTGGCATCGATATCGAAGGTCACCCGCACCTGACGCGTCTGCTGATGCCGCATACCTGGGAAGGTCATCCGCTGCGTAAAGACTACCCGGCGCGTGCGACCGAATTTGATCCGTTTGAGCTGACTAAAGCCAAACAGGATCTGGAAATGGAAGCGCTGACCTTCAAACCTGAAGATTGGGGTATGAAGCGTAGTACCGAAAACGAGGACTTCATGTTCCTCAACCTCGGTCCTAACCACCCGTCTTCTCACGGTGCTTTCCGTATTGTGCTGCAGCTTGATGGCGAAGAAATCGTCGACTGCGTACCTGACATCGGCTACCACCACCGTGGCGCTGAAAAGATGGGTGAACGTCAGTCCTGGCACAGCTACATTCCGTACACCGACCGTATTGAGTACCTCGGCGGCTGCGTAAACGAAATGCCTTACGTACTGGCCGTTGAGAAGCTGGCTGGTATCACCACGCCGGATCGCGTCAACGTGATTCGCGTGATGTTGTCCGAACTGTTCCGTATCAACAGCCACCTGCTGTACATCTCCACGTTCATTCAGGACGTCGGCGCGATGACCCCGGTCTTCTTCGCCTTTACCGACCGTCAGAAAATCTATGACGTGGTGGAAGCGATCACCGGTTTCCGTATGCACCCGGCCTGGTTCCGTATCGGCGGTGTGGCACACGATCTGCCGCGCGGTTGGGACAAGCTGCTGCGTGACTTCCTCGACTGGATGCCAAAACGTCTGGATTCTTACGAGAAAGCCGCACTGCGTAACACCATCCTGAAAGGCCGTTCGCAGGGCGTTGCCGCTTACGGTAAGAAAGAAGCGCTGGACTGGGGTTGTACCGGTGCTGCGCTGCGCGCGACCGGTATTGATTTCGACGTGCGTAAAGCGCGTCCGTACTCTGGTTACGAAAACTTTGACTTTGAAGTCCCGGTTGGCGGCGGCGTTTCTGACTGCTATACCCGCGTGATGCTGAAAGTTGAAGAGCTGCGCCAGAGTCTGCGCATCCTTGAGCAGTGCCTCAATAACATGCCGGAAGGCCCGTTCAAAGCGGATCACCCGCTGACGACGCCGCCGCCGAAAGAGCGCACGCTGCAACATATCGAAACCCTTATCACCCACTTCCTGCAGGTTTCGTGGGGCCCGGTTATGCCGGCAAACGAGTCCTTCCAGATGGTGGAAGCGACCAAGGGTATCAACAGTTACTACCTGACCAGCGATGGCAGCACCATGAGTTACCGTACCCGTATCCGTACCCCGAGCTATGCGCACCTGCAGCAGATCCCGGTAGCGGTACGTGGCAGCCTGGTGTCCGACTTAATCGTCCATCTGGGTAGTATCGATTTTGTTATGTCAGATGTGGACCGCTAATTATGCACGAGAATCAACAACCACAAACCGAGGCTTTTGAGCTGAGTGCGGCTGAGCGTGAAGCGATTGAGCACGAGAAGCACCACTACGAAGACCCGCGTGCGGCGTCCATTGAAGCGCTGAAAATCGTTCAGAAACAGCGTGGCTGGGTGCCGGATGGGGCGATCTATGCGATCGCTGATGTGCTGGGTATTCCGGCAAGCGACGTAGAAGGTGTTGCTACGTTTTATAGCCAGATCTTCCGCCAGCCGGTAGGTCGCCACGTGATCCGCTATTGCGACAGCGTGGTGTGCCATATCAACGGCTACCAGGGGATCCAGGCCGCGCTTGAGAAAAAACTCAACATCAAGCCGGGGCAGACGACCTTTGATGGTCGCTTTACGCTGCTGCCGACCTGTTGCCTGGGGAACTGCGATAAAGGGCCAAACATGATGATCGATGAGGATACTCACGCTCACCTGACCCCGGAAGGCATTCCCGAACTGCTGGAGCGGTATAAATGAAAGACATTATCCGTACTCCCGAAACCCATCCGCTGACCTGGCGTCTGCGTGATGACAAACAGCCGGTCTGGCTGGACGAATACCGTAGCAAGAACGGCTACGAAGGTGCGCGTAAGGCCCTGACCGGGCTGTCACCGGACGAAATCGTTAATCAGGTAAAAGACGCTGGCCTGAAAGGGCGCGGCGGCGCGGGCTTTTCCACCGGTCTGAAGTGGAGCCTGATGCCGAAAGACGAATCCATGAACATCCGTTACCTGCTGTGTAACGCCGATGAAATGGAGCCGGGCACCTATAAAGACCGTCTGCTGATGGAACAGCTGCCGCACCTGCTGGTGGAAGGCATGCTGATTTCCGCGTTTGCGCTGAAAGCGTACCGTGGTTACATCTTCCTGCGCGGTGAATATATCGAAGCAGCCGTGCATCTGCGTCGCGCGATTGCCGAAGCGACCGAAGCCGGTCTGCTTGGCAAAAACATCATGGGCACTGGTTTCGACTTCGAACTGTTTGTCCACACCGGGGCAGGGCGTTACATCTGCGGTGAAGAAACCGCGCTGATCAACTCCCTCGAAGGTCGCCGTGCTAACCCTCGTTCCAAGCCGCCGTTCCCGGCAAGCTCTGGCGCATGGGGCAAACCGACCTGCGTAAACAACGTCGAAACCCTGTGTAACGTACCGGCTATCCTCGCGAACGGCGTGGAGTGGTACCAGAACATTTCGAAGAGCAAAGACGCGGGCACCAAGCTGATGGGCTTCTCTGGTCGCGTGAAGAATCCTGGCCTGTGGGAACTGCCTTTCGGTACTACCGCGCGTGAGATCCTCGAAGATTACGCGGGCGGCATGCGCGATGGACTGAAGTTTAAAGCCTGGCAGCCAGGCGGTGCAGGGACTGACTTCCTGACCGAAGCACACCTCGATCTGCCGATGGAATTCGAAAGCATTGGTAAAGCAGGTAGCCGTCTGGGCACCGCGCTGGCCATGGCTGTTGATCACGAGATTGGCATGGTTCCTTTGGTGCGTAACCTCGAAGAGTTCTTTGCCCGCGAGTCTTGCGGCTGGTGTACGCCGTGCCGTGACGGTCTGCCGTGGAGTGTGAAAATTCTGCGCGCGCTGGAGCGTGGCGAAGGCCAGCCTGGGGATATCGAGACACTTGAGCAACTGTGTCGTTTCCTCGGCCCGGGTAAAACCTTCTGTGCACACGCACCGGGTGCAGTGGAACCGCTGCAGAGCGCCATTAAATATTTCCGCGAAGAATTCGAAGCTGGCATCAAGCAGTCCTTCAGCAATACCCATCAGATTGGTGGTATTCAGCCGAACCTGCTGAAAGAGCGCTGGTGATTACAGGGTTAGCCCTGTGTCGCGATAAGAAATTCGATTAACGCTCGGTTACGACCGAGCCAACTGGAAGCATGCTGACTATGGCTACGATTCATGTAGACGGCAAAGAATATGAGGTCAACGGAGCGGACAACCTGCTG
This sequence comes from Citrobacter freundii complex sp. 2024EL-00216, assembly GCF_043945515.1. Classification (NCBI taxonomy): domain Bacteria; kingdom Pseudomonadati; phylum Pseudomonadota; class Gammaproteobacteria; order Enterobacterales; family Enterobacteriaceae; genus Citrobacter; species Citrobacter freundii complex sp. 2024EL-00216. Next base: position 126,987 of record NZ_JBIMRA010000002.1, on the reverse strand, counting down.
GAAGCTTGTCTGTCTCTCGGCCTTGATATTCCGTACTTTTGCTGGCACCCGGCGCTGGGAAGCGTCGGTGCTTGCCGCCAGTGTGCGGTGAAGCAATATCAAAACGCGGAAGACACGCGTGGTCGCCTGGTGATGTCTTGTATGACACCGGCCACCGAAGGCACCTTTATTTCTATTGATGACGAAGAAGCGAAACAGTTCCGCGAAAGCGTCGTGGAGTGGTTGATGACTAACCACCCGCACGACTGTCCGGTCTGTGAAGAGGGCGGCAACTGCCACCTGCAGGATATGACCGTCATGACCGGTCACAGCTTCCGTCGCTACCGCTTCACGAAGCGTACTCACCGTAACCAGGACCTGGGGCCGTTCATCTCTCACGAAATGAACCGCTGCATCGCCTGCTATCGCTGCGTACGTTACTACAAAGATTACGCCGATGGTGCGGATCTGGGTGTCTATGGCGCACATGACAACGTCTACTTCGGTCGCCCGGAAGACGGTACGCTCGAAAGCGAGTTCTCTGGTAACCTGGTAGAAATTTGCCCGACCGGCGTCTTCACTGATAAAACGCACTCCGAGCGTTATAACCGTAAGTGGGACATGCAGTTTGCGCCGAGCATCTGCCAGCAGTGTTCCATCGGCTGTAACACCAGCCCGGGCGAACGCTACGGTGAACTGCGTCGTATCGAAAACCGTTATAACGGTACCGTTAACCACTACTTCCTCTGCGACCGTGGTCGTTTTGGCTATGGTTACGTGAACCTGAAAGACCGTCCGCGTCAGCCGGTACAGCGTCGTGGCGATGACCTGATCACGCTGAACGCCGAGCAGGCGATGCAGGGCGCGGCAGATATTCTGCGTCAGTCGAAGAAAGTAATTGGTATCGGCTCCCCGCGCGCCAGCGTTGAAAGTAACTTCGCGCTGCGTGAACTGGTGGGTGCGGATAACTTCTATACCGGTATCGCCCAGGGCGAGCAGGAACGTCTGCAACTGGCACTGAGCGTGCTGCGTGACGGCGGGATTCATACTCCGGCACTGCGCGAAATCGAATCTTATGATGCGGTTCTGGTGCTGGGCGAAGATGTCACCCAGACCGGCGCACGCGTTGCGCTGGCTGTGCGTCAGGCGGTGAAAGGTAAAGCGCGTGAAATGGCGGCGGCACAGAAAGTGGCTGACTGGCAGATCGCAGCAATCCTTAACATCGGCCAGCGTGCTAAGCACCCGCTGTTCGTTACCAACGTCGATAACACCCGTCTGGATGACATCGCCGCATGGACCTATCGTGCACCGGTTGAAGATCAGGCGCGTTTAGGTTTCGCTATCGCTCATGCGCTGGATAACAACGCTCCGGCGGTTGACGGTATCGACCGTGACCTGCAAAACAAAATTGACGTTATCGTTCAGGCACTGGCCGGGGCGAAGAAACCACTGATTATTTCCGGCACCAACGCCGGTAGCGCCGAAGTGATTCAGGCGGCTGCCAACGTGGCGAAGGCGCTGAAAGGCCGTGGTGCAGACGTCGGCATCACCATGATTGCTCGCTCTGTTAACAGCATGGGCCTGGGTATGATTGGCGGTGGTTCCCTTGACGATGCGCTGACCGAGCTGGAAACAGGTCGTGCTGACGCCGTTGTGGTGCTGGAGAATGACCTGCATCGCCATGCTTCAGCAACCCGTGTGAACGCAGCGCTGGCGAAAGCGCCGCTGGTACTGGTCATTGACCATCAGCGTACGGCAATTATGGAAAACGCTCATCTGGTGCTTTCCGCCGCAAGTTTCGCCGAAAGCGATGGTACGGTGATTAACAACGAAGGCCGCGCTCAGCGTTTCTTCCAGGTCTACGACCCGTCCTACTACGACAGTAACACCGTGATGCTGGAAAGCTGGCGCTGGCTGCACTCGCTGCACAGCACCGTGCAGAGCCGCGAAGTGGACTGGACGCAGCTCGACCACGTTATCGACGCGGTCGTTGAGAAGCTGCCGCAACTGGCGGGTATCAAAGATGCCGCGCCGGACGCAAGCTTCCGTATCCGTGGACAGAAATTGGCTCGTGAACCGCACCGTTACAGCGGTCGTACCGCAATGCGCGCTAACATCAGCGTACACGAACCGCGCCAGCCGCAGGACAAAGACACTATGTTCGCCTTCTCTATGGAAGGGAACAACCAACCGTCTGCGCCGCGTTCACAAATTCCGTTTGCCTGGGCTCCGGGCTGGAACTCCCCACAGGCGTGGAACAAGTTCCAGGATGAAGTGGGCGGTAAACTGCGTCATGGCGATCCGGGCGTGCGTCTGATCGAAGCTTCTGCAGATGGTATGGATTACTTCACTACCGTTCCGGCGAGCTTCCAGGCTCAGGATGGTCAGTGGCGTATAGCGCCGTACTACCATCTGTTTGGCAGTGACGAAATGTCCCAGCGTGCGCCAGTCTTCCAGACCCGTATGCCGCAGCCGTACATCAAACTCAACCCGGCTGATGCCGCGAAGTTGGGTGTTAATGCCGGTACGCGCGTTTCTTTCAGCTACGATGGCAACACGGTTACGCTGCCGGTTGAAATCGCTGAAGGATTAACGGCAGGGCAGGTTGGTTTGCCGATGGGTATGCCTGGCATCGCGCCGGTTCTGGCAGGTGCGCGTCTTGAGGATCTGCAGGAGGCACAACAATGAGTTGGATTACACCCGATCTGATTGAGATCCTGCTGAGCATTCTCAAAGCTGTCGTGATCCTGCTGGTGGTGGTCACCTGCGGGGCATTCATGAGCTTTGGCGAACGTCGTCTGCTGGGTCTGTTCCAGAACCGTTACGGACCGAACCGAGTTGGCTGGGGCGGTTCGCTCCAGCTGGTTGCGGACATGATCAAGATGTTCTTTAAAGAAGACTGGATCCCGAAATTCTCGGATCGCGTCATCTTTACCCTGGCACCGATGATCGCCTTTACCTCGCTACTACTGGCTTTCGCCATCGTGCCGGTGAGTCCGAACTGGGTAGTTGCTGACCTGAACATCGGGATCCTGTTCTTCCTGATGATGGCGGGCCTTGCGGTATACGCGGTGCTGTTCGCCGGCTGGTCCAGTAACAACAAATACTCCCTGCTCGGTGCGATGCGTGCGTCTGCGCAGACGCTGAGTTACGAAGTGTTCCTCGGGCTTTCCCTGATGGGCGTGGTGGCGCAGGCCGGTTCATTTAACATGACCGACATCGTCAATAACCAGGCTGATATCTGGAACGTTATTCCGCAGTTCTTTGGTTTTGTCACCTTTGCCATCGCGGGCGTGGCGGTGTGCCACCGTCACCCGTTTGACCAGCCAGAAGCCGAGCAGGAACTGGCCGACGGTTACCACATTGAATATTCCGGTATGAAATTCGGTTTGTTCTTCGTGGGTGAATACATCGGTATCGTCACCATTTCTGCACTGATGGTTACCCTGTTCTTCGGTGGCTGGCATGGCCCGTTCTTACCGCCATTCGTCTGGTTCGCGCTGAAAACCGCGTTCTTCATGATGATGTTCATTTTGATTCGTGCGTCGTTACCGCGTCCTCGTTATGACCAGGTAATGTCCTTCGGCTGGAAAGTCTGTCTGCCGCTGACGCTCGTCAACTTGCTGGTAACGGCGGCTGTCATTCTCTGGCAGGCGCAATAAGGGACACAAAGACCATGACCTTAAAAGAATTGTTCGTAGGTTTCGGCACCCAGGTACGCAGTATCTGGATGATCGGCCTGCATGCGTTCGCGAAACGCGAAACGCAGATGTATCCGGAAGAGCCGGTCTATCTACCGCCCCGTTTTCGTGGTCGTATCGTTCTGACTCGTGATCCAGACGGTGAAGAGCGCTGCGTTGCCTGTAACCTGTGTGCGGTAGCGTGTCCGGTAGGCTGTATTTCTCTGCAAAAAGCAGAGACCAAAGATGGCCGCTGGTATCCGGAGTTTTTCCGCATTAACTTCTCACGCTGCATTTTCTGCGGCCTGTGCGAAGAAGCCTGTCCGACTACGGCTATTCAGCTGACTCCAGATTTCGAGCTGGGTGAGTACAAGCGCCAGGACCTGGTTTACGAGAAAGAGGATCTGCTGATCTCCGGTCCGGGCAAATACCCGGAATATAACTTCTACCGGATGGCAGGTATGGCAATCGACGGCAAAGATAAGGGCGAAGCAGAGAACGAAGCTAAGCCTATCGACGTCAAGAGCCTGTTACCGTAAGGAGAGGGGCAATGGAGTTCGCTTTTTATATCTGTGGCCTGATAGCCATTCTCGCAACCTTGCGGGTGATCACCCACACCAATCCGGTACACGCGTTGCTGTACCTGATTATTTCGCTGCTGGCGATTTCTGGGGTGTTCTTCTCGTTAGGCGCTTACTTCGCCGGTGCGCTGGAAATTATCGTCTACGCGGGCGCCATCATGGTGCTGTTCGTGTTCGTGGTGATGATGCTCAACCTTGGTGGTTCTGAAATTGAACAGGAACGTCAGTGGCTGAAACCGCAGGTGTGGATTGGTCCGGCGATTCTGTCGGCCATTATGCTGGTGGTTATTGTTTACGCCATTCTGGGCGTTAACGATCAGGGCATCGACGGCACGCCAATTAGCGCGAAAGCAGTCGGTATTTCCCTGTTCGGACCGTATGTACTGGCGGTTGAACTGGCTTCGATGCTGCTGCTGGCGGGTCTGGTTGTGGCCTTCCACGTGGGGCGCGAAGAGCGTTCAGGTGAAGTGCTGAGCAACCGCACCGATGACCGCGCGAAAAGAAAAACGGAGGAGCACGCATGATCCCCTTACAACATGGACTGATCCTCGCTGCGATCTTATTCGTGCTGGGCTTAACCGGTCTGGTTATCCGCCGCAATCTGCTGTTTATGCTGATCGGGCTGGAAATCATGATTAACGCCTCCGCGTTGGCCTTTGTGGTCGCAGGAAGCTACTGGGGCCAGACCGATGGTCAGGTGATGTATATTCTCGCCATCAGCCTTGCGGCTGCCGAAGCGAGCATTGGGCTTGCGCTGTTGCTGCAACTTCATCGCCGTCGCCAGAACCTGAACATCGATTCAGTAAGTGAGATGCGTGGATGAACATGCTTGCCTTAACCATTATTCTGCCATTTATTGGCTTTGTATTACTGGCGTTTTCTCGTGGTCGTTGGTCAGAAAATCTGTCCGCTACCGTGGGTGTCGGGTCGATCGGTCTGGCTGCGCTGGTTACTGCGTTTGTTGGCGTTGATTTCTTTGCCAATGGCCAGCAGGCTTACAGCCAGCCGCTGTGGACGTGGATGTCAGTCGGCGACTTCAACATCGGTTTTAACCTGGTGCTGGACGGCCTGTCGCTGACCATGCTCTCCGTGGTGACCGGCGTTGGTTTCCTGATCCACATGTTCGCCTCCTGGTATATGCGCGGAGAAGAGGGCTATTCTCGTTTCTTCGCCTACACCAACCTGTTTATCGCCAGCATGGTGGTTCTGGTGCTGGCGGATAACCTGCTGCTGATGTACCTCGGCTGGGAAGGCGTGGGCCTGTGCTCCTATCTGCTGATTGGTTTCTACTACACCGATCCGAAGAATGGCGCTGCGGCAATGAAAGCCTTCGTGGTAACCCGTGTTGGTGACGTATTCCTGGCGTTCGCGCTGTTCATCCTCTACAACGAGCTGGGCACGCTGAACTTCCGCGAAATGGTGGAACTGGCGCCTGCGCACTTTGCAGACGGTAACAACATGCTGATGTGGGCAACCCTGATGCTGCTGGGCGGTGCGGTCGGTAAATCTGCACAGCTGCCGTTGCAGACCTGGCTTGCTGATGCGATGGCCGGTCCGACGCCTGTCTCCGCGTTGATCCACGCCGCGACGATGGTTACCGCTGGTGTCTACCTGATAGCCCGTACGCACGGCCTGTTCCTGATGACGCCTGAAATCCTGCACCTGGTGGGGATTATCGGTGCTATCACTCTGGTGCTGGCGGGTTTTGCTGCGCTGGTACAGACCGACATCAAACGCGTTCTTGCGTACTCTACGATGAGCCAGATTGGTTATATGTTCCTGGCTCTCGGCGTACAGGCGTGGGATGCGGCGATTTTCCACCTGATGACGCACGCCTTCTTTAAAGCGCTGCTGTTCCTGGCATCCGGCTCGGTTATCCTGGCTTGCCACCACGAACAGAACATCTTCAAGATGGGCGGTCTGCGTAAGTCAATTCCGCTGGTGTATCTCTGCTTCCTGATCGGTGGCGCGGCGCTGTCGGCTCTGCCGCTGATTACCGCTGGCTTCTTCAGTAAGGATGAGATTCTGGCCGGTGCAATGGCGAATGGTCATATTAATCTGATGGTTGCAGGTCTGGTCGGTGCATTCATGACCTCTCTGTACACCTTCCGTATGATTTTCATCGTGTTCCACGGTAAAGAACAAATTCACGCCCACGCAGGGAAGGGGATTACCCATCATCTGCCGCTGATTGTGCTGATGATCCTGTCCACCTTCGTTGGCGCGCTGATTGTGCCGCCGCTGCAGGGTGTACTGCCTGCGACGACCGAGCTTGAGCATGGTCGCGTTATGACGCTGGAAATTACCTCCGGTATCGTAGCGATTGCGGGCATCCTGATCGCAGCATGGCTGTGGCTGGGTAAACGCACGCTGGTGACGTCGATTGCGAACAGTGCGCCGGGCCGCCTGCTGGGTACCTGGTGGTATAACGCCTGGGGCTTCGACTGGCTGTACGACAAAGTGTTCGTTAAGCCGTTCCTGGGTGTTGCCTGGTTGCTGAAACGCGATCCGCTCAACTCAATGATGAACATTCCGGCGATCCTTTCCCGCTTTGCAGGTAAAGGCCTGCTGTTGAGCGAGAACGGTTATCTGCGCTGGTATGTTGCATCAATGAGCATCGGCGCCGTCGTTGTGCTGGCACTGTTGATGGTACTGCGTTGAGTTTGTTGGCTGGATGAACGATTGCCGGATGGCGCTGCGCTTATCCGGCCTACAAACCCAAAAATAATTTTTAGAATTCGTTGAAAATCTGTTCCTGATGTACAGGCGTCATCGGCGAAGTCAGACCGGAGACCGCCAGCGCAGAGCAACCGGAGCGTACTGAAGTACGTGAGGATTGCGAGCACTGCCGGGATTTGGGCTGACGAGTGAGATAGCCTGAGCAGGAGTAAATATAAGGGACATACTTAGCTATGTTATTACCCTGGTTGATATTAATTCCCTTTATCGGTGGCTTCCTGTGCTGGCAGACCGAACGCTTTGGCGTGAAGGTGCCGCGCTGGATCGCGCTGATTACCATGGGATTGACGCTGGCGCTTGGCCTGCAACTGTGGTTGCAGGGCGGCTATTCACTGACGCAATCCGCTGGCATTCCGCAGTGGCAGTCTGAATTTGTCCTGCCGTGGATCCCACGTTTTGGCATCTCTATTCATCTGGCTATCGACGGTCTGTCGCTGCTGATGGTAGTGCTGACCGGTCTGCTCGGTGTTCTGGCGGTACTTTGCTCCTGGAATGAAATCGAAAAATACCAGGGCTTCTTCCATCTGAACCTGATGTGGATCTTAGGCGGCGTGATCGGCGTGTTCCTTGCCATCGACATGTTCCTGTTCTTCTTCTTCTGGGAAATGATGCTGGTGCCGATGTACTTCCTGATCGCGTTGTGGGGCCATAAAGCCTCTGATGGTAAAACGCGTATCACTGCGGCGACCAAGTTCTTCATTTATACCCAGGCGAGTGGTCTGGTGATGTTGATTGCCATCCTGGCGCTGGTGTTTGTGCACTATAAAGCGACCGGTGTGTGGACCTTCAACTATGAAGAGCTGCTGAATACCCCGATGTCCCACGGTGTGGAATATCTGCTGATGCTGGGCTTCTTCATCGCCTTCGCGGTGAAAATGCCGGTAGTTCCGCTGCACGGCTGGTTGCCGGATGCGCACTCCCAGGCGCCGACCGCAGGTTCCGTTGACCTGGCGGGGATCTTGCTGAAAACCGCGGCTTACGGTCTGCTGCGCTTCTCTCTGCCGCTGTTCCCGAACGCGTCGGCTGAGTTTGCACCTATCGCAATGTGGCTGGGCGTTATCGGTATCTTCTACGGCGCGTGGATGGCCTTTAATCAGTACGATATCAAACGTCTGATCGCTTACACCTCCGTATCGCACATGGGCTTCGTACTGATTGCTATCTACACCGGCAGCCAGCTGGCGTACCAGGGTGCTGTTATCCAGATGATTGCGCACGGTCTGTCCGCAGCCGGTCTGTTCATTCTGTGTGGTCAGCTGTACGAACGTCTGCACACGCGTGATATGCGTATGATGGGCGGCCTGTGGGGCAAAATGAAATGGTTGCCTGCGCTGTCGATGTTCTTCGCAGTGTGTACGCTGGGTATGCCGGGTACAGGTAACTTCGTTGGCGAATTTATGATTCTGTTCGGCAGCTACCAGGTGGTTCCGGTCATTACCGTGATCTCGACCTTTGGTCTGGTGTTTGCCTCTGTTTACTCGCTGGCGATGCTGCATCGCGCTTACTTCGGTAAAGCGAAGAGCCAGATTGCCAGTGTTGAACTGCCAGGGATGTCGCTGCGTGAGCTGTTTATCATCCTGTTGCTGGTCGTGCTTCTGGTACTGCTTGGCTTCTATCCGCAGCCGATTCTGGATACCTCGCATTCTGCGATGAGCAACATCCAGCAGTGGTTTGTTAATTCCGTTACTACTACAAGGCCGTAAATCGCCATGACAATAACTCCACAACACCTGATTGCGCTGCTACCGCTGCTGATCGTCGGCTTGACGGTGGTGGTTGTGATGCTCTCCATTGCGTGGCGACGCAATCACTTCCTCAATGCCACGCTGTCGGTCATTGGGCTTAACGCCGCGCTGGTTTCGCTCTGGTTTGTTGGCCAGGCGGGCGCCATGGACGTCACTCCGCTGATGCGGGTTGACGGTTTCGCCATGCTCTACACCGGGCTGGTGCTGCTGGCGAGTCTTGCCACCTGTACCTTCGCTTACCCGTGGCTGGAAGGCTACGATGACAACCGGGAAGAGTTCTACCTGTTGGTGCTGATTGCCGCGCTCGGCGGTATTCTGCTGGCTAACGCTAACCATCTGGCGGCGCTGTTCCTTGGTATTGAGCTGATCTCTCTGCCGCTGTTTGGTCTGGTTGGCTATGCGTTCCGCCAGAAACGTTCGCTGGAAGCCAGTATCAAATACACCATTCTGTCTGCCGCAGCGTCTTCCTTCCTGCTGTTCGGTATGGCGCTGGTGTACGCGCAGTCTGGTAATCTGTCGTTTGTTGCACTCGGTAAGAGCCTCGGCGACGGCATGCTGCACGAACCGCTGCTGCTGGCGGGCTTCGGTCTGATGATTGTTGGCCTCGGCTTTAAACTCTCGCTGGTTCCGTTCCACCTGTGGACCCCAGACGTATACCAGGGTGCTCCTGCTCCGGTTTCCACCTTCCTGGCGACGGCGAGCAAAATCGCTATCTTCGGCGTGGTGATGCGTCTGTTCCTGTACGCACCGGTAGGGGATAGCGAAGCGGTACGTATCGTACTGGGCGTGATTGCCTTTGCTTCCATCATCTTCGGTAACCTGATGGCGCTGAGCCAGACCAATATTAAACGTCTGCTCGGTTACTCTTCTATCTCTCACCTCGGCTACCTGCTGGTGGCGCTTATTGCTCTGCAGAGCGGCGAGATGTCGATGGAAGCAGTTGGCGTTTACCTGGCCGGTTACCTGTTCAGCAGCCTCGGCGCGTTCGGTGTGGTCAGCCTGATGTCCAGCCCGTACCGCGGCCCGGATGCGGACTCTCTGTTCTCCTACCGTGGTCTGTTCTGGCATCGTCCGATCCTCGCGGCAGTGATGACGGTGATGATGCTGTCTCTGGCAGGTATCCCGATGACGCTGGGCTTTATCGGTAAGTTCTATGTACTGGCCGTCGGTGTGCAGGCTAACCTGTGGTGGCTGGTTGCCGCCGTGGTGGTCGGTTCTGCGATTGGTTTGTACTACTACCTGCGCGTTGCCGTAAGCTTGTACCTGAGCGCACCGCAGCAGCTGAACCGTGATGCGCCGTCTAACTGGCAGTACAGCGCGGGCGGTATCGTGGTGCTGATTTCTGCTCTGCTGGTACTGGTGCTGGGTATTTACCCGCAACCGCTGATCAGCATTGTGCAGTTAGCGACTCCGCTGATGTAAACGAAATGCAGAAACGAAAAAACCCGCCTTGGCGGGTTTTTTTATGCGTGAAATACGGTCAGTTTAATAGCTGACGGCTCACCAGCGGACCGCTGATACCTTTTGCTGTGCGATCCATCACTTCCTGGATCACTGAAGAAAGCTCATTGACTTCGAATTTTGCCACGTAGCCATCCGCTTTTACTCGGCGAACGTGATCTTCGTTCGCGCTACCGGAAAGCGAAGAGTGGATAACGACCGGGATTTTCTTCAGACGTTCGTCGGTTTTTATCTTACGGGTAAGCGTAAAACCGTCCATCTCCGGCATTTCGAGATCGGTGAGAACCAGAGCGATCTTCTCACTGACCGGCTTGCCCTCCGCCAGCGCTTCTGCGGAAAGCTGCTGTATTTTTTCCCACGCATCCTGACCTGTTACATGCATCAGATGCGGGATCTCCATGGCGTTAAGCCCTTTTTCCAGCATTGCGCGGGCCACTTTGGAATCATCAGCCACAATCGCCACCGCACCCGGCGTGATGTTGAATTTATTGGTTTTCAGATCGGTTGCGCGCAGGTCGTGGTTCGCCGGTACGATGTCGTACAGGATCTGCTCAACGTCGAGTACCAGCGCCAGGTTGTTGGTCTCTTTGTTGTCGTCCAGGCAAGCGATACTGGTGATATAGCGACCATTAACGGCTTTCTCGGCGGTATGCACCTGTTGCCAGTCCAGGCGCATAATGTTTTCCACTGACTCCACAGCAAACGCCTGGACGCTGCGGGCATATTCTGTGATCAACAGGATGTTGAGTCCGGTCTCTGGCTTACAGCCCGCGACGGCGGGCAGGTCAATCACCGGGATCACCTGATCGCGAATATTAACCATACCCAGTAACGGGGCCTTCATACCCGCCGGACGCGTAAAGGTCGGCATCGGCACGATTTCACGCAGTTTGAATACGTTGATGCCAAACAGCTCTGATTTCTGCTCCTCAACAGATTTGCCGAGGCGAAACAGCAGCAGTTCAAAACGGTTAGACAGGGTTAGGTTTGTCCTGTCATCAATATCTTTCTGGAAATTGTTCATCCTGTCCTCAGTGTGAAAGCCAGCCTTTCCACTGTTATCGGCACTGAGGCGGAAAAATAGAGCGTTAAACGCTGAAAATGGCGAAATCGTGAGCCAGTGCCGTGTCTGGAAATATTGTTTTGCACTCTGCGAGTAAGCGCTGGCAGCCTTTTTCATCGTAGCGTGAGCTAACGTGGGTCATTATCAGACGTCCCACTCCGGCATCCAGCGCCAGCTGTGCGGCTTGTCGGGTTGAGCTGTGCCCGCGACTGTTTGCTTTTTCCTCCATTGAAGCGTCCAGCGTGGTTTCGTGTACCATGACATCTACACCTCGAGCCAGTTCAATGGCGGACGCGCAGGGTCCTGTGTCACCGAAAATAGCGACTGATTTTCCCCTGGGGGCCGGGGCGAGGAAGTCGGCGCCGTGGATCGTACGTCCATCTTCCAGCACGATGGTTTTCCCAGCTTTCAAATCCTGAAACCACGGGCCCGCTTTAACACCTGCCGCCTTCAGGGCATTGGCGTCAAGAGCCCCCGGTTTGTCGTGCTCTTGAATGCGAAAACCGTAGCATTCCAGCGGATGCGCCAGCGGGTAAGCCGTTACTTTTCGCAGGCCGTCATCCACAATCTCACCCGCGGTGATTTCTACAATATCCAGCGGATAATCGGTCCAGGAGCCGCTCAGACGCAATGCGGTTTCGGTAAACTCTCGCAACCCTTTTGGCCCGTAGAGCGTCAGAGGCTGGACATTGCCGGCCATTGAGCGACTGCACAGTAGCCCCGGTAAACCAAACAGGTGATCGCCGTGCAGATGGCTGATAAAAATACGATCGAGTTTTCCTGGATTGAAAGGCGTGGTGAGCATCTGATGCTGCGTCCCTTCGCCGCAATCAAAAAGCCACAGCCCCGCCTGAGTCGGGTGTTGCAGATTCAGTAAAATTGCCGTTACATTGCGTGAGCGCGTGGGGACTCCCGCAGACGTGCCTAAAAATAGTAATTCCATCTTTGCGTTACACTTTTCGCCATCAATAAGGCAGGGTGTTCAGGTTATCACAACATAGGGGCAGACAATGATTCACTGGCAAGATCTCCACCATGCAAAGCTGAGTACCCAACAACTGTACGCACTACTTCAGCTACGATGCGCGGTGTTTGTAGTTGAGCAACAGTGTCCGTACCAGGATGTGGATGGCGATGACCTGGCTGGAGAGAATCGGCATATTCTGGGCTGGCATAACGATGAGTTGGTGGCGTATGCGAGGATTCTGAAAAGCGATGACGAGCTGGAGCCGGTAGTGATTGGTCGGGTGATTGTAAGCGAAGCGCTGCGTGGTGAAAAACTGGGGCAACAGCTAATGGCCCAGACGCTGGCATCCTGCGCGCAACACTGGCCACGCAAGGCGTTGTATCTGGGCGCGCAGGCGCATCTGCAATCATTCTATGCACGCTTTGGCTTTGTTCCGGTGACGGATATCTATGACGAAGATGGTATTCCACACGTCGGAATGGCGCGGGAAGCACATCAGGCGTAAACAGGCGCAATCAGTCCAGGTTGTCTATAGTTAGCGGGTACGTCAATAGAAAGGGAGAATATAATGTCTTTTCATTCTTATGAATCACGTATCGATGATGATCTGGAATTATTAAGTGAAACGCTGGAAGAGGTGCTGCGTTCTTCTGGCGACCCAGCAGATCAAAAATACCTTGAGTTAAAAGCGCGGGCAGAGCGGGCGTTAGAAGAGGTGAGAAATCGCGTCAGCCATGCTTCTGACAGCTACTATTACCGTGCGAAAAAAGCCGTTTGTCGGGCGGATGACTATGTGCACGAAAAACCTTGGCGAGGAATCGGCGTTGGCGCCACGGTCGGTTTAGTGATGGGATTATTGTTAGCGCGGCGATAAATTCCGTTCTGTCATCGCATTTGTACGTACTCCCTAACTGGGGGTACTGCTTTTTCTGCTCAGTACCCCGTATAATGAGAGGTTTTTAACAGGGAGAGGTCCGCGTGCATTCAATCACTACTGCGCTGGAAAGTCTGATGCGTCATTTATCGCAAGAGATGCCAGCAGCACCTGGAATTCGTATTTACGATATACCTTTCCCACTGAATGATGCGTTTGACGCTTTAGGATGGCTGGCCAGTCAACCCGTCTGGCCCCAGTTTTACTGGCAGCAGCGTAACGGCGATGAAGAAGCCGCCGTATTAGGGACCGTCGCCGCATTTTCCTCGCTGGAATCAGCCCAGCAATTTTTACATCAGCATGATAATCATCCCGACCTGCGCATCTGGGGCCTGAATGCCTTTGAGCCTCAGCGTGGCAATTTACTGCTGCCGCGGCTGGAGTGGCGACGTTGCGCCGGAGTGGCGAGCTTACGCTTACATCTCTATAGCGACGTGTCGCTACGTGAAGACGCTGCACAAGCGATCGCCTTCATCTCATCGCTTGCTCCCGTAAAACCGCTCCCTGCATTGCGTTTGAGTTTGACGGGAGAACAGCACTGGCCGGAGAAAGCTGGCTGGATAGACCTGATAAAACTCGCCACTCAAACGATCGCAGGAGAAGACCTCGATAAGGTCGTGCTGGCGCGGGCGACCGATTTACAGTTTTCTCAGTCGGTTAATGCCGCTGCCGTGATGGCTTCCAGCCGTCGCTTAAATCTGAACTGCTACCATTTCTTTATGGCATTCTCCGCCGACACCGCTTTTCTTGGCTCTTCTCCTGAACGTCTGTATCGACGACGTGATACGGCGCTGCGCACCGAGGCGCTGGCCGGAACCGTGGCCAATCACCCTGAGGATCATCGGGCCTGGCAATTGGGCGACTGGCTAATGAAAGATGATAAAAACCAGCGCGAGAATATGCTGGTGGTCGAAGATATTTGCCAGCGTCTGCAAGGCTGTACGCAAACTCTCGATGTGCTGCCACCGCAGGTGCTCAGGCTGCGTAAAGTGCAGCACCTGCGCCGTTGCATCTGGACGGAACTGAATCAGGCCGACGATATGCTTTGCCTGATGCAGCTTCAGCCCACGGCGGCAGTTGCCGGTATTCCGCGTGAGCTGGCGCGTGAATTCATCCAACAAAATGAACCCTTTGAACGCGAGTGGTATGCCGGTTCAGCGGGTTATCTTTCTTTGCGCCAAAGCGAGTTTTGTGTGTCATTGCGTTCGGCGAAAATTAGCGCAAACGTGGTACGCCTGTATGCCGGGGCAGGGATTGTACGTGGCTCAGATCCTGAGCAGGAATGGCAAGAAATAGACAATAAAGCGGCAGGGTTACGTACTTTATTACAGATGGAAGGATAGTGATTTCGTGTATATTTCCGATTCATATCAAAAATCCATTTATTCGATTCTCTATACTGTGTCGCAATATTGATACCGGACAATCTCATGTCAGTAAGCGCATTTAACCGACGCTGGGCGGCGGTCATTCTGGAAGCACTCACTCGCCACGGCGTCAGGCATGTCTGCATTGCCCCTGGCTCTCGTTCTACACCATTGACGCTGGCGGCAGCGGAAAACCCCGCATTCATCCACCACACCCATTTTGACGAGCGCGGTCTTGGGCATCTGGCTTTAGGTCTGGCAAAAGTCAGCCGTCAACCTGTCGCCGTGATTGTGACGTCCGGTACCGCGGTGGCGAATTTATATCCCGCGTTGATTGAAGCGGGCCTGACCGGTGAAAAACTGATTTTACTTACCGCTGACAGACCGCCAGAGCTTATCGACTGTGGCGCGAACCAGGCGATTCGTCAGGCCGGAATGTTTGCCTCGCATCCATCGCAAACGCTCTCTTTACCGCGTCCTACTCAGGACATTCCGGCAAGCTGGCTGGTGTCCACTATTGATAATGCGTTAGCTGCCCTGCATAGCGGGGCGGTTCATATCAATTGCCCGTTTGCGGAACCGCTGTATGGCGATATGGACGAAACGGGGATTGCCTGGCAGCAGCGCCTCGGCGACTGGTGGCAGGACGATAAACCCTGGCTGCGAGAAGCGCGTCGGCTGGAAAGCGACAAACAGCGTGACTGGTTTTTCTGGCGACAAAAACGCGGCGTAGTCATTGCGGGCCGCATGAGCGCGGAAGAAGGTAAGAAGGTTGCGCAGTGGGCGCAGACGTTAGGCTGGCCGCTGATTGGCGATGTTCTGTCGCAAACCGGACAACCGCTGCCGTGCGCCGACCTGTGGCTGGGAAATGCGAAAGCTGTAGCTGAATTGCAGCAGGCGCAGATTGTGGTGCAGCTTGGTAGCAGCCTGACCGGAAAACGTCTGCTGCAATGGCAGGCCAGCTGCGATCCGCAGGAATACTGGATTGTCGATAATATCGAAGGCCGCCTCGATCCGGCCCATCATCGCGGCCGCAGGTTGGTGGCGAAAGTTGGCGACTGGCTGGAGCTACATCCGGCGGAGAAACGTCAGCCCTGGTGTATGGAGATCCCTCGTCTGGCGCAACAGGCCTGGCAGGCGGTAGAAGCCCGTCGTGAGGCGTTTGGTGAAGCGCAATTAGCCCACCGTATCCGCGACTACTTGCCGGAGCAGGGGCAGCTGTTCGTGGGTAACAGTCTGGTGGTACGCCTGATTGATGCGCTGTCGCAGCTTCCGGCTGGTTACCCGGTCTATAGCAACCGTGGCGCGAGCGGTATTGACGGCCTGCTGTCAACGGCAGCTGGTGTACAGCGTGCCAGCGCGAAATCGACGCTGGCGATTGTTGGCGATTTATCTGCATTGTATGACCTGAATGCGCTGGCGTTATTGCGCCAGGTATCCGCGCCGTTTGTCCTGATAGTGGTCAATAATAACGGCGGGCAGATTTTTTCCCTGCTGCCGACACCAGCCAGCGAACGCGAACGGTTCTATCTGATGCCGCAGAACGTACATTTCGAGCATGCTGCCGCCATGTTTAACCTTAAATACCAGCGCCCGGAAAACTGGGAGCAGCTGGAGAGCGCGTTGACTAACGCGTGGCGTACACCTGCGGCCACGGTGATTGAGCTGGTGGTGAACGAAACTGACGGGGCGCAAACCTTGCAGCAACTGCTGGCGCAGGTAAGTCATCTATGATCCTGCATGCGCAGGCGAAAGAGGGGCAGACGGGATTTCCCTGGCTGGTTTTCCTGCACGGTTTCTCTGGCGATTGCCAGGAATGGCAGACGGTCGGCGAAGCGTTTCAGGATTATTCGCGGCTATACATCGACTTGCCGGGACACGGTGGCTCCGCTGACATCGGCGTGAGTGGGTTCGATGATGTCAGCGTTTTGCTGCGTAACACTCTACTTAGTTACAACATGCTTAACTACTGGCTGGTGGGATACTCTCTTGGCGGCAGAGTCGCGATGATGGCGGCCAGTCAGGAGATGCCAGGGCTTTGTGGTCTGGTGGTTGAAGGCGGACATCCCGGCTTGCAAAGCGAGGAGGCGCGCGTTCAGCGTCGTCTCTCGGATGGCCGCTGGGCTGCACGTTTTCGCGCAGAGCCGCTACGTGAGGTGTTTAATGACTGGTATCAACAGCCCGTTTTTTCCTCGCTGAACGCGGCACAAAGAGAGGCGCTGGTCGCTCTGCGTAGCCAGAATAATGGGCAAACGCTGGCGGCAATGCTGGAGGCCACCTCGCTTGCCGTACAGCCTGATTTACGTGCGCAACTCACGACGCGCACATTTCCGTTTTATTATTTATGTGGTGAACGTGACGAAAAATTCCGCGCTCTGGCGGCGGAAATATCAGTACCAAACCATGTGATTCGTAATGCCGGACACAACGCGCATCGGGACAACCCCGCGGGCGTAGTGGACTGTCTGGCTCAGATTCTGCGTCGCTGACTATAGGACATTTTATGATCTATCCTGATGAAACAATGCTTTACGCACCGGTAGAATGGCACGATTGCTCTGAAGGCTATACCGACATTCTTTACGAGAAATCCACCGACGGTATCGCAAAAATCACTATTAATCGTCCACAGGTACGCAATGCCTTCCGTCCGGTCACCGTGAAAGAGATGATCCAGGCGCTGGCGGATGCCCGCTATGATGACAACATCGGCGTAATTATTCTGACCGGTGCTGGCGACAAAGCGTTCTGCGCAGGCGGCGATCAGAAAGTGCGTGGTGACTACGGCGGATACCAGGATGACTCCGGTGTGCATCACCTGAACGTACTGGACTTCCAGCGCCAGATTCGTACCTGTCCGAAACCGGTAGTAGCGATGGTTGCAGGTTTCTCCATTGGTGGTGGCCATGTGCTGCACATGATGTGTGACCTGACCATTGCGGCTGAAAACGCCATCTTTGGTCAGACCGGCCCGAAAGTCGGTTCTTTCGACGGCGGTTGGGGCGCTTCCTACATGGCGCGCATCGTCGGTCAGAAAAAAGCGCGTGAAATCTGGTTCCTGTGCCGTCAGTACGATGCAAAACAGGCGCTGGATATGGGTCTGGTCAACACCGTGGTTCCGCTGGCGGATCTGGAAAAAGAGACCGTACGCTGGTGCCGTGAAATGCTGCAAAACAGCCCAATGGCGCTGCGCTGCCTGAAAGCCGCACTGAACGCCGACTGTGATGGTCAGGCTGGTCTGCAGGAGCTGGCAGGTAACGCTACTATGCTGTTCTACATGACGGAAGAAGGTCAGGAAGGCCGTAACGCCTTTAACCAGAAACGTCAGCCTGATTTCAGCAAATTCAAACGGAATCCGTAATGCGTAGCGCGCAGGTATACCGCTGGCAGATCCCCATGGACGCGGGGGTGATTCTGCGCGACAGGCGGTTAAAAACGCGTGACGGGCTGTACGTTTGTCTTTGTGACGGCGAGCGCGAAGGGTGGGGAGAAATTTCCCCACTGCCGGGCTTCAGTCAGGAAAGCTGGGAAGAGGCACAAACCGAGCTGCTGGCCTGGGTGAAAGGCTGGTTGCAAGGGGATGACTCCTTACCGCAACTGCCTTCGGTCGCCTTTGGCGTAAGCTGTGCGCTGGCCGAACTGGCTGGCGTATTGCCACAGGACGCGGACTATCGTGCTGCGCCGCTGTGTACCGGCGATCCTGACGATCTGGTGCTACAACTGGCGGATATGCCGGGCGAAAAAGTGGCGAAGATCAAGGTCGGTCTGTATGAAGCGGTCCGCGACGGCATGGTAGCCAATCTGCTGCTTGAGGCGATCCCGGAGCTGCATTTGCGACTTGACGCCAACCGGGCCTGGACGCCGTTGAAAGCACAGCAGTTCGCGAAATACGTTAATCCGGAATATCGTGGACGCATTGCCTTCCTCGAAGAGCCGTGCAAAACCCGCGATGATTCTCGTGCCTTCGCGCGTGAAACCGGCATTGCCATCGCCTGGGATGAAAGTCTGCGTGAAGCGGATTTCACCTTCGAAGCCGAAGAAGGCGTCAGGGCCGTGGTTATCAAACCTACGCTGACCGGCAGTCTCGATAAAGTCCGTGAACAGGTGGCTGCGGCGCATGCGCTCGGTCTTACTGCCGTTATCAGTTCGTCAATCGAGTCGAGTCTGGGCTTAACCCAGCTGGCGAGAATTGCCGCCTGGTTAACGCCGCAGACCATTCCGGGTCTGGATACCCTGAGTCTGATGCAGTGCCAGCAGGTACGCACCTGGCCGGGTAGCACGTTGCCGTGTATCGACGTTGATGCGCTGGAACGTGTGCTATGACCCAGCAGGAAATGCCCGATAGCGTGAGCTTATCGGGCCTGGTGCAGTTCAGTGACTGGCCGTGGCGTCACTGGCAACAGGTTCGTGCGAAGGCGCTAGCCTTACGCCTCAACGATGAGGTATTAAGCTGGAGCGATCTTTGCACACGTGTAGATCATCTGGCCTGCGGTTTTGCCGCCCAGGGCGTGGAAGAGGGCGATGGTGTTCTGCTTCGCGCCTGGAATCATCCTCGCGCTTTGCTGGCCTGGCTCGCGCTGCTGCAATGTGGGGCGCGGGTTTTACCTGTGAACCCACAGTTGCCTCAGCCGCTGCTTGATGCGCTGATCCCGGACTTAACGCTACGTTTTGCGCTGGATCTGGAGGCCGCTATCGCACTTCCGGAACTCAGCCCGTTGCAGATGCGGTCGTTACCAGGCGATCGCGCCGCGGCGTGGTTGCCTGAACGTTTGAGCACGATGACGTTAACTTCAGGTTCTACCGGATTGCCAAAAGCGGCTGTTCATACCTGTCAGGCGCATCTGGCAAGCGCGCAGGGCGTCCTGTCATTAATGCCGTTTGGTGCTGAGGATGACTGGCTGCTCTCGCTGCCGCTGTTTCATGTTTCCGGCCAGGGTATTTTGTGGCGCTGGTTGTTCGCCGGAGCGCGAATGACCGTGCGCGACAAGCAGCCGCTGGAGCAAATGCTGGCTGGATGTACCCACGCTTCACTGGTGCCCACGCAGCTGTGGCGCTTGCTGGTCAACAACACGCCGGTCACGCTCAAAGCGGTACTGCTGGGCGGCGCGGCTATTCCTGTTGAGTTGACGGAGCAGGCGCACGAGCAGGGGATTCGCTGTTGGTGCGGTTACGGATTAACGGAATTCGCTTCTACGGTCTGTGCGAAAGAGGCGGATGGTCTGGCAGATGTGGGTTCCCCTCTGGTAGGCAGAGAAGTCAGAATCGTTGATGATGAAGTCTGGTTACGGGCTGCCAGCATGGCGCAAGGTTACTGGCGTAACGGACAGCTTATTCCTTTAGTGAACGCGGAAGGCTGGTTTGCAACCCGCGATCGTGGGGTGTTAAAGGACGGCAAGTTAACCATTATCGGTCGTATGGACAATCTGTTTTTTAGCGGCGGGGAAGGTATACAGCCGGAAGAAGTGGAACGCGTGATTGCAGCGCATCCGCATGTTCTGCAGGCCTTTATTATACCAATTGAAGACAAAGAGTTTGGCCATCGCCCGGTGGCGGTCATTGAGTATGACGCTAATGCTGGAGAAACTAATCTGGCTGAGTGGGTAAACGATAAGCTGGCCCGCTTTCAACAACCGGTATGTTGGCTGACATTGCCGCCCGAACTCAAAGCCGGAGGGATTAAAATCTCGCGTCGTGCGTTGTCGGATTGGGTAAGCGCTTCATCGTTAACATTAAGAAAACATTAATTACATTTCTCATTTCTGTCATTCCGCAGCTATTGTCCTTTTGTTTATGAGCTAATGTGTAACTTATTGTGAAATTTATTAACAATAGGTGCGCTATGGAATGGCATGTGAAGAAGACCTGCTGTCACAAAAAAGCAGGGAGGCTCTATATCGTACTTTGCGATAGCGGTGGTTCGCTCAAGATGCTTGCCCAGGCGCAATCATCTGAGCGGATTAAGCCCGGCGATCTTCTTTCGCCGCTGAAGGATGCTCAGTATTGTATTAACCGCGATACATCTCGGGTGATTAAGATCATTGATGCCAGACAGTATATCTGTGATGAATGGGAACGTCTGTTACGACTGTCTGAAGATAAGTAATCTCAGGGCTGGTGTTTGCGTGAAGGAAGAAAAATCGTCATTAACCCTGCCATGATGCACAGTACCCCTGCCAGCGCTTTCACTGAAAATGTTCCCTGCCAGCCGGGCAGGATCATTGAGGCAACCCACACCAGCACATAGCTCAGGCTGAGTAGGGCATAGGCTTTGCTCAGCGCGAGTTGGTGTAGGGCTTTATGCCAGCAAATCACTGACAGTAAATACCCTGTCAATCCGGCATATAAAGCAAACGCTCCGATACTGACAGAGAATACGGCAGAGATGAACGCCAGCGGCTGCAGCATTGGCGGCAGATTATCCATCGCAAAGCCGAGGCTCAACTGGGCGATGGAGGTGATCATCACGCTACATAATCCCCAAAATACGCCCATTACACTGCGCTCCCAAGAATAAATATGCCGGTAATGATCAGCCCAACGCCCAGCCAGTGGCGGGTTGTGACGGGTTCGCGCCAGATTTTCCATGCCGCGAGAGTTACCCATACAAAGTTAAGACTCAGCATGGGATAGGCAATACCGACAGGAATGTTTTGTAAAACCGCCAGCCATAGCAGCATGGCCAGACCGAGGCTTGCCAGAGCAAGCCCAATCCATTGCGTAATGTAGCGTTTTCGCGCACGAACAGACACCGGTCGGGTCGCCTGCTTCTGGCATAGCTGGCCGCAGACGCTGAGCAGGCTGGCGAGGACTAAGGCTATCCAGATCATTTGGGCCGATACTGAATCAGGACCAGACGCCCCTGATTATCAATGTAGTCAGCGGGAGGGATGGCAAGCTGATTAATATCTTCATTCTTATCAATCGAGAGCACGAGCGTAATGTTTCCTTGCTGTCGATGTTGCGCTAACCAGTCGGCAAAATTCTCCCGACTGACAAAGCGGCCTTGAGCATCCGGGTAGTTGAGGCCGTATTTTAACTCGCCCGTTTGTCCGTACATCATGATGTCGTCGCGCTTCAGGCTCCAGGCCAGTCCCGCAGCGACGCCAACGCTGTCGGTGAGAATATAACGGCTCGGCTCCAGCGATTCTTTGGTCATCTCGACAAAAAACTGCGGCTGTTTAGATTCCATCACCCGGTCAGGAATGGAGAAGCCAAATAACAGCGCCAGCCCTAATGGGCATAGTGCTGCGAATTTCCAGTTCTTCTCGCGGTTATTTAGCGTATACCAGCCAAAAATCGTCCAGATGATAAAGATGCCCCAGGCACAAAAAACCTTATACGTTTCGATATGCGACCAGACCGGCGTCTTCAATGGTCCCAGCGTGGAAACATTAAACGTAGCGACGATGCCGACGACACCAAATAGCACGTTGATCCAGCCATTGATGCGCAGGGATGCTGAGTCTTTTTCCGCAGCCTGCAGGCCGAAGCGCGCCGTTAATATCGCCAGCGGCGCGAAGCAGGAAAGAATATAGGTCGGCAGTTTTCCTTTCGCGATGCTGAAAAACAGAATTGGCATAATAATCCAGCTTAACAGGTACAGAGCACTGCGCGGAACATCCCGCTCACGCCAGCCCGTACGCAGCGCGCCGGGAAGCAGACCGAGCCACGGTAATGTGCCTGCCACAAATATCGGGATGTAGTACCAGATAGGAGCCTTATGCTGGGCATCATCCTGCGCAAAGCGCTGAATATGTTCAACCCAGAAGAAGTAATGCCAGAAATCCGGCTCGCGTTGTGCAATCGCTATACCCCACGGTAGTACGATCGCGATGCAGCCGATCACCGCCAGCAGACCGTAGAGAATGAGGTCTTTCCAACGCTTTTGGGCAAAAACCCATGGTAATACGCTAAGCACAGGGACGGCGAGTGCCAGAAAACCTTTGGTCATTACACCCATACCGCAGGTCAGCCCAAGCAACAAAAAAGCGATGATTTTGCGTGTTCTGGTGGTGGCCTGCATGCCTTCCCAAAAACAGCACATGCCCGCCATCAGCCAAAGCGCTATGATGGGATCAAGTACCGCGTAGGTGCCGATGCTGTAAACCGAAAAAAACGTTAAAAAGATAGCGGAGGAGAGTACGGCGGTACGCTTATCATGCCACAGTCGCATGGCAAGCCAGGCTACCAGTAATGCGGTCAACAAAGTGGCAAAAATAGCACCCGCTCTGACACCAAAATTATTGGCGCCAAACAACCATTGTCCGATGCTGTTCAACCAGTATCCGGCAATTGGTTTTTCAAAATAACGCAGCCCTAAAAAGTGTGGAACGATCCAGTCACCAGAGTTGAGCATTTCCCGGCTGATTTCAGCATAGCGCGTTTCATCAGGCTGCCAGAGCATACGGCTGTTGATAGGTAAAATAAAATACAGTGCGATTAAAGCGATAAATGCCAGAGTGTAGCGGGCAGCAGGTTTCATGGTGTCACACTCACCGGTTGTTGGCAGCCGAGCCATCCCTCTCTGCCGGGTATTTTTCCACGTACGATCTGTCCTAACGGCAGCGTACTGATGTCGTCAGGTAACTGCTCGCCAAGCGGGCAGAATGTCATCCCCATGTCCGCGGCGCGAGTAAGCAGCTCGTCAAAGTTCTGATGAAAGGCGATGCCTTCAACTTCCGCATGAATGGTGTACACCGGTGTTCCTCTGCTCATCTGGATGTGGGAGAGAATATAGGAGTTGAAGTCCACCGCCTGGACCTCCTGACCAACCACTTCATCCCATGTTGGTAGGGTGACGGGAATTTGCGGCGTCCCCGTTTTCCCGGATTCCAGCACCGGACGAAATAACGACGTTCCTCGACAGTCACTGTTATAGCGCAGATGGAATGCTTCTTTGGCATGGACGACACGGTTGTCGGCACGCCATCCGGCAACGGCAGAGCAGGTGACTGGCTGACCGATGATGGCTTCAAGTGTGGTGATACCTTGCGAAATATCATCAATCAGCTGTTTGTCATTCCAGTTTCCGCTTCGCGCCTGCCAGGCGTGATGATCCCAGGCATGCAAACCGGTTTCATGAATCTGGGCGGTTTGTGCAATGATTGCCGCGTTGGCCTGGCCAATCTCTTTTCCCGGCCATGCGGTTCCCGCCAATAAAATATCCCATCCGTAGAGTGATGCTGCGTTTGAACGCAGCATCTTCCACAGAAATTGTGGCTTCACCAGACGCCAGAGATGGCGTCCCATGTTGTCAGGCCCAACGCTAAAGAAAAAACTTGCCCGAACGTTATGTCGGTTTAATGTCTCCAGCAGGCGGGGCACGCCTTCGCGCGTCCCCCTGAATGTATCGACATCAATGCGCAAGCCTACTTTGGTCATGATGTGTGTTCCGTGATATCCACACTGCGTAAGAAGAAGTCCAGCGTCTCTTCTACCGTTTCCTGCATCTCAATGGTCGGTTCCCAGTTCAGGCAGCGTTTTGCATTGCGAATGTTAGGCTTACGATGCTCAACGTCTTGATAACCTTTACCGTAGTAGGTGCTGCTTTCGACGTCACGGAAACCGGCAAACGGCGGGAAGTGGTTACGCAACGGATGTTTTTCAAAGCAGGAAAGCAGCATTTCTGCCAGTTCCTGAATACTTGCTTCGTTCTGTGGATTACCGATGTTGATAATCTCACCGTCACAGCGGCCGCCTTCGTTTTCAATGATGCGGTACAGAGCTTCGATACCATCGCGAATGTCGGTAAAGCAGCGTTTTTGCTTACCGCCTTCAATCAGCTTAATCGGTGAACCTTCCACGAGGTTGAGGATCAGCTGTGTAATGGCGCGTGAGCTGCCGATACGCGCGGCGTTAAGGCTGTCCAGACGCGGTCCCATCCAGTTAAACGGGCGGAACAGGGTGAAGCGCAATCCCTCTTTTTCGCCGTACGCCCAGATAACACGGTCCAGCAGCTGCTTGGATACGGAGTAGATCCAGCGTGGTTTATTGACCGGACCGACGATCAGATTCGAACTGTCTTCATCAAAGACTTTGTCGGTACACATGCCGTAGACTTCGGAGGTTGACGGGAAAATGATGCGCTTGCGGTATTTCACGCAGTAACGAATGATTTTCAGGTTCTCTTCAAAATCGAGCTCAAATACGCGCAGCGGGTTGCGGGTATATTCGATAGGCGTTGCGATCGCCACCAGCGGCAGCACAACGTCGCATTTTTTCACATGATATTCAATCCATTCGGAGTGAATGCTGATATCACCTTCGACGAAATGGAATCGCGGATGTTGCAGGAAACGCCCAATGGCGTCGCTGCCAATATCGAGTCCATACACTTCGTAATTATCTTCTTGCAGCAGGCGCTCGGTCAGATGGTTACCAATGAAGCCGTTAACGCCGAGGATCAGTACGCGAGTACGGCGTTTGCTGGTGGTCACTGACTGGCTGTTCAGGCGAGAACCTGGCACCAGACCCAGAACTTGCGCCAGTTGTGAACCCTGCATTGCAATACCATCGCCAGCTTGTCCGGTAATAATCTCCAGTGCGCCATCGACACAGGCGATCTGTAAAGGAGACACGGAGATGACGGTGCCCGGCTGGGCCGCAATGTCGTTTGTGCAAACGCGCGATGACCAGACGGTGAACTTTTGCGTGCCGACATAGCTAAATGCACCCGGCCATGGATCGCTGACGGCACGGACCTGGTTATGTAATTCCGCAGTAGGCTTGTTCCAGTCGAGGAAGCTATCTTCCGGTGTGCGGCGACCAAAACAGGTCGCCTCTGCTTCCTGTTGGGGGAGTTCTGCATAATCTCCCGTTTTAATCGCGGGCAGCGCCTCTTCCAGCAGGTGACGCGCAGCCTGGCACAGCTTATGGTGCAGCGTTAACGCCACATCATCCGGTGAAATAGCGACACGCTGCTGGGCAACTATGGCACCAGCATCCGCGCGTTTAACCATGCGGTGAAGCGTGACGCCGGTTTCGGTTTCACCATTGACCAATACCCAGTTCAGCGGTGCGCGGCCACGGTATTTCGGCAGCAGCGAGCCGTGCAGATTAAATGCACCCTTAGGGGCAAGACTGAGGATCTCATCACTCAGTAAATGGCGATAGTAGAACGAGAAGATAACATCGGGTGCCAGTTGGCTAATGCGCTCAATCCACCAGGGGATGATTAACCTCGTCTGGGGCGTAAACCGGAATACCGGCGCTGGCCGCGAGGCGGGAAACAGATCCAAAAAACGCTTTTTCACCCGGGTTGTCGGTGTGCGTAAAAATGGCAGCGATTTCATAACCTGCATCCATCAAGGCCTGGACACCCTGACATCCCATATCGTGATAGGCAAATACGACGGCTTTCATGCGCGGTTTTCCTCGGTTGACTGCGTAGTTTGTGGGCGGATAACGTGTTGAACAAAATAGCGGGGGCGGGCGCGGACATCGTTATAGATGCGACCGATATATTCGCCGAGTAAACCCATGCCAATAAACTGTGCGCCGATAAAGGTAAACAGGACGGCAAACAGCATGAATACCCCTTCTGCTGCCCACTGTGGGCCGAGCGTCAGGCGCAGAACAACAAGCAGGACTGATAAGGTAAAGCCCGTGGCAGCGATCACGCTGCCCAGCAGGCTCAACATGCGAAGCGGTGTTGTGGTAAGGCAAGTCACCAGGTCATACATCAGGTTGATCAGACGCATGAAGCTGTATTTGGAGTCACCAAATTCACGCTCTGCATGATGTACCGGGATCTCCGTGGCGCGACGGGCAAAAATGTTGGCCAGAATAGGGATAAAGGTGCTGCGCTCCTGGCAATGCAGCATGGCATCGACGATGTGACGGCGATAGGCGCGTAGCATGCAGCCGTAGTCGCCCATTGCTTTACCGGTGGTTCGTTGGATCAGATGGTTGATCATTCGTGAGGCGGTCTTACGAAATACGCTATCCTGACGGTTCTGGCGTACCGTGCCTACCACATCGAAACCCTCATCTGCAGTGGCGACCAACCGTGGGATCTCCTCCGGCGGGTTTTGCAAATCAGCATCCAGCGTGATGATCAAGTCTCCGGTGACATGGCTGAAACCGGCCATAATCGCCGAGTGCTGTCCGTAATTACGATTCAGTAAAATAGAGACAATATGGCTGTTCGGTGCCTGAGAGGCGTCCATCATCAACTGAGCGGAACGGTCGCTGCTGCCGTCGTCGATTAGCAGAATTTCATAGTCTTTGCCCAATTTCTCGCAGGCGTCGCTGGTGCGTCTGATTAACTCTGGCAGGCTTTCCTGTTCATTAAAAACGGGAATAACAACCGAGACTTTTTTAATCGGTGTGGCTTCAAACATGCTCATTGTCCTGCTATCTCGCGAAGCGCCGTAATGACCCGCTGAGTGTCAGCGTCGGTCATGTCGGGGAATAACGGCAGCGAACAGATGCGTGCGCTATTCCATTCTGTATTTGGGAGCGAAAGGGTAGTGAAGCGTTCGCGATAATATTTTTGCGTATGGGCTGCACGAAAATGCAGGCCGGTGCCGATATCTTTGGCCTTCAGCGCTTCCATCAGGGCATCTCTGCTCAACCCGCAGCGCGTTTCATCAACACGAATGATGAATAAGTGCCAGGCATGAACGTGCGACCACTGCGGTAGGCTCAGCGGCTGGAATGGCGTATCGGCCAGCGCTTTTTGATAGTGCTGGGCAATTTGCGCCCGGCGTGAGTTCAGTTGCTCCAGCTTATTGAGCTGTACCAGCGCAATAGCGGCGTTAATATCCGTCAGGTTGTATTTGTATCCAGGTGCAAGCACTTCGGCTTGTGGTGCCCGGCCGTAGGTTTGTCGATCAAAAGCATCAACGCCCAGACCGTGAAACTTCAGGCTGCGAAGCCGCTGAGCGAGCTGGCTGTCGTCGGTAACGATCAGTCCACCTTCCGCACAGGTGATATTTTTAATAGCGTGAAACGAGAAGATTGCCGTGCCGCGAGCACCGACATGACGGCCCTTATACAATGTCCCTACGGCATGGGCTGCGTCTTCTATTACCGGGATTCCATAACGCTCGCCAATGGCATAAATTGCGTCGAGGTCGGCGGGGGCGCCAGCATAATGTACTGGAACAATGGCTTTGGTTCGTGGGGTAATAGCGGCTTCAATTTGCTCAGGTGTCACCATAAGCGTATCGTGGTCGACATCGATCATGACGGGCGTCGCCCCCAGCAAAACAATCATGTTGAGGGTAGAAACCCACGTCATCGACGGCGTAATGACCTCGTCGCCCGCACCAATGCCCAGCGCCATCAGCGTAATGTGCATTCCTGCAGTGGCGGAGCAAACGGCGACGGCATGCTTATTCCCCGTGAGCTGGCAAAAAGCCTCTTCCAACTGTTGATTTTTCGGGCCGGTGGTTATCCATCCAGAGTCCAGAACCGCCTTCACTGCGGCAAGTTCTTCAGCGCCCATGGCCGGGCGAGAGAAAGGCAAAAAGTCAGACATCATTATTCCTTCAAGCCATTTAACGCCACCGAAGTTTTATTTTTAGTGATAAACAGGGGCGTCGTTAATTATTTCATCAGGCTACAAAGGTTAATGACTGAAGGTTAATTTATCCTTAAGAGTTTAAGGTTTTGGAACGACAGCTAAATAGAGTTATTTTTTATTTATATTAATGAAATTAAAGTTTTTTTTTTGGTTTTTTTTGCGACATTGCTGTTTGCTATAAGTTGATGAGTGCAATGCCGCTATTCAGAATATTAATTTTATGCCGTTATTAAAATGATAACCTACAGTAACCCTTTCAAGGTTAACGTTTTACGCGTGGCGATATTTAAATCGTAGGCACTGAGATCTTCCGGTTTAACCCAGGCGAACGCCTGGAACTCTTCGTTAATCTTCACTTCACGATTCGCCGCGACACAATCGAAAATAAGATAAATCATGTAAATCTCTTCCTGGCTGCCATCAGCATAGGTTTTAGTGCGGATATCATCACTGAAGGTCCAGGGGGTAATTTCTGATAACACCAGCTGTTCGCCCAGCTCTTCCCTCACTTCACGGCGCAGAGCTTCTTCAATACGTTCGCCTGGTTCAACACCGCCGCCAGAAAGCGCCCACTGACCGGGAAACACACCGCGGTCGTCAGCCATTTTGCACAGCAAATAACAGCCATCGTTTTCAATTAATGGGCAAACAATCGTTCTTTGGCGCATAAGTTCAGTCCTTTAGGGGAGGTAGAGAAAATTCCATCATGCACGCATCTTACCTTTTGCTGACGCTAGAAAAAATGCTTCATCAATGAATAACGCCACTTTGGTTGGGAAAACAGGATGTTTGTTGAAAACGACCCTCTGCTACGCTCACATGTACAAATGACACAAGAATTTAACCTTATCCACATCTTCTGAGTAGTATTTAGTTACAATATGTCATTGCATCGCTTTTTTAGCTCATTGATTCCTCGCCATCTGACAGTACAATTCATCGGTTTTGGGGCTATGTTTTGATTCTCGCTGGAAAGGATAGAAAATGAAAAAAAGTTTAATGTTGGGTTTTGCCGGAATGCTGTTTGTTTCCGCGTCGGCGAGCGCGATTAGCATCAGCGGCCAGGCTGGCGAAGACTACACTAACCTGGGATTCGGTATGGGCACTGAGAGTACTGGTCTGGCCGTCAGCGGTAACTGGATGCATAACGATGACGACGGTGATGTTGCCGGGCTGGGTTTAGGTTTGAATATCCCACTGGGGCCGCTGATGGCGACCGTTGGTGGTAAAGGTGTTTATACTAATCCAAACGATGGCGATGAAGGCTATGCTGCCGCTGTCGGTGGTGGTTTACAATGGCCGATTGGCGATAGCTTCCGTCTGTTTGGTGAGTATTATTACTCTCCTGATTCACTTTCCAGCGGTATCGACAGCTATGAAGAAGCGAATGCCGGTGCGCGTCTGACCATTTTGCGTCCGCTGAGCATTGAAGCCGGTTATCGTTACCTGAACCTGGCAGGCAAAGACGGCAACCGTGATAACGCGATTGCTGATGGCCCGTACGTTGGGGTTAACGCCAGCTTCTAACATTTCTGGCGCGGCGTTCAGTCGCGCCTTCCCCCCTCCATGCGTTATAGTGTTTTCATCATAAAAGCAGGAGAACACGATGTTAAACGTGGAGATGCTATCCACAGGGGATGAAGTGTTGCACGGACAAATCGTCGACACCAATGCCGCCTGGCTGGCCGATTTTTTCTTTAATCAGGGTTTACCGCTAACACGCCGCAACACGGTAGGTGACAATCTTAACGATTTGGTCGCCGTTTTGCGTGAGCGTAGCGAGCACGCCGATGTACTGATCGTTAATGGCGGTCTGGGACCTACCAGCGATGATTTGAGCGCGCTGGCAGCGGCAACGGCAAAAGGCGAAGGGTTGGTGCTGCATGAAGCATGGCTGGCCGAGATGGAGCGATATTTCCGCGATCGTGGCCGCGTGATGGCGCCAAGCAACCGCAAACAGGCTGAACTTCCGGCCAGCGCTGAGTTTATCAATAATCCGGTGGGTACCGCGTGTGGGTTCGCCCTGAAGCTTAACCGCTGCCTGATGTTCTTTACACCAGGTGTACCGTCAGAATTCAAAGTCATGGTGGAGCATGAGATCCTGCCTCGTTTGCGTGAGCGTTTCTCTTTGGCTCAGCCCCCGTTATGCCTGCGATTAACCACCTTTGGCCGTTCTGAAAGCGACCTGGCGCAGAGTCTGGATCCGCTGCCGTTGCCTCCGGGAGTAACAATGGGTTATCGCTCCTCAATGCCAATTATTGAGCTGAAGCTGACCGGTCCGGATTCCCAACGGGAAGCGATGCTGGCGCTGTGGCCAGAAGTTAAGCGGGTTGCCGGGCAGAATATGATTTTTGAAGGTACGGAAGGCTTACCCGCGCAAATCGCCCGCACGTTGCAAGAACGGCAATACAGCCTGACGCTGAGCGAACAATTCACCGGTGGCCTGGTGGCATTGCAGCTTTCTCGTGCGAATGCGCCACTGTTGGCGAGTGAAGTGGTTCCGCCTCAGGAAGAAACGCTGGCGCAAACGGCGCATTGGATAACCGAGCGACGCAGTAAGCATTATGCTGGATTGGCACTCGCAATATCGGCTTTCGAAAACGAACATATTAACTTTGCGCTGGCCACGCCTGATGGGACGCATGCTTTGCGCGTACGGCTGAATGCAAATCGCTACAGCCTGGCGATTCGTCAGGAAGTGTGCGCGATGATGGCGCTAAATATGCTGCGCCGCTGGCTTAACAATCAGGATATCGCTAGCGAACACGGCTGGATTGAAGTGGTTGAGTCGTTGACGATTTAATCATTGATTGGGAAGGCTAAATGCCTTCCCAATCTGGCTCATGCGGTGGTATCGCCAGGCAATAGCCCGGTAATTAACTGAACTAAATCACGATCAATACCTTGTTCCAGCATTATGTGAGCGATACGTAAGGCTTCTTCTTGCGTACCTTTTTGCACCCCTTGTTCTAACCCTTTTTGCATTCCTTGTTCTAACCCTTGCTGTATCCCTTCTTGCAGTCCATTTTGGTGGCCTTCCTGCCTGAGTCTCTCTGCAATTGTCATCAGCTTCTCCTTGTGATGGGGGGATCGTTCGGCAACTTCGCGGATAAACTCGCTGACGCGAGAAACGTCGCCGTACCGTATCAGGTAATTAAATAGCGTTTGTAGCTGGCTGTCATTAGCAGTGCTTGTAACTAATAGCGAGACCAGGCGGTCCACTAACCCCATTAAATCACGATCGCGGATATGTTTTTGCATCAACTCAAGCAGCGCAACCCTGCGATGCTGCGCGATTTCATCGTCAGGTATTACGGTAATGTCGACCAGCGGAAAAGCCTCTGAATACAGTTGTCGCGCCAGTTGCGGATTATCAAATTCATCCAGCCAGTTGAGCGACCAGGGATAGGGAGTTTGTTGACCGTGATAAAATAACATGGGGATCACCAGCGGCAGCGTTTTATTCCCGGCATCAAGATGATGCTGCATCGCCGCGGTGGCATAACGCATCAGGCGAAATGCCATATGCGGTACCGCGGTACTCTGATGTTCAATAACACAATAAATATAGCCCTGACCTTCGCGGGTTTTTAGTGACCACACTACGTCGGAGTAGTATGCGCGGAGATCTTGTTCGATAAAACTGGTGGACTCCAGCTTCAGCGTTTGTAAATCACATATCTCACGTAATGCGATAGGAAGGTGTATATCCAGAAAATCCCGAGCCATCTCAGGGTAAGACATTATCTTTTTAAAAACGGCACCATGTGGTGTAGATGTAGTGGATTTAGCCATGGTAGTCCGTCACCAGAAAGAGAAGATGGCGTGACGGTATCCACTTTTAATATGCGCTGCATGCGGGAAATGGGTTCTTTGCGTGGGTGAATCAGAGATAAATACGTCCGACTGCAACGTATTCAATTAAGCGGAACGGGCTACGCAAAAATGCCCGGTAGCAAACGCCACCGGGCAACAGAGTTAACCTAACGCTTTGGCAAGCAGGGTGATAGGATGTTCGCAGCGTTTGCTTGTTGACATCTCAATCTGCCATTTACAGGTTTCGCAGTCGGTGACGACGATATCAGCGCCGCTTTCTTCAATTTGGCGGAATAACGGTGCGCCAATCGATTGTGATGTCGGGTAGTTTTCCTTTTTAAAGCCGTAAGTCCCGGCAATCCCGCAACACTGAGAATCCAGCACCGTCAGCTCCAGCCCTGGAATTTGTCGCAGTAGCTCCAGCGTATAGAGCGTCCAGCCCATTTTCTCCATGTGACATGGCGTGTGATAGACCACCTTCAGCGGCAGCGTTTTCAGCGGCAGCGTTTTACCTTCATCCAGCTTGCGCCACAGCCAGCGGGTTGCCAGTTCAATGTGTTCACGCAGGCCTGAGTTGTCGACATCCAGCACTTCCGGATATTCATCACGTAGCGCAAAGGTACAGGTTGATGAGGTGGCGATCACCGGAATGCCTTTGCCATCAATCGCCTCCCTGAGTGAGGCCACGTTGCTTACTGCCTGCTTACGCGCTTTATCGGTAAAACCGTTGGCAATCAGCGGTACGCCGCAGCATTTCTCTTTACTCAGCAGTTGCACGCCAGTACCCATCGCATTCAACACCTTGATCAGGTCTTTGCCGAGCTGGGGATGGTTGTAATTCACAAAACAGCCGTGGAAAAAGGCGACCTGATCCTGGTACTGCGCCTGCTGTGCGGCAACGCTGCGATACCAGCGGCGGAAGGTGCCAAAGGAGTACTTCGGCAGCGTACGGCGATGATCGATTTTTAACGCGTAATCCAGCAACTGACGTACCGGTTTTAATGAGGTGGCGGTATTCACTATTGGGGCGAAGGGGGTGGATACGCTGCCCATTAAATCGGTATGACTTAAGACAAAGTTACGCAACGATGGGCGCGTCGTGTCGTATTTGGCGCGCGCGCGCTGGATGATATCGCCGATTTTCACGTCTGACGGACAGGCCACTTCGCAGCGCTTACAGTTGATGCAGTATTTCAGCGCGTCGTCATATAGCGCGCCATCTTTCAGGCGCAGACGTTCACCGTCCGGGCCAGCCTGCTTAGGACCCGGGTAGCTCGGATTGACGCGGCTTACCGGGCAGGCGGTGGTGCACACCGTACATTTGATACAACTTTCAAAACGTGTGTCGCTCATTGCTGTCCTCCTGCACGTTTCGCAATATGATGCGCGGCATGTAAGGCGCTAACTGCGCACACGCCGCCTCCACAACCCTGGGCGATAGGGTCGAATCCGCCGAGGACAGAACCGATGGCATACATGTTCTCTATCGTTTTTCCCGCCAGTGATGGACGCAATGCGGAATCGGTTGTTACGCCAAACTGTTGCCACGGTTGTGGATCGAAAACATCACGCTGATACCACTCGGCGCGGGTAGCTGTTTGCTGTACATCCAGTCCCAGGATTGGTTCATGGATTGCCTCACGCGTGGCGACCAGCCCGCTGCTGAAGAAGCTGCCGCTGGCGAGCACGGCGAAACGTGGCCGCAAGGGGATATCGGCATGATTTCGGGTCCAGATTTCGCTGACCACGCCATCCTGACAGGTGATTTTTTTCACTTCATCACCCGGCATCCACACACCGCCCTGGCGCACAAACTGGCGCTGTAATTTGTTGTGCAAACGCATGCCCAGTACCGAAGGTGGTAGGGTCGGTAACAGTGTCAGCGAGCAGGGGAGGCGCTCGTTAAGCCACTGCCAGAGCCGCTCATCGGCCAGACCAAAGCATGCCGGCATGATTATCATGTCGCAGGTTTTTGCCATTGGCAGCAATGCGTCATAGAGCAGCGACCATTTATCTTCGTTATCCAGCAGGCGCGCAATATTAACGGCACGAAACTCGGTTGGGTTATCACGCAGGACATCCAGCTCCGGTAGCTCGATTTCTGCCGTCTCGACGCTGAGATTGCGTTGGCGTAATGACGCCGCGGCGAGATGCGCCTGAAAATCCAGTAACCCGCTAATCCCTACAACGCAGATACGCTGCGCGGACAGCGGCCAGACCGGCACTTCCGGGGAACTTAACCAGGTTGAGCGCAGGGTGCCCAGCGGGGTAACACGTTGATGTGCCTGATGCACTTTGCCCTGCAAATGCGTTCCGCATTCTTCCAGTAAATTTTGCGCCTGTTGGGCCAGTTCCAGAACGTTCTGCGTTCCGATGGTGCTATACGGATGTGCGGGTGCCTGAGTGCGCAGCGCATTCAAACCCGCTTCTATATCCGTCACCGGCTGACCATCGGGTAAGCTGCTGAGCAAATCCAGTGAGCCGGAGGAAAAATGCAGGGCGCTTTGGCCGCGGGTAACAATCGTGCAGCGCAGTCCGCTTTTTTGCAGTTGCAGGCCACATAGCAGTCCGGCGAGGCCGCCGCCGATAATGACGGTATCAAATTTCATCCTGGTGCTCCTTTTCCAGACCACACAACCCTTGATAAACCCAGCGCGTGAATTCGCTTTCGCGCAGCGCATCTCCCCAGGCGATAGGCTGCACGCCTTTCCAGCGTTCGTTGAGGAAGTCGGAAAGCTGGGTAATGGACTGCGCTGCGGTAGTGACATTGAAACGTTGCAGCAAACCTGCGGCGCGACAGGCACACAATTCGCCCTGGCAGGTCCCCATTCCAACACGGGTACGGCGACGCAAATCGAGCAGGCTGTTGACGGTTAAATTCTCGACGGCGTATTGCACTTCGCCTGCGGTGACTGCTTCGCATTCACAGACCAGACTGCGGTGCTGGCGGCCTTCGCTAAGCCACGCAGGGGTGCGATCGCCGTGACGGTAGACCGCCGAGCCGCGCAGTGGAGCTGGCAATGAGATCACGCGTTTAAGCGTATGCTCGGTAGATTCCTGTGAGCCAGGCAGCGCGGTGTCTGCCGTTGTGCAAGGCTGGGTATTGCCCAGCTTACGGCAAACGGCATCGGTGGCCCATTCCGCCATCAGGCGGTAGGTCATCAGTTTGCCGCCGGTAATGGTGATAAACCCTTCCAGTCCGTCACGTTCAGCGTGATCGAACAGTACAATCCCACGGCTGACGTTACGACCGCTTGGGTCGTCGTCGCTAGCCACCAGCGGGCGTACGCCAGAATAGGCGCGTAAAATGCGCGTTTTCGCCATAATCGGCGCCAGCTTCTCGCCTTCACGCAGCAGAATATCGACCTCTTCTGCGGTGACGCGGTTGCTGTCGATATCGTCGTAATCAATGTGCTGTGAGGTGGTACCGATCAGTGAAATGGTATCGCCAGGCACCAGAATATCGGCGTCAGAGGGCTTACGGCAGCGGTTAATGACATGCTGGTTAATGCGATGATCCATAATCAGCAACGAACCTTTGGCCGGGAACATACGGATGCTCAGATCGGCATATTCCGCAATGCGTTGACCCCAGATCCCAGCGGCGTTGACGACAACCGGTGCATGCAGGGACTGCATTTCGCCTGTCAGATGATTGCGCACGTTAACGCCGCAAACCGTTGCGCCTTCGCGGATCAGTCCCGTCACTTCATGCGCCGTTAAGATAACCGCGCCATGCTCACGCGCATCCAGCATGTTAGCTGCTGTTAAGCGGAAAGGATCGACCGTGCCGTCTGGTACTTTTACTGCACCAATCAGCTGTGGATTCACAGAAGGTTCGATAATACGTGCCTGCTGAGGGTCAATCGCTTCTGCGCGAATCCCTGCCTCTTCACAGGCGCGAATAAAGGTAGCCTGGAAGGACAGCTCATCCTCCGGCAGAGTAATAAACAGACCGTCCGTTGGCTCAACGCAATGACGGGCGATACGTTTCAGAATTTGGTTTTCGCTGATGCACTCACGGGCAGATTCAGCGTCGGTGACGGCGTAGCGTGCACCGCTGTGCAGCAGACCGTGGTTGCGCCCGGTCGCACCTGTGGCGATATCGTGGCGT
This sequence comes from Citrobacter freundii complex sp. 2024EL-00216, assembly GCF_043945515.1. Taxonomy (NCBI): domain Bacteria; kingdom Pseudomonadati; phylum Pseudomonadota; class Gammaproteobacteria; order Enterobacterales; family Enterobacteriaceae; genus Citrobacter; species Citrobacter freundii complex sp. 2024EL-00216. The sequence goes on along the minus strand of NZ_JBIMRA010000002.1, from coordinate 91,013 downwards.
TCCACTAAGATGACGCGCAACCCGCGCAGCGCACAGTCACGTGCGATCCCTGCACCTGTTGCTCCTCCACCAATGATAATCACGTCACTTGTTTGCGAGTCGCGAGTTTTCATTGTTTTTCCTCACAGTTCGTTTTTTATCATTTAGCCACATAAAAAACATGGATTGTTTGATTTCGCGCATAATCGCTCATTATTCGAAAATGAAACGTGATTTCGTGCGCCTTTATGAACATTTGTCATAAATCTGTAACAATATGTGCTGCGTTTCACATTTTTGTTATGTATCTTTCCTTAACATCGCGGCCACACTGGGAGCGGTAGGGTAGTAATGACGAACTGCAGTGTTTACTTCGAATGAAAGACGGCCACGGAGGCTACACTATGTTGAGCATTTTTAAACCAGCGTCACACACGGCGCGTTTACCTGCAGCGGAGATCGACCCGACATATCGTCGATTACGTTGGCAGATTTTTCTGGGGATTTTCTTTGGTTATGCCGCGTACTATCTGGTACGTAAGAACTTTGCCCTTGCGATGCCGTATCTGGTTGAACAAGGTTTCTCGCGTGGCGATCTGGGTTTTGCGTTGTCCGGTATCTCCATTGCTTACGGATTTTCGAAATTCATCATGGGGTCCATTTCGGATCGCTCGAATCCGCGCGTTTTCCTGCCAGCCGGTCTGATACTGGCCGCCGCAGTGATGCTGTTCATGGGCTTTGTGCCGTGGGCGACATCGAGCATTGCTATTATGTTTGTGCTGCTGTTCCTCTGCGGATGGTTCCAGGGGATGGGCTGGCCGCCGTGTGGCCGTACCATGGTGCACTGGTGGTCGCAGAAAGAGCGTGGAGGCATTGTTTCCGTCTGGAACTGTGCGCATAACGTGGGTGGCGGTCTGCCTCCGCTGTTGTTCCTGCTGGGTATGGCCTGGTTCAATGACTGGAAAGCGGCGCTGTATATGCCTGCTTTCGGTGCGATCGTCGTCGCGCTGATTGCTTTTGCCCTGATGCGTGATACGCCGCAGTCCTGTGGTCTGCCGCCTATCGAAGAGTATAAGAACGACTATCCGGACGATTACACCGAGAAAGCGGAAGAAGAGCTGACTGCGAAGCAGATCTTCATGCAGTACGTACTGCCGAACAAACTGTTGTGGTACATCGCTATCGCTAACGTGTTTGTTTATCTGCTGCGTTACGGCATCCTGGACTGGTCACCGACCTACCTGAAAGAAGTGAAGCATTTCGCACTGGACAAATCATCCTGGGCCTACTTCCTGTATGAGTATGCGGGTATTCCGGGCACGCTGCTGTGCGGCTGGATGTCGGATAAAGTCTTCCGTGGTAACCGTGGCGCGACCGGCGTGTTCTTTATGACGCTGGTAACTATTGCGACCATCGTTTACTGGATGAACCCGGCAGGCAACCCGAACGTGGATATGGCTTGTATGATCATCATCGGCTTCCTGATCTACGGTCCGGTAATGTTGATTGGTCTGCACGCGCTGGAACTGGCACCGAAAAAAGCGGCGGGAACGGCGGCTGGCTTTACCGGTCTGTTCGGTTATCTCGGCGGTTCTGTGGCCGCGAGCGCCATTGTTGGCTACACCGTTGACTTCTTCGGTTGGGACGGCGGCTTTATGGTGATGATTGGCGGTAGCGTGCTGGCGGTTATTCTGCTGGTAGTCGTCATGATTGGCGAAAAACGCCATCACGAAGAGATGGAACTGAAGCGTAACGGGGGCTAATAGATGAAAACCACATTGAAAAGTCTCAGCGTGGCGCTGATGCTCGCAGGTATGGTGGTCAGCAGTGCAGCGGTTGCCGCAGATAAAATCGTGATTGCGCATCGTGGCGCCAGCGGTTATCTGCCGGAGCATACGCTGCCAGCAAAGGCGATGGCCTATGCCCAGGGGGCGGATTATCTGGAGCAGGATTTGGTTATGACCAAGGATGACCATCTGGTCGTCCTGCATGACCACTATCTTGACCGCGTCACCGATGTTGCCGAGCGTTTTCCGGATCGTGCGCGTAAAGATGGGCGTTACTACGCCATCGACTTTACGCTGGATGAAATTAAATCGCTGAAATTTACCGAAGGCTTCGATATCGAAAATGGCAAAAAGGTCCAGACCTACCCAGGGCGCTTCCCGATGGGTAAATCTGATTTCCGCGTGCACACGTTCGAAGAAGAGATTGAGTTTGTTCAGGGATTAAATCATTCCACCGGTAAAAACATCGGTATTTACCCGGAAATGAAAGCGCCGTGGTTCCATCACCAGGAAGGGAAGGACATTGCGGCTAAAACGCTGGAAGTACTGAAAAAGTACGGGTATACCGACAAGAACGACAAGGTCTATCTACAGTGTTTTGATGTTGCAGAGTTGAAGCGCATTAAAAATGAACTGGAACCGAAGATGGGGATGGATCTCAATCTGGTACAGTTGATTGCGTACACTGACTGGAATGAAACCCAGGAGAAAAAGCCGGACGGTAGTTGGGTTAATTACAACTACGACTGGATGTTTAAACCGGGTGCCATGAAGCAGGTTGCGCAGTATGCGGACGGCATTGGGCCGGACTATCACATGCTGATTGATGAGAAGTCGAAGAAGGGCAATATCTCGTTAACAGGCATGGTGCAGGACGCACATCAGAATAAGATGGTTGTGCATCCTTATACCGTTCGCGCCGATCAACTGCCGGATTACACCACTGACGTAAACCAGCTGTATGACATTCTTTATAACAAGGCGGGCGTGGACGGGCTGTTCACCGACTTCCCCGACAAAGCAGTGAAATTCTTGAATAAAGAGTGATGGCGTAAGGCCTGTGATGCACCTCCGGTCACAGGCCTTAATGGATGAAACGTTTTAACTGCTAGATAAGGCCGTCTGCTGTCAACGTTTCCATACATGCCTGCAGGAGAAATAAAGGGCTGCCGTCCACCGGCGGCTCTTTTGCCAGTAAGGATATCTGTCGATAGAACGTCGGTTCCAGCGGGACTGAGCGTACTTTCCCACCAACCGCCTTCAGCGTTAATTCCGGTAATAACGCTATACCCAGCCCCTGACGAATAAAGCTCATCGCGGTATCCGGATGGTTAAACTCGTATTTAATGACCGGTTCAATTCCCTTCTCTTTAAATAGCGCCATGATGCTTAATTCATAGCGACCTTTGCTGATAATGAGCGGTTCTCCAACCAGTTGTTCCACTGAAATCGTTCTATTGGCCGCCAGCGGATGGCTTTCAGGAACTACAACGGTAAATTTGTCGCGATACACCGGTACGCAGTACATGCCATTTACCGGGAAATGCACAAATCCCGCATCGATATCTCCACTGCGCAGGGAATCAACGATTGCCGTGCTGTTTTCTTCATAAGGGATAATTTTGATATGCGGGTGATGCTGTTCGAAGTGGTGGATGATGCCGGGCAAAATGCAGGCACAGGCGCTGGGAAAGCAGCCGATACGCAGGGTTCTGGCCGGGTTTTGTCGCTCTTGCTCGGCAATCTCTTTCACCGCGTTGGTTTCAGACACGATCGTCCGCAGGTGTGAAACGATCCGACTCCCGGCCGGACTAAGTTGAATGTCTTTGCGGCGTTCGCGGATAAGAATATCAACCCCTAGTTCTTCCTCTAGCGCTGAAATTGCCTGGCTAACGGCGGATTGGGTCATGTACAGCCGCTTGCTGGCTTCGGTAAAACCACCGTACTCAAGTACGGCAAGCAGGGCGTGGATCTGGGTTAATGTCATTAGCTCCCTCTAATCAACAATATTAAAACGATTAATTTCTCTAATATAATGGACCTGTTTATACTTGCGGTCTACCGTAAAATCACACTTCGACGCACCTGTCCGTAGTTCAGTTGAGCTGAGCGTTGCCTGCGTGCGCCGTCTGGACAGGTTGTCGAATATGAAAGAAAAACTGTGGACGAAAGATTTTTGGGCAATAACGATAATCAGCTTTATTATATTTTTTGTTTTTTATGTCCTGCTCACGCTGTTACCGATCTATATTTCGGATCGCCTGCATGCCACTCCAGATAAGGCCGGATTATTAGTCACCTTCTTTTTGGGGGCCGCAATTGTTGTGCGCCCGTTTGCGGGACAATGGGTAGGAAAATATTCGAATAAAACAATTCTGGTGCTCTCTTCTCTGGCCTTTTTGGTGGTCACTGCGCTGTATCCTGTTTGCCACTCAATTGAATCACTGCTGTTGATTCGGGTGCTTCATGGTGTAACGTTTGGCGTTATTACCACGGTAAAAGGAACGATTTCCGCGCGGTTGATACCGGCCTCCCGACGTGGGGAGGGCATCAGTTTTTTCTCGTTAGCCATGGGACTGGCAATGGTTGTGGGGCCGTGGGTAGGGCTGAACATGGCACGCTGGGAAGCTTTTACCACTGCATTCTGGCTGTGTAGCGCGGTTGCCGTACTGGGTATTATCCTGTCATTGATTGTCGCCGTACCGCCGGTTATCCGTCATGCTGACGGCTCAAAACCGAAGCTGGGATTTGCTGCAATGTTTGATCGCGCCGCACTGCCTTTCGCGATGGTGACGTTTTTCATGACCTTTTCCTACGCGGGCGTTTCCGCTTTTCTCGCACTGTATGCGCGCGAGCTCGATCTGATGGCCGCCGCCAGTAATTTCCTGTTGTGTTACGCCATTTGCCTGATGATCTGTCGAACCTTTACCGGCAATGTTTGTGATAAAAAAGGGCCGAAATACGTGGTCTATCCGTGTTTGCTGGCTTTCACCGTCGGGCTGGTGGCGCTTGGCTATACTAACGGCAGCATTATGATGATTATTTCCGGTGGATTAATTGGCATCGGTTATGGTTCGGTCACACCCGTATTTCAGACACAAATTATTAGTTCGGTGGAACCGCATAAAATTGGTATCGCCAATTCGCTGTTTTTCAATGCGATGGATGCGGGAATGGCAATCGGCGCGTTTATCATGGGGATGATGGTCGAGGGCGTGGGATATCGGGCGATTTATCTGGTGGGTGCGCTGCTGGTGGTACTGGCCGGGGCGCTGTATATCATGCAGATGAAAAAACGCGGAGACGTGGTACTGGTCTCCGCGCATGAAGTTCACTAAACACTACAACTCTATTTCAATATCGCCTTTTGCCCGGCAACAGCACGGCAATATTTCACCGGGCTGAATGAAGGCCAGCGGTTCTGCAATCCAGTCAACCTGTCCCGCCACCAGGCGGGTACGGCAGGAGCCGCAGTAGCCTTCACGACACTGATATTCGACTTCAACATCGTGCGACTCGAGCGCGGCAAGCAGGGAAGGGTGTTCATCCTGGCACAGCAACTGCGTGCCAGAGATGCGCAGAGTCACGCGGCCCATCAGAGCTGGAAGTTACTCAGATCGTCAGTATCGACTTCGGCATCGATCTGGCCGACCAGATAAGAGCTGACTTCCACTTCCTGCGGCGCAACCTGGACGTTGTCAGACACCAGCCAGGTATTGATCCAAGGGATCGGGTTAGAACGTGTCTGGAATGGCAGATCGAGTCCAACAGCCTGCATACGGATGTTGGTGATGTACTCAACGTACTGGCACAGAATGTCTTTGTTCAGGCCAATCATTGAGCCATCACGGAACAGATAGTCCGCCCACTCTTTTTCCTGCAGCGCGGCCTGTACGAACAGGTCGTAGCACTCTTGTTTGCACTCTTCGGCAATTTCCGCCATCTCCGGATCGTCCACGCCGCTGCGCAGCAGGTTCAGCATATGCTGAGTACCGGTCAGGTGCAGGGCTTCGTCGCGGGCGATCAGACGAATAATTTTCGCGTTGCCTTCCATCAGTTCACGTTCGGCGAAGGCGAAAGAGCAGGCGAAGCTGACATAAAAGCGGATCGCTTCCAGCGCGTTCACGCTCATCAGGCACAGATACAGCTTCTTCTTCAGCTCACGCAGGTTTACGACAACCGTTTTACCATTAACGGTATGCTTACCTTCGCCCAGCAAATGCCAGTAGCTGGTCATCTCGATCAATTCGTCGTAGTAGCTGGAGATGCCTTCTGCGCGTTTCTGGATTTGCTCGTTGGTGACGATATCGTCAAACACCACCGCCGGATCGTTAACAATATTACGGATGATGTGGGTGTAAGAGCGGGAGTGGATCGTTTCAGAAAACGCCCACGTTTCCACCCAGGTTTCCAGTTCAGGGATCGAGATTAACGGCAGCAGCGCGACGTTAGGACTACGTCCCTGAATGGAGTCCAGCAGCGTCTGATACTTCAGGTTGCTGATGAAGATATGTTTTTCATGTTCCGGCAATGCCTGGAAGTCGATACGATCGCGAGAAACATCGACTTCTTCCGGACGCCAGAAGAAAGAGAGCTGCTTTTCGATCAGTTTTTCAAAGATGTCATATTTTTGCTGATCGTAGCGGGCGACGTTCACCGGCTGGCCGAAGAACATCGGTTCCAGAAGCTGATCATTTTTCGTCTGTGAAAAAGTGGTGTATGCCATTGATGTGAATCCTGTCTGGAATGTACTGCCGGATGCGCTTTGCTTATCCGGCCTACAATACCGCGAATTAATTTGTAGGCCGGGTAAGCGTTACGCCACCCGGCAAAAGATTAAATCTTACATGCGCCGCTTTCGCAGCCATCGTCCTGAATGGACGGTACCAGATCGTCCTGAGAGTCTTCCGCACCGTCACGGGTGTTCTGATAATACAGCGTTTTGACACCAAATTTGTAGGCGGTGAGCAGGTCTTTCAGCAACTGCTGCATCGGTACTTTTCCGGACGGGAAGCGCGACGGATCGTAGTTGGTGTTGGCGGAAATCGACTGATCGATAAATTTCTGCATGATGCCTACCAACTGCAGATAGCCGTCGTTGTTTGGCATTTCCCACAGCAGTTCGTATGCGTCGTGCAGGTGTTCGTAGTCCGGCACGACCTGACGCAGAATCCCATCTTTCGATGCTTTGATGCTCACGTAACCGCGTGGCGGTTCAATACCGTTGGTGGCGTTGGAGATCTGTGAAGAGGTCTCGGACGGCATAAGGGCTGACAGCGTGGAGTTACGCAGGCCGTGAGTCTTGATAGATTCACGCAGCTGTTCCCAGTCCATATGCAGCGGTTCGTTAGCGATAGCATCAAGATCTTTTTTATAGGTATCAATCGGCAGAATACCTTTCGCATAGGTGGTTTCGTTAAACCATGGGCATGCGCCTTGCTCTTTTGCCAGCTCGTTAGAAGCCTTCAGCAGGTAATATTGAATCGCTTCAAAGGTTTTGTGAGTCAGGTTATTGGCGCTGCCGTCAGAGTAGCGTTTACCGTTTTTCGCCAGCCAGTAAGCGTAGTTGATCACGCCAATACCCAGCGTACGACGACCCATCGCACCGCGTTTGGCGGCCGGAATCGGATAATCCTGGTAATCGAGCAGCGCATCCAGCGCACGTACCGCCAGTACGGCCAGCTCTTCCAGTTCGTCCAGACTTTCGATAGCGCCCAGGTTAAATGCGGACAGCGTACACAGTGCAATTTCGCCGTTTTCATCGTTAACGTCGGTCAGCGGTTTGGTTGGCAGGGCGATTTCCAGGCACAGGTTGGACTGGCGTACCGGCGCGACAACCGGATCAAACGGGCTATGGGTGTTGCAGTGGTCAACGTTCTGAATGTAGATACGACCGGTCGAGGCACGTTCCTGCATCATCAGTGAGAACAGCTCAACCGCTTTCACGCGCTGTTTGCGGATGCTGTCGTCGTTTTCATATTGGGTGTACAGACGCTCGAACTCATCCTGATCGGCGAAGAACGCGTCATACAGACCCGGGACGTCGGACGGGCTAAACAGGGTGATGTCGCCGCCTTTCAGCAGACGGGTGTACATCAGCTTGTTGATCTGTACGCCATAGTCCATGTGACGAACGCGGTTGCCTTCGACGCCACGGTTGTTTTTCAGGACCAGCAGGCTTTCAACTTCCAGGTGCCACATTGGGTAGAACAGCGTGGCTGCACCACCGCGTACGCCACCCTGAGAGCAGGATTTCACCGCAGTCTGGAAATGCTTGTAGAACGGAATACAGCCGGTGTGGAACGCTTCACCGCCGCGAATCGGGCTACCCAGCGCACGGATGCGACCAGCGTTAATGCCGATACCGGCACGCTGAGAAACGTATTTCACAATTGCGCTGGAGGTTGCGTTGATGGAGTCCAGGCTGTCGCCGCACTCGATTAGTACGCAGGAGCTGAACTGACGCGTAGGGGTACGCACGCCGGACATAATTGGCGTCGGCAGCGAGATTTTGAACGTAGAAACGGCGTCGTAGAAACGTTTTACATATTGCAGACGTGTTTCACGCGGATAGTTAGAGAACAGGCAAGCCGCTACCAGAATGTAGAGGAACTGTGCGCTTTCATAGATCTCACCGGTAACACGGTTTTGCACCAGATATTTACCTTCCAACTGCTTCACCGCAGCGTAGGAGAAGGTCATATCACGGTCGTGTACGATGAACGAGTCCATCTGCTTGAACTCTTCTTCCGTGTAGTCTTCCAGCAGATGATTGTCGTATTTGCCCATTTCAACCATTTTCACGACATGGTCGAACAGCTTTGGCGGTTCAAACTCACCGTACGCTTTTTTACGCAGATGGAAAATCGCCAGACGGGCAGCCAGATATTGATAATCCGGCGCTTCGCGGGAGATCAGGTCGGCGGCTGCTTTGATGATTGTTTCATGGATGTCGGAGGTCTTGATTCCGTCATAAAACTGAATGTGGGAGCGCAGCTCGACCTGAGAAATCGATACGTTATTCAGTCCTTCTGCCGCCCAATCCAGAACTCGGTGGATTTTGTCGAGATTGATGCGCTCTGTACTACCATCACGCTTTGTCACCAGCAGACTCTGATTCATGTGGTTTTTTACCTGTCCGTGAAAGAAAAAATATCCCCCATATTATCCACAGAGTCATGTTGTGACTAAGTCTGTGGATAAATACTATATGTAGGGGTTGTTTGATAAAATAGACGCTATATGGTGAGTATTCTAGTAGGGATTCTTTTCAGCACAAGAGTTGATTTTGAGGTTAAATTGAGGTTGCAAAAGGGTGATAATCGCTAAGTGCGCGTCTTATAAGGCCTGGCGGGGATGTCAATAATTGAGAAAAAAAATAGAAAATTTGATCGAGTGCTGATTTCTTCATCTAAGGCAAGGAAAGTTCTTATGATCTGGCACAGGATTTGTAGGCCTGATAAGCGAAACGTCATCAGGCATGGTTCCAGTAGGCATGCCGGATGGCGGCGTTGCACGCTTTATCCGGCCTACAGGAGCGGTTAATCAACCTTGGCGGTGGTATGTACCATATAGTTCACATCAACGCCCGGGCCAAGTTTGAAGGTGTTGGTGATGGGGTTGTAATGCAGGCCGGTCATATGGCGCTCTTTCAGTACGGTCTGGTCAACCCAATCTAATAATTCAGCAGGCTTAATAAACTTTTTCACATCGTGCGTGCCTTTCGGCACCATGCGCAGAATATATTCCGCTCCGACCACCGCCATCAGCCAGGATTTGCCGTTGCGGTTAAGCGTGGAGAAAAATACTTCACCACCCGGTTTGACCAACCTGGCGCAAGCTCTGACCACTGACTGTGGGTCTGGCACGTGCTCCAGCATTTCCATGCAGGTGACAACGTCATACTGATGTGCATGCTTTTCCGCATGCTCTTCGACGGTTTCTTGTACGTACTCTACCTGGATACCGCTTTCCAGTGCATGCAGTTTTGCTACCTGCAGCGGTTCAAAACCCATGTCCAGTCCGGTGACGGTAGCACCTTCGCGCGCCATGCTCTCTGCCAGAATACCGCCGCCGCATCCGACGTCGAGTACCTTTTTATCAAACAGGCCGCCTGAGCGCTCAGTAATATAGCCCAGACGCAGTGGGTTAATGCGGTGCAGCGGCTTAAATTCACCCTCAAGATCCCACCAGCGTGACGCGACTGCTTCAAACTTGGCAATTTCTTCATGGTCAACGTTGTGAGCTACCGGAGGTTTTTCGGCATTCATTGGGGCTTCTACTCCTAAATTTGCGATGCAAATGAGTATATCAGCCTGACGGGATGAATAAAGCCACTGTCAGGGGGAATCCATTTACCTGAATCTGCACGGATGTGTTATAATTTGCGACCTTTGAATCCGGGATACAGTAGAGGGATAGCGGTTAGATGAGCGACCTTGCGAGAGAAATTACACCGGTCAACATTGAGGAAGAGCTGAAGAGCTCCTATCTGGATTATGCGATGTCGGTCATTGTTGGCCGTGCGCTGCCGGACGTCCGAGATGGCCTGAAACCGGTTCACCGTCGCGTACTTTACGCCATGAACGTATTGGGCAACGACTGGAATAAAGCCTATAAAAAATCTGCCCGTGTCGTTGGTGACGTAATCGGTAAATACCACCCTCATGGTGATATCGCCGTTTACGACACCATTGTTCGTATGGCGCAGCCATTCTCCTTGCGCTACATGCTGGTAGATGGTCAGGGTAACTTTGGTTCTGTCGATGGCGACTCCGCAGCGGCGATGCGTTATACGGAAATCCGTATGTCGAAAATCGCCCATGAGCTGATGGCTGACCTGGAAAAAGAAACGGTTGATTTCGTCGACAACTATGACGGCACTGAACAAATTCCTGACGTCATGCCGACCAAAATTCCTAACCTGCTGGTGAACGGTTCGTCCGGTATCGCGGTAGGTATGGCGACCAACATTCCGCCGCACAACCTGACCGAAGTGATCAACGGCTGTCTGGCATATATTGACGATGAAGACATCAGCATTGAAGGGCTGATGGAACATATTCCGGGTCCGGACTTCCCGACTGCCGCGATCATCAACGGTCGTCGTGGTATCGAAGAAGCCTACCGTACCGGTCGTGGCAAAGTGTACATTCGCGCACGCGCGGAAGTCGAAGCGGATGCCAAAACGGGCCGCGAAACCATCATCGTTCACGAAATTCCGTATCAGGTAAACAAAGCGCGCCTGATTGAGAAAATCGCCGAGCTGGTAAAAGACAAACGCGTTGAAGGCATCAGCGCGCTGCGTGACGAGTCTGACAAAGACGGTATGCGTATCGTGATTGAAGTGAAACGTGATGCGGTCGGGGAAGTGGTTCTGAACAACCTCTATTCCCAGACCCAACTGCAGGTTTCCTTCGGTATCAACATGGTTGCATTGCACCATGGCCAGCCGAAGATCATGAACCTGAAAGATATTATTGCCGCGTTCGTACGTCACCGCCGTGAAGTCGTAACCCGTCGTACTATCTTTGAACTGCGTAAAGCCCGCGACCGTGCGCACATCCTTGAAGCGCTGGCGATTGCGCTGGCGAACATCGATCCGATCATCGAACTGATCCGCCGCGCGCCGACCCCGGCTGAAGCGAAAGCTGCGCTGGTTGCGCGTTCGTGGGAACTGGGCAACGTTTCCGCCATGCTGGAACGTGCCGGTGATGACGCCGCGCGTCCTGAATGGCTGGAGCCGGAATTTGGCGTGCGTGACGGTCAGTACTATCTGACTGAACAGCAGGCCCAGGCGATTCTGGATCTGCGTTTGCAGAAACTGACCGGCCTTGAGCACGAAAAACTGCTCGACGAATACAAAGAGCTGCTGGAACAGATCGCTGAACTGCTGCACATTCTGGGCAGCGCCGATCGTCTGATGGAAGTTATCCGTGAAGAGATGGAGCTGATTCGTGAACAGTTCGGTGACGCTCGTCGTACCGAAATCACCGCGAACAGCGCTGACATCAACATCGAAGATCTGATTAGCCAGGAAGATGTTGTCGTAACCTTGTCTCATCAGGGCTACGTGAAATATCAGCCGTTAACCGATTACGAAGCGCAGCGTCGTGGCGGTAAAGGTAAATCAGCAGCGCGCATTAAAGAAGAAGACTTTATTGACCGCCTGCTGGTGGCCAACACCCATGACACGATCCTCTGCTTCTCCAGCCGTGGTCGTTTGTACTGGATGAAGGTCTATCAGTTGCCGGAAGCAAGCCGTGGCGCACGCGGACGTCCAATCGTCAACCTGCTGCCGCTGGAAGCTAACGAACGTATTACCGCAATTCTGCCAGTACGTGAGTACGAAGAGGGCGTGAACGTCTTCATGGCAACCGCCAGCGGTACCGTGAAGAAAACGGCGCTGACCGAGTTCAGCCGTCCACGTTCTGCCGGTATTATTGCGGTTAACCTGAACGAAGGCGACGAACTGATTGGTGTAGATCTGACATCCGGCAGTGACGAAGTCATGTTGTTCTCTGCGGCAGGTAAAGTGGTGCGCTTTAAAGAAGATGCTGTCCGTGCAATGGGTCGTACCGCGACAGGTGTACGCGGTATCAAGCTGGCGGAAAAAGATAGCGTGGTATCGCTGATCGTTCCGCGCGGTGAAGGTGCGATCCTGACCGTTACTCAGAACGGTTACGGTAAACGTACGGCGGCGGAAGAGTATCCGACCAAGTCTCGTGCGACCCAGGGCGTTATCTCCATCAAGGTTACCGAGCGCAACGGTTCCGTTGTTGGCGCAGTGCAGGTTGAAGATACCGACCAGATCATGATGATCACCGACGCAGGTACGCTGGTACGTACTCGCGTGTCGGAAATCAGCGTGGTAGGGCGTAATACCCAGGGTGTGATCCTTATCCGTACTGCGGAAGACGAAAACGTCGTGGGTCTGCAACGCGTTGCTGAACCGGTTGATGATGAAGAGCTCGATTCCATCGACGGAAGCGCAGCTGAAGGTGACGAGGATATCGCACCTGAAGCGGAAAGCGATGATGATGCAGCAGCGGATGACGCTGACGAGTAATTAAGACGCTATAAAAAGGGCCGGAGAAATCCGGCCCTTTTTTTAATGGCATTGCGACAAAAGACATTTACCGCTACCTTAACCACACTCTATTAATGCCCTGAGGCGGAGCTTCGCCCCTTTGAAATACCTTGCTTCCGTTCATTCAACCCTAAAAGTTTCACGCTACCTGTTCAGAGCGTTGGCGCTCGTTATCTGGTGTCTGATTGCGTTCACCTCCGTGTTCTACATTGTGAATGCGCTGCACCAGCGAGAGTCTGAGATCCATCAGGAACTTAATCTCAGCTCCGATCAGGCCCAGCGCTACATTCAGCGCACATCTGATGTCATTAAAGAGCTGAAATATATTGCCGAGAATCGCTTAACGGCAGAAAACGGTGTGATGTCGCTGCGGGCGCGAGATGATAAAACCGTCGTGCCTAATTTTGAGCCGCTGTTTGCCGACTCCGACTGTTCTGTAATGGGCAACGCCTGGCGAGGTTCTCTGGAATCACTGGCATGGTTTATGCGCTACTGGCGCGACAACTTTTCCGCCGCCTATGATTTAAATCGAGTGTTCCTGATTGGCAGCGACAACCTCTGTATGGCCAATTTCGGCTTGCGTGATATGCCTGTCGAACGTGACGAGGCCCTGAAGGCGTTGCATGAGCGCATTATTAAGTATCGCAATGCTACGCAAGATGAAAACGGCAACAACTTGTTCTGGATCAGCCAGGGGCCGCGTCCGGGAGTAGGGTATTTCTATGCGCTGACGCCGGTTTACCTCGCCAATCGCCTCCAGGCGCTGTTGGGCGTAGAGCAGCCTATTCGCATGGAGAATTTCTTCACGCCGGGCAGCTTACCGATGGGTGTGACCATCCTCGACGAAAATGGGCATGCGCTAATTTCTCTCACTGGCCCTGAAGGGAATATTAAGGCTGAGCCCCACTGGATGCAGGAACGCTCCTGGTTTGGCTACACGCCGGGTTTCCGCGAGCTGGTGTTGAAGAAGAATCTGCCTCCGTCCTCCCTGAGCATCGTGTACTCCGTTCCGGTCGATCTGGTGCTGGAGCGGATCCGCATGATGATCCTGAACGCTATCTTGTTGAACGTGCTGGTTGGCGCGGCATTGTTTATGCTCACGCGCATGTATGAACGGCGCATTTTTATTCCAGCGGAAAGCGATGCTCAGCGGCTGGAAGAACATGAGCAGTTTAACCGTAAAATCGTAGCTTCTGCGCCGGTGGGTATTTGTATTCTGCGCACGATGGATGGGATTAACATCCTGAGTAACGAACTGGCGCACACCTATCTGAATATGCTGACGCATGAAGACCGTCAGCGGTTAACGCAAATTATTTGCGGCCAACAGGTCAATTTTGTTGATGTGCTAACCAGCAACAATACCAATCTGCAAATCAGCTTTGTGCACTCGCGCTATCGCAATGAAAATGTGGCAATTTGTGTCCTGGTTGATGTCAGTGCGCGCGTTAAAATGGAAGAGTCGTTGCAGGAGATGGCGCAGGCGGCGGAACAGGCCAGCCAGTCCAAATCGATGTTCCTTGCTACGGTGAGCCATGAGCTACGTACACCGTTGTATGGCATTATCGGAAACCTTGATTTGTTGCAAACCAAAGAGTTACCGAGTGGGGTGGATCGTCTGGTAACGGCGATGAATAACTCTTCCAGCCTGCTGCTGAAAATTATCAGCGATATTCTCGACTTCTCAAAAATTGAATCTGAACAGCTGAAGATTGAGCCGCGAGAGTTTTCACCGCGTGAAGTCATGAACCATATTACGGCTAACTATTTGCCGCTGGTGGTCCGCAAGCAGTTGGGGTTGTACTGCTTTATCGACCCGGATGTGCCCGTGGCGCTGAATGGCGATCCGATGCGTTTACAACAGGTGATTTCTAATCTGCTGAGTAACGCAATCAAGTTTACCGATACCGGTTGTATTGTGCTGCACGTGCAGTGCAGCGGTGACTACCTGAGCATTCGAGTGCGTGATACCGGTGTAGGGATCCCTGCCAAAGAGGTGGTTCGGTTGTTCGATCCTTTCTTCCAGGTGGGGACTGGCGTACAGCGTAATTTCCAGGGAACGGGACTCGGTTTGGCGATTTGTGAAAAACTGATCAGCATGATGGATGGGGATATTTCCGTCGATTCCGAGCCGGGAATGGGGAGTCAGTTTACGCTGCGTATTCCGCTTTATGGCGCACAGTATCCGTTGAAAAAGGGTGTAGAAGGATTGGCTGGCACGCGTTGCTGGCTGGCAGTACGCAATGCGTCACTGTACCAATTTCTCGAATCCAGCCTGACGCGTAACGGGATGACGGTGCTGCGATATGAGGGACAACAGCCCGATGCGGATGACCTGCTGGTGGCTGACGATGTGCTGGAACAGGCGTGGCAGGGGCGGGCAGCGGTAATTTTCTGCCGCCGCCATATTGGCATTCCGCTGGAAAGAGAGCCTGGAGAATGGGTACACAGCGTTGCGTCACCGCACGAACTGCCTGCGCTGTTGGCGCATATCTATAGCGTAGAGCTGGGGAGTGAAGATCTCTCCACGGCGTTGCCAGCCCCGGATAAAGCCGGTGCGACGAACGATGACATGATGATCCTGGTTGTTGACGATCACCCTATCAACCGGCGCTTACTGGCCGATCAGCTGGGATCGTTGGGATATCAGTGTAAAACGGCGAATGACGGTGTGGATGCGCTCAATGTACTCAGCAAAAACCATATCGATATCGTGCTGAGTGACGTCAACATGCCAAATATGGATGGTTATCGCCTGACGCAGCGTATCCGCCAGCTAGGGTTAACGCTGCCTGTTGTGGGGGTAACGGCAAACGCGCTGGCCGAAGAGAAGCAGCGTTGTCTGGAATCAGGTATGGATAGCTGTCTGTCCAAGCCGGTGACCTTAGACGTATTGAAGCAAACGCTGGCGGTCTATGCGGAAAGAGTGAGAAAAACGCGGGGATAGGGAATAAAAGAGCCGGATGGCGGCGTTAGTCTTATCCGGCCTACGAAACGTGCACGATGCTGTGTGTTCGTAGGCCTGATAAACGCAGCGCCATCAGGCATTTTGACGTGATAAAGAATTACTCTTTGTCTGACGGACTCAGCGTCACGGAGGAGAGGTAATTCAGCAGTGCGATATCGTTTTCCACACCGAGCTTCATCATTGCCGATTTTTTCTGGCTGCTGATGGTTTTAATGCTGCGGTTGAGCTTTTTAGCGATTTCAGTAACCAGGAAACCTTCGGCAAACAAGCGCAGAACTTCACTCTCTTTCGGTGACAGACGTTTGTCGCCATAGCCGCTAGCGCTGATTTTCTCCAGCAGACGAGACACGCTTTCCGGGGTAAATTTCTTACCTTTCTGCAGCGCGGCCAGCGCTTTTGGCAGGTCGGTAGGCGCACCTTGCTTCAGTACGATCCCTTCAATATCGAGATCCAGTACCGCGCTCAGGATAGCCGGATTGTTGTTCATGGTCAGAACGATAATCGACAGGCTCGGGAAATGGCGCTTGATGTATTTAATTAACGTGATCCCATCACCGTATTTATCTCCCGGCATGGAGAGGTCGGTAATCAACACATGAGCATCTAACTTAGGCAAATTGTTGATCAGTGCTGTGGAGTCTTCAAATTCGCCGACAACATTTACCCACTCGATCTGTTCAAGTGATTTACGAATACCGAACAGTACAATCGGGTGGTCATCGGCAATAATTACGTTCATAGTGTTCATGTATTGGGCTACCTTGCTACAGCAAGCTCTTGACGTAAACGTCAATGTCGCTGATGTATTTTTCTATACCTGGAGCATCTTTCTCTTGAATAAGATGTTCCAGCGCTTCACATAACTGCTTGCCGGGTACCAGATTAAGCATGGCAAACACGCCTTTCAGGCGATGGGCCGTTTGGGCTAACGCAGCGAAATCGCTGATAGCCGCCTCAGTATACAACCTCTTAACATCATCCGGTACTGTGTCTACAAAGAGAGCGTAGTAACCACTGGCATGAAGTTCGGCGTTTTCATCTCCGCCGAGGGGGAGTTCCTGGAACTCTTCTTGTGCCAGTTGCTCTTCAATCAGCTCAAGGACAGCTTCCTGCATAGCATTGCTCATATTAAAGTTGACGCGCAGCTGACCGGGGCCAATTTTCCGTACGCCAGACTCATCATCGCTTAAAAGTAAGCCCGAGGCAGTAAGATTAGACGGATTATCTGTTAAAAAGAGATCATATTCTTGACTATTCAACCGTTCATCAGGCGTGATGCAGGTTGCCCCCCAGTTTTCCAACTGACGTAATACAATGCTACGTACGTCATTTGAGGTCACATCAACCATTACGCAGACGTCATCTAACAGGCGCTCTTCACTATCAGCATGTTGATCGTGCAGCGGCATTTTAACATGGACTATATAACGTGTTCCAAGCTCTTCCCGCGCTTTGATATTCAGGTGTCCGCCAAGCTTACGGGCTAACTGATCGCACAACCAGAACGTCAGCGGGTTGGCCTTGCCGTATCGATCGCCCTGCGTGTCATTAATGAATGGGAAATGGAGATTATCAACTTCATTTAATGTGACGCCTTCCCCGGTATCCAGAATGCGGAAGGTCAGGCGTTCGGCCTCTGACTCATCCTGGTCGACTTCCAGCGTGATTTTACCAATCTGCGTGGTGGTTACCGCATATTGGATCAACAGCAGCAAAATACGGCGCAAGGCATCGCGATCGCCACGGCGTTCATCATGGGCGCTTAGGTGATTTTTAATCAGTAGCTGCAGCCCTTTACGCTTAATGGCCGGCAGAACCTCCGGAACCACGTCGTCAATTAATGCCTGCACGGAAAACAGTGTAGATTCACCTTTCCAGGCATCGTTCTCCAGCAGGTTGGCTAGCTGGATTTCGTCCACCATGCGCACCAGAACGTCGGCCTGATTGGCCAGTTTCTGGCTGTCTGGAGTATTGAGCGCGGCGGCATTAGCAGCGAGCGTTTTCGCGGGGTCTTTCAGCGCGCTGCCAATATTCTGCATAAAGGCCGCGCGGGCCTGCTGGTTTTTCTCATACAGCCGCTGCGCTTGTTTCAGCTTCTTATTGACCAGCACCTCGCGGTCCTGGTCACGAATGATAAAGATCTGCGTTCTCGGGGAGATCTGGCTGCGAAACAGTCTGATTTCATACAGTTCATTATTGATGGTGGCCTGAATCACTCCCTGATGCTGCTCTGCCATATTGGTGATGTTTTGCAGATTTAAATGCGGCAGCAGGTGGTCGGCAATTTTATTGCTGATTACCGTGCGGTTTGCTTCCTGATCGTGTACCAGTAATCCCAGCGGCAGAAGGGAAACAATCTCTTCATTGATTGCGCGCAGAACACGCAGCTCATTATTTGCCGCAAGGTTTGGCGCCACTTCAGTCGAACGGGCAGGGAGGTGGCGAAAGGTGGTATAACCAAACAGCGCCAGGGCCAGCAATGCGATGTTCAATAACAGCGGCAGCAGAATGTTTTGCAGCGTATCCAGCAGCAAGGAGCCAAATGGAACTTGCCATACCAGTCGCATATCCGTTGAATTCAGCGCTGAAGAGATTTCAATCTTGCCATTGTTGAAGCTGATACTGACGCTGTCTGGTGACTCTTTTTCAGTAACATGCTCGGTTGTTGAGGTGGCATCAGGTTCCAGATGGAAACCGTCCAACGGCATCCCGGGAGGGATCAGGTCATTAATGGGGAGGTCAAAGGCGACAACGGTGGCCAAATGCCCTGGCTGATTAAAGGTCGTGCGTAGCGTGAAGTAATGTCCGTTCTGCCAGACCTGGCGGCGCAAAGAAGAGAAGCTTTCACGCTCATCCAGCGCATTAGCCTGTTGCAGCATTTCAGCGCGTCGGGAATCGACAATATTCCCAATCGTCGATTCTTTAAAACCGGAGGTAAGATCTTTCAGTGGTAACGTCGAGATGAGGATCAGGCTGTTATCCTGACCATTCAGGTAATACATTGACCACGGGACATTCTCCGCGCCCCACAGCGTATCCAGATACGTTGAAATGCGCTGGGTCATTTCCAGTGTAGAACTGTCATGCGAGCCGAAAATCAGCGCTTCAGTCTTTCTGCGGGGTTTCTCAAGATAATAGATATCTTGTTTCAGACGCGTTTCCTGTAGCCCATCTGCGCCTGGCGAACTGGTTGTAGCGGCAATATTGTCATAGATTTGCCAGGTCACGTATCGCCAGGTATCGACCCTTTTATGAATGGCATGGGTAATATCGACAATCTGATAACTCTTATCCTTTAGCCAGGTGTTGACGGCGCTCTGGACCATAACACCCATCATCACCAACAGCACAACGATCAGTAATAAGAAGAAACGGGTAATACTTCCTGGTAACAGGGAGAATCGGGTGGAAACCGTTGTGTCAGACTGACTCATTCGTGTTTATGACCTGTTAAACGACGCGAAAGATGAAAGGGCAGTATAAAGGGTAATGTATGAATTACCACACTTACACCACGCCGCCTGGCCTCCATTCTTTGCGCCTGATTTTGTTGCAGCCATTACGATGCAAAGGTGTACAGAAGATAAAGGCGGGTACAAATATTCGTACGGAATGTATACATTTAGCATTAAATAACAAGAAATTATTTATCAAACTTATATCTGATCGTGACGCCCGAGATAGTTAATAGTCGTTATAGTTTTGCATCGGTAGCACGGAAAGGTAAGTTTTGTGTAAAGAAGGGTAAAAAAAAACCGAACGCAGAGCATTCGGCTGAAATAGGGGTAAACAGACATTCATAAATGAATGACGGTAATAAATAAAGTTAATGATGATAGCGGGTCTATTTTAGTTGCGAGTGAAGATTTTGTTTTGTCATTCAGTGCTATAAGGTGCTTTTGTGTAATACGTTGATTTTAAAGGTGATTAAAATGATTCTTGATTATTTGTGCTTATTTTGCCTGTTTTTTGATTTTAAAAAAGTTCCCTCATATTAATATTTTGAAACATCTATACCGACAAATGAAACACCTTAAAAGTTTTAGTATCATATTCGTGTTGGATTATTCTGTGTTTTTGCGGAGAATGAAGTTGCCGACTGGTTAATGACCTTAATCAGTATGCAGTGGCATAAAAAAGCAATAAAGGCATATAACAGAGGGTTAATAACATGAAAGTTAAAGTACTGTCCCTCCTGGTACCAGCACTGCTGGTAGCAGGCGCAGCGAATGCGGCTGAAATTTATAACAAAGACGGCAACAAATTAGATCTGTACGGTAAAGTCGACGGTCTGCACTATTTCTCTGATGACTCTTCTAAAGATGGTGATCAGACCTATATGCGTATCGGCTTCAAAGGCGAAACTCAGGTTAACGACCAACTGACCGGTTACGGCCAGTGGGAATACCAGATTCAGGGTAACGCGCCTGAGTCTGAGAACAACTCCTGGACTCGTGTGGCGTTTGCGGGTCTGAAATTCGCTGACGTAGGCTCTTTCGACTACGGTCGTAACTACGGCGTAGTTTACGACGTAACGTCCTGGACCGACGTTCTGCCAGAATTCGGTGGCGACACCTACGGTTCTGACAACTTCATGCAGCAGCGTGGTAACGGCTTCGCGACCTACCGTAACACCGACTTCTTCGGTCTGGTTGATGGCCTGAACTTTGCCCTGCAGTACCAGGGTAAAAACGGTAGCCCGGAAGGCGAAGGTATGACTGGTGTGACCGGCAACGGTCGTGATGCACTGCGTCAGAATGGCGACGGCGTTGGTGGATCAATCACTTATGATATCGGTGAAGGCTTCGCGCTGGGTACTGCAGTCACCAGTTCTAAACGTACTGACGAGCAGAACAAGCTGAACTTCGGTACCGGCGACCGTGCTGAAACCTACACTGGTGGTCTGAAATACGACGCGAACAACGTGTACCTGGCAGCACAGTACACCCAGACCTACAACGCAACGCGTGCAGGCTCTCTGGGCTGGGCTAACAAAGCACAGAACTTTGAAGCTGTTGCACAGTACCAGTTCGACTTCGGTCTGCGTCCGTCCGTGGCTTACCTGCAGTCCAAAGGCAAAGACCTGAACAATGGCCTCACCAACTACGGCGACCAGGATATCCTGAAATATGTTGATGTTGGCGCGACCTACTACTTCAACAAAAACATGTCCACCTATGTTGATTACAAAATCAACCTGCTGGATGACAACCAGTTCACTCGTGATGCTGGCATCAGCACCGATGACATCGTAGCACTGGGTCTGGTTTACCAGTTCTAATCTACATTATGTCTATAAAAGGCCCTGCGGGGCCTTTTTTAATGTCGTTTTTTCGCCGTACAAACAACGATTTTTGGTGTACTCTTGCGCCCGTTCGCATGAGGATAATTACGTATGGAAATGAATTTTTATCGCGCAGCACTGATGGCTGTGACGATCTTTTTTGTCGGGTGCGATGAGGCCCCGAAACCTGCTCAGACCACAATTCCTGCCACGGTTCTGAAAGGTAAAACGATGGGTACTTTCTGGCGGGTCAGTGTGGTAGGCGTAGATGACAAACGCGCCAGGGAACTGCAGGCCAAGATCCAGACTCAGCTTGATGCCGATGATCAACTGCTCTCCACCTATAAAAACGATTCTGCGTTAATGCGCTTTAACCTGTCGAAAAGCCTGTCGCCGTGGCCGGTTAACGACGCCATGGCGGATATCGTGACTTCGGCGCTACGCATTGGTGCAATAACCGATGGGGCCATGGATATCACCGTGGGGCCGTTAGTCAACCTGTGGGGCTTTGGCCCGGATCAGCAGCCGTTGCATATTCCCACCCAAGCGCAAATTGACGCTGCAAAAGCGCAAACCGGGCTTTCTCATCTGAAAGTTGTGAATGAAGCGCATCAGAACTACCTGCAAAAAGACTTGCCGGATCTGTATGTTGATCTCTCGACCGTTGGTGAAGGGTACGCCGCCGATCATCTGGCTCGATTGATGGAGCAAGAGGGGATCTCCCGTTATCTGGTTTCCGTTGGTGGTGCGCTGAACAGCAGGGGAATGAATGCTGAAGGGCATCCGTGGCGAGTGGCAATCCAGAAACCCACCGATCGTGAAAACGCGGTGCAGGCGATTGTCGACATTAACGGGCACGGCATTAGCACCTCCGGCAGCTACCGGAACTATTATGAGCTGGACGGTAAGCGCCTTTCCCATGTTATCGATCCACAAACCGGTCGCCCGATCGAACATAATCTGGTGTCCGTAACGGTGATTTCGCCAACGGCTCTGGAAGCCGATGGCTGGGATACAGGATTGATGGTGCTTGGCCCGGAAAAGGCCAAAGAAGTCGTGCGTCGTGAAGGGCTGGCGGTCTATATGATTGTGAAAGAGGGTGAGGGGTTTAAAACCTGGATGTCGCCGCAGTTTAATAGCTTTCTGGTCAGCGAAAAAAATTAAAAAGCAAGATTGCGGGTTTTTATGCCCGACGATGGGGACACACTGAGGCTAAGCGCTATGCTTAACAAAGGAGTCCGAAATGAAAAATCGTTTACGCATCACTGACGATGACCGTTGGCAGTCCGTTGTGGATCGCGACGTTGACGCCGACGGTCAGTTTGTTTTTGCCGTCCAGACCACCGGTATTTTCTGCCGTCCGTCCTGTCGGGCAAAACATGCGCTGCGCAAAAATGTCCGTTTTTTCGCCGATGCTCAGCAGGCGCAGGCTGCCGGGTTTCGCCCCTGTAAGCGCTGCCAGCCGGATAAAGACAGCGCGCAACAGCATCGGCTGGAGAAAATAGCCCGCGCTTGTCAGTTGTTGGAGCAAGAGTCACCTCTTACGCTGGACGAGCTGGCACAGCAGGTGGCGATGAGCCCGTATCACTTGCATCGTCTGTTTAAAGCCACGACGGGCATGACCCCGAAAGTGTGGCAACAATCATGGCGTGCTCGCCGTCTGCGTGATGCCCTGGCGAAAGGTGTTCCGGTTACACAGGCGATTCTCAATGCCGGATTCCCCGACAGCAGCAGCTACTATCGCAAAGCCGATCAAGCATTAGGCATGACGGCAAAGCAATTTCGTAAAGGTGGCGACAACGTTTCTGTACGCTATACCCTCGCAGATTGCGCTCTGGGTCGCTGTCTGGTGGCGGAAAGCGAGCGGGGTATCTGCGCGATCTTGCTTGGCGATGATGACGCTACGTTGGTTGCGGATCTTCATGCGCTGTTTCCCGCCGCGCAGGATGTTCCTGCAGATGCCAATTTTCAGCAGCGCGTGCGCGAAGTGATCGTTGCGATCAACTCGCGTGACGCGTCGCTATCGCTACCCCTGGATATTCGGGGAACAGTCTTTCAGCAGCAGGTGTGGCAGGCGCTGCGCACAATTCCGTGCGGTGAAACAGTGAGCTACCAACAGCTGGCCAGCGCCATCGGCAAACCGAAGGCGGTGCGCGCGGTGGCCAGTGCCTGTGGGGCCAACAAACTGGCGATTGTTATCCCGTGTCACCGGGTGATCCGTGGCGATGGCGCACTTTCGGGCTACCGATGGGGTATTGCGCGCAAAGCGCAGTTACTGCAACGGGAAGCTACTGGCGAGGAAACATAATGCTCGATCTCTTTGCGGATGCGAAACCCTGGCAGGAGCCGCTGGCGTCAGGTGCGGTTATTCTCCGACGTTTCGCTTTTGACTCTGCGCCCACTTTACTTCAGGCGATAGCGGCTGTCGCCAGACAGTCGCCGTTTCGCCAGATGGTGACGCCCGGCGGCTATACAATGTCGGTGGCGATGACCAACTGCGGTCATCTGGGCTGGACGACGGATCAGCATGGCTATCTTTATTCTCCGTTTGATCCACTCACCGGCACGCACTGGCCGCCGCTGCCGGATGCGTTCGCTGATCTGTGCCAACAGGCGGCGACGGCGGCGGGCTATGCTGATTTTCAACCCGATGCCTGCCTGATTAACCGCTACACGCCAGGGGCAAAACTGTCCTTACATCAGGATAAAGACGAGCCCGACCTGCGGGCGCCGATTGTCTCTGTGTCGCTGGGGCTACCGGCCATCTTTCAATTTGGCGGCTTGCGCCGTAATGACCCTTTAAAGCGTTTACTGCTGGAACACGGCGATGTCGTGGTATGGGGCGGTAATTCGCGGCTGTTTTATCATGGGATCCAGCCGCTTAAGACGGGGTATCATCCGTTGACCGGAGACTGTCGTTACAATCTGACTTTTCGCCAGGCTGGTAAAAAAGAATAAAAATAAGAATTATTATTGCTGTCAGCGAAGAGATGTTTAAACTGCGGGCTGTTATTACTTGTCCGGGTTGTGTGCATGGAACTTTTACTTCTTGTCTGGCGGCAGTATCGCTGGCCATTTATCAGCGTGATGGCGCTCAGCCTCGCCAGCGCCGCGTTGGGGATTGGGCTGATTGCGTTTATCAACCAGCGCTTGATCGAAACGGTCGACACCACGCTGATGGTGCTACCGGAGTTTCTTGGCCTGCTGCTGTTGTTGATGGTTGTCACCCTCGGTTCTCAGCTGGCGTTGACCACGCTGGGTCACCACTTTGTCTACCGCCTGCGTAGCGAATTTATCAAACGAATTCTGGATACTCACGTCGAGCGTATTGAACAGCTTGGCAGCGCCTCGTTGCTGGCCGGTTTAACCAGTGATATCCGCAACATCACCATCGCCTTTGTTCGTCTGCCTGAGCTGGTGCAGGGGATTATCCTGACCATAGGATCGGCGGCGTATCTGGCGATGCTGTCGACCAAAATGCTACTGGTAACGGCAGTCTGGATGGCAATCACCATCTGGGGCGGATTTGTGCTGGTGGCGCGGGTGTATAAACACATGGCCACCTTGCGCGAAACTGAAGACAAGTTGTACAACGATTATCAGACGGTGCTGGAAGGGCGCAAAGAGCTGACGCTTAACCGCGAGCGCGCCGAGCATATCTTTAATCAGATGTACGTCCCGGATGCCAAAGAGTATCGCCACCATATTATCCGTGCCGATACCTTCCACCTGAGCGCGGTTAACTGGTCGAACATTATGATGCTGGGTGCCATTGGCCTGGTGTTCTGGATGGCTAACAGTCTGGGATGGGCTGATACCGCCGTGGCAGCGACCTATTCTCTGACGCTGTTATTCCTGCGAACACCGTTGCTCTCTGCCGTTGGCGCGCTGCCGACGCTGCTTACCGCGCAGGTGGCGTTCAACAAGCTGAATAAATTCGCACTGGCACCTTTTAAGGCCGAATTCCCACGCCCAACCGCGTTTCCCAACTGGCAAACGCTGGAGCTGCGCAACGTGGTTTTCCACTATCAGGATAATGCGTTTTCCGTAGGGCCGGTGAATCTGACGATTCATCGCGGTGAACTGATCTTTCTGATTGGCGGTAACGGTAGCGGAAAATCTACGCTGGCGATGTTACTGACCGGTCTATACCAGCCGCAGTCAGGCGAAATATTGCTTGATGGTAAGGCCGTTGCCGTTGAAAAACCGGAAGACTACCGCAAGCTATTCTCCGCCGTGTTTACCGACGTCTGGCTGTTCGACAAACTGCTGGGGCCGGAAGGTAAAGAGGCTAATCCGCAACTGGTCGCGAAGTGGGTGGAACATCTGAAGATGGG
The DNA here is from genome assembly GCF_043945515.1 of Citrobacter freundii complex sp. 2024EL-00216. NCBI lineage: Bacteria > Pseudomonadati > Pseudomonadota > Gammaproteobacteria > Enterobacterales > Enterobacteriaceae > Citrobacter > Citrobacter freundii complex sp. 2024EL-00216. Next base: position 65,569 of record NZ_JBIMRA010000002.1, on the reverse strand, counting down.
TCATAAGCTGGAGCTGAGCGATGGTCGTATCCTCAATCTGAAGCTGTCGAAAGGGCAGAAGAAACGCGTGGCGCTGCTGCTGGCCCTGGCGGAGGAGCGCGACATCATTCTGCTGGATGAGTGGGCTGCCGATCAGGATCCCCATTTCCGCCGGGAGTTCTATCAGGTGTTATTGCCTTTGATGCAGGAAATGGGGAAAACCATTTTCGCTATCAGCCACGACGATCATTATTTTATTCACGCCGACCGTCTGCTGGAAATGCGCAACGGACAGTTGAGTGAACTGTTGGGCGATGAACGTGACGCAGCCTCGCGCGACGCGGTGGCTCGCACAGCCTGATCCTTCGTGCCGCCGGTTTTTTAGCCACCCGGCGGCACTGTTTATTGTTATTTACATAAATCGGCATCATGATTAATGATATTTCATATCATGGATTTATGATTAATGTCTGTAATAAACAAAAACAGCGCCAGACTGCGTGATGAAGAGCGTGCGCGCCTCATCTGGCTGCTGACCACTGATAAAGCCATTATTTCAACGCTGTTGGGCAAGCTTACCCTGGCTGAGCAATATGACGTCGGTACGTTAGCCGACGATATTGCTGAGGTAGGGGCGCTGGTGGCCCACCTGCCACCGCCTGACCTCGCCGATACCCTCGAAGCTTTGCCCTCTGAAGAGCGCCACGCTCTGTGGCGACTGGTCGAAAATGAAAAGCGCGGTAACGTCTTGCTTGAGGCGTCTGAAAACGTCTGGGACGACCTGATCGATGAGATGAGCGACCGCGAGCTGCTGGATGCGCTGCAATATCTCGATATCGATGAACAGATTTACCTGGTGCAGCATTTGCCTCGTAACCTTACCGGTCGTCTGCTGGCGACGTTACCGGCAGAGGAGAGAACGCGCGTCCGCCAGGTGCTGCACTACGAGAAAAATAGCGTCGGCGCGATCATGGAGTTCGAGGTCATCACTGTGCGTCCGGACGTGACGCTGGAAGTGGTGCAACGCTATCTGCGGCGGCTGGGGAAAATGCCGGAGAACACCGATAAACTTTTCGTGACCGATCGCAATAAAGTGCTGGTTGGCGAACTGACGCTAACCTGCATTTTACTCAATGATGTGCAGCGAAAAGTCAGCGAGGTGATGGAAGATGACCCGCTCACCTTTTCTCCTGAAGATATCGCCGAAAACGCTGCGCGTACCTTCGAACGCGACAACCTGGTCAGCGCCGCGGTGGTTGACCCTTCCGGTAAACTGATGGGCCGTTTAACCATCGATGAGATTGTCGACGTTGTCTATGAAGAAACCGACACCGATCTGCGTCGAATGGGGGGCTTAAGCGCCGAAGAGGACGTGTTTTCGCCTGTTACCAAAGCGGTAAAAACCCGCTGGGCGTGGTTGGCCGTTAACCTCTGTACCGCCTTTATCGCCTCGCGGGTGATCGACGGTTTTGAACATACGATTTCGCAACTGGTGGCGCTGGCCTCGTTGATGCCGATTGTGGCGGGTATCGGCGGCAATACCGGGAATCAAACTATCACTATGATCGTCCGCGCGCTGGCGCTGCAAAATATTCAGCCGGGGAACCTGACGTTTCTCATCCTGCGCGAGATGGGCGTGGCGCTAATCAACGGCCTCGTGTGGGGCGGGATTATGGGGGGCATTACCTGGTGGCTGTACGATGATATGGCGCTCGGTGGTGTGATGACTCTGGCGATGATGCTCAATCTGCTGATGGCGGCGTTGATGGGGGTTATCATTCCGATGACGATGGTGAAGCTCGGGCGCGACCCGGCGGTCGGCTCGAGCGTCATGATAACCGCTATCACTGATACTGGTGGTTTCTTTATTTTTCTCGGTCTGGCAACGCTGTTTCTGATGTAGTCGCCCGTTTGCGTCTGACGATACGCGGTAGAATAAGCATCGTCATCACCCCGGCAACCACGCCAATCGCCAGGTTGCCGGTAGAAACCGTGGCAGCGACGGTCACCAGCATCACCAGCGTTTCAGTGACGGGCAGTTTCGTCAGCGTGGCGGGCTGGATGCTGTGCCAACTGAAGGTTTTTACCGCCACAATCACCATAATTCCTGCCAGCACCGACATGGGTATTTCTGCCATCACTTCGCTTAACCCTGTGACTAACAGGAGTAATACCAGTCCGGCGGCAACCGTCGAGACGCGGCTGCGTCCTTTGCCCATCTCGACGTTAACGATGGTTTGACCAATCATCGCGCACCCGGCGATGCCGCCATAAAATCCGGCCAGAATATTGGCTATCCCCAGCCCGGCACTCTCGCGATTTTTATTCGACGGCGTCACCGTCAGGTCATCCACCAGACGGGCGGTTAACAGCGACTCCATCAAACCAACAAAAGCAATACTCAGCGCGCAGGGCCAGATAATCGCCAGCGTTTGCAGGTTGAGCGGAACCAACAACTGGGTGAAACCCGGCAGGCCGCCGCTCATTGAACCTTCATCACCGACGGTCGGTAACAGTTGCCCGCTGGTGACAGTGAACACGGTTAGCAGCACGATGGCGATAAGCGGTGCGGGAATTGCTTTAATAAACCGCGGAACCCACAGCACAATCAGCAGCGTCAGGACAAACAGCCCCCAGATGAGCGGGCTTTTGCCCCAGAAATGCGGGACCTGGGCAAAGAAAATCAATATACCCAGCGCGTTAACAAAGCCAGTCATCACGGCCGTAGGGATGAATCGCATCAGACGTGCCATTCCCAATACACCAAACAGGATCTGAATCATCCCGGCCAGCACCACTGCAGGCAGGATGTATTGCACGCCGTGTTGATGCACCATCGGACCAATCACCAGCGCGACAGATCCTGCAGCGGCGGTAACCATTGCGGGACGACCGCCTAAAAAAGACATCGCCAGGCACAGTACGACAGAGGCGATCAAACTGACTTTAGGATCAACGCCTGCGATCACGGAAAACGAGATTACTTCCGGGATCAGCGCCAGGGCGGTTACCACACCGGCCAGCGTTTCGCGCACCAGCAGACGGGGTTGGCGGAGCACGGCGCGGGTCGTGTGTTCCGAGACTGTGGCAGAGGAATGTTGAGTTGCAGACATAGTTACACTCAGGTCAAAAATGGCCTGATACAGCAGACCGACAGGCATCCGTGCAGTGAATAGCAAAGCGCAGCATAGTACCCGTCTGACGGACTGGTTTCCAGAAATGATTGTCAATAACCGTATAAACTATCAACGTATTAATAACATTTTTAAAAATAAAATATAATTTATAAACAATATTTAATTATTTTTACTTAAGTGTTACCGTTGGTGCCGCTCGATTTTCACCTGCATTAAAAGCAAAAAGCGATACTAAAAGTAAGGCATTAACATTATGAAAAAAGTGACTGCCATGCTCTTCACCATGGCCGTTGGGCTGAATGTTGTCTCGATGGCGGCAAAAGCGAAAGCGGCGGAAGAGCAGGAAACGGATGTACTGTTGATTGGCGGCGGCATCATGAGCGCCACGCTGGGAACCTATTTACAGGAGCTGGAGCCGCAATGGTCAATGACCATGGTTGAGCGACTGGATGGTGTAGCACAGGAAAGCTCAAACGGCTGGAATAACGCCGGAACCGGCCACTCCGCACTGATGGAGCTGAACTACACGCCTAAAAAGGCCGACGGTAGCATCAGCATTGAAAAGGCAGTCGAAATTAACGAAGCCTTCCAGATTTCCCGCCAGTTTTGGGCCTATCAGGTCAATAATGGCGTAATGCATGAACCACGCTCGTTTATCACCACCGTTCCGCACATGAGTTTTGTCTGGGGTGACGAGAACGTGAACTTCCTTCGTGCCCGTTACACCGCACTGCAGCAGAGCACGCTGTTCCGTGGTATGCGCTATTCAGAAGACCACGCGCAGATCAAAGAGTGGGCGCCGCTGGTCATGGAAGGTCGCGATCTGCAGCAGAAAGTCGCGGCAACGCGTACCGAGATTGGTACTGACGTGAATTACGGCGAAATCACCCGCCAACTGATTACCTCATTGCAGAAAAAGCCCAACTTTGCGCTGCAGTTGAGCACCGAAGTGCGTGGCTTTAAGCGTAATGCCGATAATAGCTGGACTGTCACAGTCGCCGATCTGAAAAATAACGAAGCGGAACACGATATCAAGGCGAAGTTTGTCTTTATCGGTGCCGGTGGCGCTGCGCTGAAGCTGTTGCAGGAAACCGACATTCCGGAAGCGAAAGGCTATGCCGGATTCCCGGTGGGCGGGCAGTTCCTGGTTGCGGAAAACCCGGATGTGGTCAATCGCCACCTGGCGAAAGTGTACGGTCAGGCCTCCGTTGGCGCGCCGCCGATGTCTGTACCGCATATCGACACCCGTATCCTTGATGGCAAGCGCGTTGTGCTGTTTGGGCCATTCGCGACATTCTCCACCAAGTTCCTGAAGAATGGTTCATTGTGGGATCTGCTCAGCTCGACCACCACCTCAAACTTTATGCCGATGGTCAACGTGGGTCTGGATAACTTCGATCTGGTGAAATATCTGGTGAGCCAGGTGATGCTCAGCGACGACGACCGTTTTGCTGCGCTGCAAGAGTACTATCCACAGGCGAAAAAAGAAGACTGGCGTTTATGGCAGGCGGGCCAGCGTGTGCAGATCATCAAAAGCGATGCGGAGAAGGGCGGCGTGTTGCGTCTGGGTACTGAGGTCGTCAGCGATAAAGAAGGCACGATTGCTGCGCTGCTGGGAGCTTCTCCGGGCGCATCAACCGCGGCACCGATCATGCTGCATCTGATGGAAAAAGTGTTTAAAGATAAAGTAGCCAGCCCCGAGTGGCAGGCGAAGCTGAAAACCATTATTCCGTCTTATGGCACTAAGCTGAACGGTAACGTTGAGGCTACGGAACAAGAGCTGCAGTACACCAGTGAGGTTCTGGGTCTGAAATATGACAAGCCGCAGGTTGCTGATGAAGCGCCGAAACCACAGCTGAAACCTCAGGCACAACCGCAGCCTGAACAGAAAGCCGTCGCGGATATCGCGCTGTAAAATAAAATGCCGGATGGCGCTGTGCTTATCCGGCATTGTTTATGCGTCTGTAGGCCGGATAAGGCGGTACGCCGCCATCCGGCACATTCTCACTTAGCGCGTGACTGCGTCCTGAATTTTGTCTTCCGCTTTCCAGATACGGTATTTAACGTCCACGTTTTCCGGGGTGTAGACCACAATCGGCAGCTTGCTGTTGTAACGCAGCATGCCGTCATCACCCAGATGCGCAGTAATGAATTTCTTCTCTTTCTTACCGTCCGGGCAGGCCATCATGGTTGAAACCGGAGACGTAACTTTGTCAAAGACATAGTAGTCATATCCCCAACCTTCCAGCGTTTTGCTGTCCAGTTCTCCGCCCAGGCGGTGTTGGTTACAGTCAACCTCCAGCGTTTGTCCGATCAGCAGTTCTACTTTCAGAGTAGATTCATCTTTCTCAGGGGTAAGCTGGATAACCTGGCGCTTCATACCCTTTTCCGCATTGGGATAAGGGGCGACTTTTTCCAGCGGCTGAGCGGCGGTTTCGTTACTGGCAGCCCATGCAGAGGTGCTGGCAAAGGCGGCGAAAAGTACGGCAGGGACAATTGTCTTCATCTTATTGTTCACAGTGTTTCCTTTCTTCTGTCTTATGAACGAGTCTGTAGCAGGTTAACATATTTGGATAATCTATTAATCTGGATTTACTTATATTTAAAGTGTATTAGGAAGAGTTTTGTTGCTATGGTAGCGATATATACTAGGAATTATCCTAATATTAAGATCTTTATCTTTTTGAATAATTCGTTATATACATAGTTATATAACTCATTGAAATGTGAGCAAAAGCGCATTTTTTCCCGCCAACTCAACACTCCTTTGATCCGGCAACAGCATTTACCCCAATTGGGGTATGCACCTCTAACACATCCTGAAATATCTTACGGCTAAAAATAACTACTCATAAATAGTGCAGTTTTTTATGTCGTTCAACCCGCCGAGGGAGGGCGTCATTATGGAAGGACAATGTCATGGTTGATTTATCCCGTCGAGGTATGTTGACAGGCAGTTGGCGAAACGCCAGCGCAGGGATCCGTCCGCCGTGGAGCAAGGAAGACTCTCACTTTCTGGCCCATTGCCTCCGTTGTGACGCCTGCATCCAGGCGTGCGAAACCGACATCCTGCAGCGAGGCCAGGGTGGTTACCCGAGCGTAAATTTCAAACACGGCGAGTGCAGCTTTTGCTATGCCTGCGCAGAAGCCTGTCCCGAATCACTTTTTCTTCCGCGCCACACCAGGGCATGGGATCTGAATTTTACGATTGGGGAAAACTGTCTCGCACGTCAGTCCGTTGAATGTCACCGCTGTCAGGATAGCTGTGAGCCCATGGCAATAACCTTTCGCCCCACGCTGTCCGGCATTTATCAGCCGCAGCTCGACAATCAGGACTGTGACGGATGTGGCGCCTGTGTCGCTATCTGCCCGGTATCAGCCATTAATGCGGAGTACAACCATGGACAATAACTGGCAGGTCTGCAGCCTGGTCGTTCAGGCCAAAAGCCAGCATATCAACGATATCGCCACGCAGTTGCGTTCTTTTCCCGGTTGCGAAGTTGCACTCAGCGATGTGGAAAGTGGTCAGTTGATTGTGGTGGTGGAAGCTGAGCAAAGTGAAACGCTAATGAAAACAATTGAGTCAGTACGCAACGTTGCGGGCGTACTGGCGGTGTCGCTGGTTTATCACCAGCAGGATGAGCAAGGTGAGGAAACACCATGAAACTCAGTCGTCGTAGCTTTATGAAAGCTAACGCCGTTGCGGCCGCTGCGGCGGCTGCCGGGTTAAGCGTGCCGGGCGTTGCCCGCGCGGTAGTCGGTCAGCAAGAAGCCATCAAATGGGACAAAGCCCCGTGCCGTTTTTGCGGGACGGGCTGTGGCGTATTGGTCGGAACGCAGCAAGGGCGTGTTGTGGCATGCCAAGGCGATCCGGATGCGCCGGTTAACCGTGGGCTTAACTGCATCAAAGGTTACTTCCTGCCGAAAATCATGTACGGAAAAGACCGTTTAACGCAGCCGATGCTGCGCATGAAAGACGGCAAGTATCACAAAGAAGGCGAGTTCACCCCGATTAGCTGGGACCAGGCCTTTGACGTGATGGAAGAGAAATTCAAAACGTCGATGAAAGAGAAAGGCCCTGAGTCTATCGGTATGTTCGGCTCTGGCCAGTGGACGATTTGGGAAGGTTATGCCGCTGCCAAATTGTTTAAAGCGGGTTTCCGTTCCAATAACATCGACCCGAACGCACGTCACTGCATGGCGTCAGCAGTAGTCGGTTTTATGCGTACCTTCGGTATGGATGAACCGATGGGCTGCTATGACGATATCGAACATGCGGATGCCTTCGTCCTGTGGGGCGCGAATATGGCAGAGATGCACCCGATCCTGTGGTCGCGCATCACCAACCGTCGTCTGTCCGATCCTAATGTTAACGTCGCGGTTCTTTCCACCTTCCAGCACCGCAGTTTTGAGCTGGCGGATAACGGTATGGTCTTCACGCCGCAAACCGATCTGGTGATCCTCAACTACATCGCGAACTACATTATTCAAAACAATGCGATTAACCAGGATTTCTTTAGCAAGCACGTTAACCTGCGTAAAGGCGTGACGGACATCGGCTACGGTCTGCGTCCAACCCATCCGCTGGAAAAAGCGGCGAAAAACCCGGGATCCGATGCTTCTGAACCGATGAGCTTTGAGGATTACAAAGCCTTCGTTGCTGAGTACACGCTGGATAAAACCGCCGAAATGACCGGCGTACCGAAAGATCAGCTGGAACAGCTGGCGCAGCTGTATGCCGATCCGAAGAAAAAAGTCATCTCCTACTGGACGATGGGCTTTAACCAGCACACCCGCGGCGTGTGGGCCAACAACCTGGTCTATAACCTGCACTTGCTGACTGGCAAAATCTCCCAGCCAGGCTGCGGCCCGTTCTCTCTGACCGGCCAGCCTTCAGCGTGCGGCACCGCGCGTGAAGTCGGTACGTTCTCCCACCGTCTGCCTGCGGACATGGTGGTAACGAACGAAAAACACCGCGATATCTGTGAGAAGCACTGGAATATTCCGTCAGGGACCATTCCGGCAAAAGTTGGTCTGCACGCCGTGGCGCAAGACCGCGCGCTGAAAGATGGCAAGCTCAATGTCTACTGGGCGATGTGTACTAACAACATGCAGGCCGGTCCGAACATCAACGAAGAGCGTATGCCGGGCTGGCGCGATCCGCGTAACTTCATCATCGTCTCCGATCCGTACCCGACGATCAGCGCCCTGTCGGCTGACCTGATCCTGCCGACCGCGATGTGGGTAGAGAAAGAAGGCGCCTACGGTAATGCGGAACGCCGTACACAGTTCTGGCGTCAGCAAATTAAAGCGCCGGGCGAATCGAAATCGGATCTGTGGCAACTGGTGCAATTCTCTCGTCGCTTCAAAACAGAAGAAGTATGGCCGGAAGAGCTGCTGGCACAAAAACCGGAACTGCGCGGTAAAACGCTGTATGACGTGCTGTTTGCTACGCCAGCAGTAACGAAATTCCCAGTGACTGAACTGGCTGAAGATCAACTGAACGATGAATCCCGCGAGCTGGGCTTCTATCTGCAAAAAGGGTTGTTCGAAGAGTACGCCTGGTTTGGCCGCGGTCATGGGCACGATCTTGCGCCATTTGACGATTACCACAAAGCGCGCGGTTTACGCTGGCCGGTCGTTGAGGGTAAAGAGACCCAGTGGCGCTACAGCGAAGGCAACGACCCTTACGTGAAAGCAGGTGAAAGCTACAAGTTCTACGGTAAACCGGACGGTAAAGCGGTTATCTTCGCGCTGCCATTTGAGCCTGCTGCTGAAGCGCCGGATAAAGAATATGACCTGTGGCTGTCTACCGGACGTGTGCTGGAACACTGGCATACCGGCAGTATGACGCGTCGTGTGCCTGAACTGCACCGTGCTTTCCCGGAAGCAGTGCTGTTTATCCACCCGCTGGATGCAAAAGCACGCGATCTGCGCCGTGGCGATAAGGTCAAAGTGATTTCCCGTCGTGGCGAAGTGATTTCGATTGTTGAAACACGCGGTCGTAACCGTCCGCCGCAGGGGCTGGTGTACATGCCGTTCTTCGATGCCGCACAGCTGGTGAATAACCTGACGCTGGATGCGACGGATCCGCTCTCCAAAGAGACGGATTTCAAGAAGTGCGCCGTGAAACTGGCGAAGGTGTAACGCGTTATGTCCCGGTCAGCAAAACCCCAAAATGGCCGCCGCCGCTTTCTGCGCGATATGGTTCGCGCAGCGGGCGGGCTGGCCGTCGTTGGCGTGGCGCTGGGGTTGCAACAACAAACCGCACGCGCAACCGGCGTGCGGTTGCGCCCGCCAGGTGCACTGAGCGAGGAGGCATTCGCCAGCGCCTGCGTACGTTGCGGTCAGTGCGTTCAGGCATGTCCCTATGACACGCTGAAGCTGGCAACGCTGGCCTCCGGGCTGGCGGCCGGTACGCCATATTTTGTCGCCCGTGATATTCCCTGCGAAATGTGTGAGGACATTCCGTGTGCCAAAGTCTGCCCGAGCGGCGCGTTGGACAGGGAAATTGAATCCATTGACGATTCGCGTATGGGGCTGGCGGTACTGCTGGATCACGAAAACTGCCTCAACTATCAGGGACTACGCTGCGACGTTTGCTATCGCGAGTGCCCGAAAATTGATGAGGCGATCACCCTGGAGCTGGACCGCAATATGCGTACCGGCAAGCATGCGCGGTTTATTCCGACCGTGCACAGCGATGCCTGTACCGGCTGTGGGAAATGCGAAAAAGTCTGCGTACTGGAACAGCCAGCAATAAAAGTGCTGCCGCTGTCGCTGGCGAAAGGGGAGTTAGGACACCATTACCGCTTCGGTTGGCTGGAGGGGAACAATGGCAAATCGTAAACGTGATGCCGGGCGTGAAGCGCAGGCAAAAAAAGGATGGTGGAAGAGTCATCGCTGGCTGCTGCTGCGTCGTTTGAGTCAATTTCTGATACTGGCGATGTTCCTCAGCGGCCCGTGGCTTGGCGTGTGGATCCTGCATGGCAACTACAGTAGCAGCCTGTTGCTGGACGCTATCCCGTTCACCGATCCGCTGATTACTCTGCAAAGCCTGGCCAGCGGGCATCTGCCGGCGACGGTGGCGTTAACGGGAGCAGCTATCATCACGGTGCTGTATGCCCTGGCCGGTAAGCGACTGTTTTGCAGTTGGGTTTGTCCCATGAACCCGGTTACCGATTTAGCCAGTTGGTTGCGCAGAAGGTTTGACCTGAATCAGTCCGCAACCCTGCCGCGCCATATACGGTACGTCCTGCTGGTGGTTATCCTGGTCGGTTCCGCCCTGACCGGTACGCTTTTGTGGGAGTGGATAAATCCAGTCTCTCTGCTTGGACGGAGCCTGGTAATGGGATTCGGTAGCGGAGCGCTGCTGATCCTCGCGCTGTTTTTATTTGATTTACTGGTCGTTGAGCATGGCTGGTGCGGGCATCTTTGCCCACTGGGTGCGCTGTATAGCGTGGTGGGAAGCAAAGGGGCATTAACCGTTTCGGCAAAAGAACGTAACAGATGTAACCGCTGTATGGATTGTTTTCATGTTTGCCCGGAACCGCATGTGCTACGTGCGCCGGTGCTGGATGAGCAAAGTCCGGTGCAGGTAACCAGCCGCGATTGCATGGCCTGCGGTCGCTGCGTGGATGTCTGTTCTGAGGATGTTTTTACAATAACAACACGATGGAGTTCGGGAGCGAAATCATGAAAAGCCATGACCTGATTAAGACGCTGTGTCAATGGACGGCCCTGCTTGCCCTGGTCGTCAGTGGGGCCGTTTGGGCTGCAAATGGAGTGGATCTGAGCCAGTCACCGGAAGTCTCAGGAACACAGGAAGGGGCGATTCGCATGCCGAAAGAGCAAGAGCGCATGCCGCTGAACTATGTGAATCAGCCGCCGATGGTTCCGCATAGCGTTGAAGGGTATCAGGTGACGACTAACACTAACCGCTGCCTGCAATGCCACGGTGTGGAAAGCTATCGCACTACCGGTGCGCCGCGCATCAGTCCGACGCACTTTATGGACAGCGACGGCAAGGTATTGGCTGAAGTTGCGCCGCGTCGTTATTTCTGCCTGCAATGTCACGTTCCGCAGGCTGACGCCGCGCCGATTGTTGAAAATACCTTCACCCCCTCGAAAGGTTACGGGAAATAAGAGGTCATTATGGAAAATTCTAACCGTAAACCAGGCTGGATTAAGCGCGTCTGGCAATGGTGGCGTCGCCCCAGCCGTCTGGCGCTCGGCACGCTGTTGTTAATCGGCTTTGTGGGCGGCATTATTTTCTGGGGCGGCTTTAATACCGGTATGGAAAAGGCCAATACAGAAGAGTTCTGCATTAGCTGTCACGAAATGCGCAATACGGTATACCAGGAATACATGGAAACCGTACACTACAACAACCGCAGTGGTGTGCGAGCGACTTGCCCTGATTGCCACGTCCCCCATGAGTGGGGCCCGAAAATGATCCGTAAGATCAAGGCCAGTAAAGAGCTGTACGCGAAAGCACTGGGGCTGATAGATACACCGCAGAAATTTGAAGACCATCGTCTGACGATGGCGCAAAATGAGTGGCGGCGTATGAAAGATAATAATTCGCAAGAGTGCCGAAACTGTCACAACTTCGAGTTTATGGATTTAACCGCCCAGAAAGGCGTTGCGGCCAAAATGCACGACCAGGCCGTGAAAGACGGGCAAACCTGTATTGACTGTCATAAAGGGATAGCGCACAAACTGCCTGATATGCGCGAAGTCAAACCGGGCTTTTAACAGGATGTAGATAACCAGGTATGCTTGAAGCCAGAGAATTACTTTGCGAGCGAGATGACAGAATACTGTTCAGCAATCTGTCATTTCGCGTCAACGCAGGGGAATGGGTACAAATTACCGGCAGCAACGGCGCAGGGAAAACTACTCTGCTGCGGTTGCTTACCGGGCTGGCGCGTCCCGATGCAGGGGAGGTTTGCTGGCAAGAGCAGCCGCTGCATCACGTGCGGGACAGCTACCATCAGCAACTGCTGTGGATCGGACATCAGCCGGGGATAAAAACCCGGCTTTCGGCGTTGGAGAACCTGCGTTTCTTCCATCATGACGGCGACATTGCACAGTGTCTGGCTGCGCTGGCACAGGCGGGACTTGCCGGATATGAAGATATTCCGGTGAACCAGCTCTCCGCCGGACAACAGCGGCGCGTGGCGCTGGCCCGTTTGTGGCTGACCCGCGCCCGGCTGTGGATCCTCGATGAACCCTTTACCGCCATTGATGTGAACGGCGTTGAGCGACTGACTCAGCGTATGGCGCAGCATACGGAGCAGGGCGGTATTGTTATTCTCACCACCCACCAACCGCTCAATGTCGAAACCGATAAAGTGCGACGTATTGCGCTGACCAGCGAGAGGGCAACGCAATGATGTGGCGAATCTTCCGTTTAGAACTGCGAGTTGCGTTTCGTCATAGTGCGGAAATCGCCAATCCTTTATGGTTCTTCCTGATTGTTATTACGCTGTTCCCCCTAAGCATTGGGCCGGAGCCGCAGCTACTGGCGCGCATTGCGCCGGGCATCATTTGGGTTGCGGCGCTGCTGGCGTCATTGCTGGCGCTGGAACGCCTGTTTCGTGATGATCTGCAGGACGGCAGCCTTGAGCAACTGATGCTGCTGCCGTTACCGCTACCGGCCGTGGTGCTGGCGAAAGTGATGGCGCACTGGGTCGTGACCGGCCTGCCGCTGTTGATTCTCTCGCCGCTAGTGGCGCTGCTGCTGGGCATGGATATGTACGGCTGGAAAATTATGGCGCTGACGTTGTTACTCGGAACGCCGACGCTGGGCTTCCTCGGTGCGCCGGGTGTGGGGCTGACGGTGGGCTTAAAGCGCGGCGGCGTGTTGTTAAGCGTGCTGGTGCTCCCGCTCACCATACCCTTACTGATTTTTGCAACCGCCGCGATGGATGCGGCTTCTATGCACTTACCGGTTGAAGGGTACATGGCAATTCTGGGCGCGTTGCTGGTCGGCAGCGCCACGTTAAGCCCGTTTGCCACAGCCGCGGCGTTACGGATAAGCGTGCAGTAACGAGAATTAGATGTGTAGGCCGGGCAAGGTGCTCTGGCACAACGGATTTTAATTTATGGAGTCTGGTGACTGAACTATGTGGAAAACACTTCATCAATTGGCGATGCCCCCTCGGCTCTATCAGATCTGTGGCTGGTTTATCCCGTGGCTGGCGATTGCCAGCGCGGTGGTACTGATAACGGGATGGGGCTGGGGCTTTGGTTTTGCGCCTGCGGACTATCAGCAGGGGCAGAGCTATCGCATTATTTATCTGCACGTTCCGGCGGCAATCTGGTCGATGGGCATTTATGCCTCGATGGCCGTTGCCGCGTTTATCGGCCTGGTCTGGCAGATGAAAATGGCCAATCTGGCGCTGGCTGCGATGGCGCCGATTGGTGCAGTGTTTACCTTTATTGCGCTGGTGACGGGCTCCGCATGGGGCAAACCGATGTGGGGAACCTGGTGGGTCTGGGATGCCCGACTCACCTCTGAACTGGTGCTGCTGTTTCTCTACGTGGGTGCCATTGCGCTGTGGCATGCCTTTGACGACCGCCGTCTGGCAGGTCGTGCCGCCGGTATTCTGGTGCTGATTGGCGTGGTCAACTTACCGATTATCCACTATTCGGTTGAGTGGTGGAATACGCTGCATCAGGGTTCTACCCGCATGCAGCAAAGCATCGATCCGGCGATGCGTACGCCGCTGCGTCTGGCGATCGTCGGCTACCTGTTACTGTTTGTCACGCTGGCGCTGATGCGCATGCGTAACCTGATTTTGATGATGGAAAAACGCCGCCCGTGGGTGAGCGAACTGATCTTAAAAAGAGGCCGCCAATGACCCCTGCATTTGCATCATGGAGTGATTTTTTCGCGATGGGCGGCTACGCCTTGTATGTCTGGCTTGCCGTAGCGATGAGCGTTATCCCGCTGGTGGTGCTGGTACTGCATTCCGCGTTACAACATCGCGCAATTTTACGCGGTGTGGCGCAGCAGCGGGCGAGAGAAGCGCGTATGCGTGCGGCGCAAGTGCAACGGGAGGCGGCGTGAATATTCGACGTAAAAATCGGTTATGGATAGCCTGTGCGGTACTGGCGGGTCTGGCATTGACCATTACGCTGGTGCTTTATGCGCTGCGTTCTAATATTGACCTGTTCTATACGCCGGGAGAGATACTCTACGGTAAGCGCGAAACGCAGCAGATGCCCGAAGTCGGTCAGCGCCTGCGCGTGGGCGGAATGGTGATGCCCGGTAGCGTAAAGCGCGATCCGCAGTCGTTGAAGGTGAATTTCAGTATCTATGACGCCGAAGGTGTGGTGGATGTCACCTACGAAGGCATTCTGCCGGATCTGTTCCGCGAAGGGCAGGGTGTCGTTGTTCAGGGCGAACTGGACGAAGGAAATCATGTGCAGGCCAAAGAGGTTCTTGCCAAACATGATGAGAATTACACCCCGCCGGAAGTCGAAAAAGCGATGCAGGAAAACCATCGTCGCCCGGAAAGTGTTTATAAGGATAAAACGTCATGATGCCTGAAATTGGCAATGCGCTGTTGTGCCTTGCGCTCGGCGTGGCGTTACTACTGTCGGTCTATCCGCTGTGGGGCGTAGCGCGCGGCGACGTGCGAATGATGGCCTCCGCGCGGCCTTTTGCCTGGGTTCTGTTTATCTGCGTGATGGGGGCGTTCCTGATTCTGGTCAACGCCTTCGTGGTTAATGACTTTACCGTCACCTACGTTGCCAGCAACTCCAATACCCAGCTTCCGGTCTGGTATCGGGTGGCAGCAACCTGGGGTGCCCATGAAGGCTCTCTGCTGCTATGGGTTTTGCTGATGAGCGGCTGGACGTTCGCCGTTGCGGCATTCAGCCAGCGTATGCCGCTGGACATCGTTGCCCGCGTGCTGGCGGTAATGGGGATGGTAAGCGTTGGCTTTCTGCTGTTTATTCTGTTTACCTCCAATCCGTTTGCCCGTACGTTGCCCAACTTCCCTATTGAAGGGCGCGACCTGAACCCGCTATTGCAGGATCCGGGACTGATTTTCCATCCGCCGTTACTGTACATGGGGTATGTCGGCTTCTCCGTGGCCTTTGCGTTTGCGATTGCCGCGCTGATGAGCGGACGACTGGACAGTACCTTCGCCCGTTTTTCGCGTCCGTGGACGCTGGCGGCGTGGGTGTTCCTGACGCTGGGTATTGTGCTCGGTTCGGCCTGGGCCTATTACGAGCTGGGCTGGGGCGGTTGGTGGTTCTGGGATCCGGTTGAGAACGCCTCGTTTATGCCATGGCTGGTGGGAACGGCGCTGATGCACTCGCTGTCGGTAACCGAACAGCGTGCCAGCTTTAAAGCCTGGACGCTGCTGCTGTCAATCTGCGCATTCTCGCTTTGCCTGTTAGGTACTTTCCTGGTGCGCTCCGGCGTGCTGGTATCGGTGCATGCCTTCGCCTCCGATCCGTCGCGCGGGATGTTTATTCTGGCCTTTATGGTATTGGTGATTGGCGGCTCCCTGCTGCTGTTTGCGGTGCGCGGTCACAAGGTCCGCTCACGGGTGAACAACGCGCTGTGGTCGCGTGAATCTCTGCTGTTGGGCAACAACGTTCTGCTGATTGCCGCCATGCTGGTGGTGCTCTTGGGCACGCTGCTGCCGCTGGTGCACAAACAGCTGGGTCTGGGCAGCATTTCGATTGGCGAACCGTTCTTCAACACCATGTTTACCTGGCTGATGGCGCCGTTCGCGCTGTTGCTGGGAATTGGGCCATTAGTGCGTTGGGGCCGTGACCGACCGCGTAAACTGAAAACGTTACTGATTATCGCGTTTGTCACCACGCTTGTTCTGTCGCTGCTGCTGCCGTGGTTGTTTGAGGATCGCATTGCCGCTATGACGGTGGTAGGGCTGGCGATGGCATGCTGGATATTCGTGCTGGCGATGTCCGAAGCGTTCCTGCGTGTTTCCCGCGGAACGAAGTTAACACCAAGCTATTGGGGCATGGTGTCGGGCCACGTTGGGCTGGCGATTACTATTGTCGGTATTGCCTTCAGCCAGAACTACAGCGTTGAACGCGATGTGCGTATGAAAGCGGGTGATAGCGTCAGTATCCATAACTATCAGTTCACGTTCCGCGAAGTGAAAGATATTACCGGACCTAACTACCGGGGTGGTGTCGCCATTATTGGCGTTACCCGAGATGGTAAACCGGAAGCCACGCTGCATGCGGAAAAACGCTTCTATAACAGCACCAGTTCGATGATGACCGAAGCGGCAATTGACGGCGGATTCACGCGCGATCTGTACGCCGCGCTGGGTGAAGAACTGGATAACGGCGCATGGGCTGTGCGTCTGTACTACAAACCGTTTATTCGCTGGATTTGGGCCGGAGGATTGCTGATGGCGCTGGGCGGATTGTTCTGCCTGTTTGATCCACGCTACCGTCAGCGCGCGCGTCCTCGCGCAGCGGTGCAAAAAAATGCGTCGGAGGCTGTATGAAGCGCAACGCACTGTTAATTCCGTTTATTATTTTTCTGATCATTGCGGCGGCGCTGCTGTGGCAGCTGGCGCGTAACGCTCAGGGAGACGATCCCACGAATCTGGAATCGGCGCTGATCGGCAAACCCGTTCCGACATTCCGCCTGGAGTCGCTGGAGAATCCGGGTCAGCATTATCAGGCCGATGTGCTGACCCAGGGCAAACCGGTACTGCTGAACGTCTGGGCGACCTGGTGCCCGACCTGTCGCGCCGAACATCAGTATCTGAACCAGCTATCTGCACAAGGCGTGCGGGTGGTGGGTCTGAACTATAAAGACGATCGTCAGAAAGCCATTGTCTGGCTGAAAGAGCTGGGCAATCCTTACTCATTAAGCCTGTTTGACGGCGACGGTATGCTCGGTCTGGATCTTGGCGTGTACGGCGCGCCGGAAACGTTCCTGATCGACGGTAAAGGTATTATTCGCTATCGCCATGCCGGTGATTTGAATGCCAGGGTGTGGGAGAGCGAGATCAAACCGTTGTGGGATAAGTACAGTAAGGAGGCTGCGCAATGAGATTTTTACTGGGCCTGCTGATGCTGGTTATCTCGGGATCTGCGCTGGCGACCATCGATGTGATGCAGTTTAAGGATGAAGCGCAGGAGCAGCAGTTCCGTCAGCTTACCGAACAGCTGCGCTGTCCTAAATGTCAGAACAACAGTATCGCCGATTCTAACTCGATGATTGCCACTGACCTGCGCCAGAAAGTGTACGAACTGATGCAGGAAGGGAAAAGCCAGAAAGAAATTGTCGATTATATGGTGGCGCGCTACGGCAACTTTGTCACCTACGATCCGCCGTTGACGCCGCTTACTGTGCTTTTGTGGGTGATGCCAGTGGTAGCGATTGGTTTGGGCGGCTGGATTATTTTTGCCCGTACTCGCCGACGCGTCCGGGTGAAGCTGGAAGAGTTTCCTGACGACGTTATCCCGGATGGCAAACGCGGTGGATTTGGGTTGTTTGTGCCCGGCATCGTGGTGGCGCTGATCGTTGGCGCGGTGAGCTATTATGAAACCGGCAGCTATAAGCAGGTTCAGGTCTGGCAGCAGGCCACCGCTCAGGCTCCGGCGCTGCTGGAACGCGCGTTGGATCCGAAAGCTGACCCGCTCAATGAAGAGGATATGACACGTCTGGCGCTGGGACTGCGCACGCGTTTACAAGCCGATCCTACAAACGTTGAAGGTTGGATCATGCTTGGGCGTATTGGCATGGTACTCGGTAACGCCAGTACGGCCACTGAAGCCTATGCCAATGCCTATCGACTGGATCCTAAAAACAGCGATGCGGCGCTGGGTTATGCGGAAGCACTGACCCGTTCATCCGATCCTGACGATAATCGCAGGGGAGGGGAGCTGTTACGCCAGCTGGTGCGCGGTGAACATGCCAACGTGCGGGTTCTCAGCATGTACGCGTTTAACGCTTTTGAACAGCAGCGCTTCGGCGAGGCGGTTGCGGCGTGGGAGATGATGCTGAAATTATTACCGGCCAATGATACCCGTCGGGCGGTGATAGAACGCAGCATTAAGCAGGCGATGGAGCAGCTAACGCCGCAGGAGAAGTAAGAGTCCAGATTGCCCGAAGGCATGCTGCTTTCGGGCCTGTGCGAGCTTTGTAGGCCGGATAAGACGCTGTTGCGTCGCCATCCGGCATCTCATTGATTACTGCATGCCGCGTGTTTGCAAAAACAGGATGGTGGCAGCAACGCGAGAACGCACGTTGAGTTTGCGCAGCAGGTTACGAATATGCACCTTCACCGTCTGTTCGGAAATATTCAGTACCGACGCAATCTGTTTATTCGACAGCCCCTGAGCCAGCTCGTGTAACACATCCAGCTCGCGTTCGGTGAGAATGCTGAATGGATCTTCCTGCGCACCAAACAGGTCACGTTCGCGCAGATATTCGCTAACACGAGCGCTAAACGCTTTACCACCTTTTGCGCCGTTACGAATGGCTTCCAGCAAGACTTCGGGATCGCTATCTTTCAGTAAATAACCATCCGCGCCGGCATCAATTAAGGCGTACACATCGCTGGCGGCATCCGATACGGTAAGAATAATAATTTGCGCGGTGACGCCGTCCCGACGCAGCGCATTCAGGGTGTCCAGCCCGCTCATACCTTTCATATTGAGATCCAGCAGGATCACATCAAGGTCCAGACGGTTTGCCAGATCGATAGCACTTGCGCCGTCGCCTGCTTCAGCGACTACGTCAAATGCGGGATCCAGTTGCAATAATTGACTAATTCCCCGCCGCATGAGTGGGTGGTCGTCGACAATCAGCACCCGAAAAGGCGTTACTTCAGGCATACTATTCTCCTGAGCTTTTATTAGTATCATTATTGTTTTCAGCGCATCAATCGTCCAGATTCATCGCGCTGATGAGAGGATGAATTTTACCCCAATTTGTGCATGGGTAAGTAGTAAAACCTGTACTGAAGGCTGCTGTAAAACTCAGGAATGCGGAATCGCAGACATAAAAAAACCAACCACAAGGGTTGGTTTTTTTGGGGATTTTTGGTCGGCACGAGAGGATTTGAACCTCCGACCCCCGACACCCCATGACGGTGCGCTACCAGGCTGCGCTACGTGCCGACGCTATGGCTGCTAATACTACTGCTTTCCGCTACGAATGCAAGAGGATGCCTCACTAACTGATTTATAATTAATCAGTTAGCAATAAATCGTTTCTCATCCGTCAGAACCTGTAGCAGCAGGCTGAGCTGCGGTTTCTGATCTTTTATTTTCTCGCCACGTAAATCATAGGTCTGATAATTTCCGTTGTTGTTCAGCACCAGCGTCATCTCTGGCGTAGTCACTGCCATCGTGCTGCCGTCGGCGGCGGTCACCCAGTAATGGCGACGTGTAGCATTGAACAAATCCTGCCCCTGCGAGTATTCGTTAGCCGGCGTGCTGACATGCAGCAGGCGCTGCATCAGCGTCGTCATCAGGTCTGTATGATCGGTCAGGCTATTGATACGCTGGGCAGGTGTTCCCGGCCAGTGAATCACCAGAGGAACCTGCAGATGACCGCGCGACCAGGCAAAGTTGTTCTCTTCCTGAGTCAGCGGCACACCGCGACCCGCGGTAATAATCACCACCGTGTTGTCCAGTTTACCCGAGTCGCGCAGGGCGCTAAGAACACGGTTAATATTGGCATCCACATCCTGAGCGGCGCTGGCGTAGCGTTTGGCAAAGTTCTTCTGGTTACTGTCATCAAGGTTTGTCCCGTTAAAGGAGACCCAGGAGAACCAGCGATTATCTTCCTGCGCGTAGCGTCCCAGCCAGTTAATCCATTGGCTTGCGGTTTGCTCATCAGATTGTGTTTGCACGCTCGGCATGGAGAAGTCTGACAGCAGCGCCTGGCGATAAAGCGGGCTGGTAAAGCCATCCGAGGAGAATAGTCCTAACTGATACCCTTGCTGGTTCAGTGCAGAGATCAGCGCCGCAGGCGTTCGGGTCGACAAAATGCCATCCATGTAGCTTGGTGATACACCATAGAACAGGCCAAAGATCCCGTTATCCGTGGTGTTGCCTGAGCTCATGTGACGCGTAAAGGAGATATTCTGCCCGGCGAACTCAGCCAGCGCAGGCATCTGTTTTTCAAAGCGTGAGTAGTTCAGGCCGTCTACGGTGATCAGCAGAACGTTCTGGCCGGTGCCCATATCGCGATAGTGCAGTTCGCTGAGCGGGTACTGCACGGAAACCGCTTCCGGATTGCCCTGTTCGATCAGGCGACGCTGATACTCTTGCGCATCCAGCAGGCCATGTTTTTCCAGAAACTTACGCGCCGTCATCGGGTAAGAGAGTGGCAGGTTTGCGCGCTGCATGGTAATCGGGCGATAGAAATTGGCATCTGCCCAGATATACACCACATGCGAGGCGATAAAAGAAACAAAGAAGAATGCCGCTAACGGTTTGGCGAAATGGCGACGACGCGTCAGGCTGCGCAGCTTTTGCCAGCTCCAGGTCGCAAACAACATTTCTATTAGCAGGATAACCGGCACGCTGATAAACAACAGTTGCCAGTCACGCGCCGCTTCGTTCTGGTCAGGATTAATGACCAGTTCCCAGACGATCGGGTTAAGGTGCAGGTGGAAGCGGGTGAAAACTTCGCTGTCGATTAACAACAGCGTCATGCCAGCTGTCGCCAGAATAGCTGATAAGAATCGCATCAGCCTCTGGGACATGACGATAAACGTCAGGGGAAACAGGATTAGCAGATAGGTGGCAAACACCAGAAAGCTAAAATGCCCGACAACGCTCAGGTAGGAATAAACACGACCTGCAAGGGTTGTCGGCCAGTCGGCGACAAACAGGTAACGGCTACCGAGAACCATTGCCAACAGAATGTTGAACAAGGCAAACCAGTGCCCCCAGCTAACCATCTGGGAGACTTTCTCACGGTAGCGCTGACGATGAGTTACCATAAACTGTTGTTCGTTTCCCCGGAGCAGGCTCTTAATGCGCTTGGTCGTCGTTTACCGAAGACTGCAATGCGCGGGCAAAAGAGTTGGCAATCGCCTGGCGCTGGGCCGGTGCGATGCTTGTATTGATAAGGTTAGTCACCATGTTTCCCAGAACCATCAGGGAAAGGTCGGTCGGCGCCTTATGTTTTTCCAGTACGTTGAGCATCTCATTCAGCAGTTGTTCAACGTGTTCGTCACTATAGCGGGAAATTTGTGGCATAAATCGAAATCAGTCTGTTCATGAAAGGGCAACATATTACCGTACAGACAGTTTTTTTTCTGCTTTTTTATCTTCTATTGCGTCACTGCCCGGCAGGTGGTTGAATACCGCCCGGTCTAAAAGGAGAGTTTATCATGAGTCTGGATATCAACCAGATTGCCCTGCACCAGCTTATCAAACGTGACGAGCAGAACCTTGAGCTGGTCTTGCGCGATTCATTACTGGAACCGACAGCGACGGTTGTCGATATGATGGCTGAGTTGCATCGGGTGTATAGCGCCAAGAATAAAGCCTATGGCCTGTTTAGCGAAGAGAGTGAACTGGCGCAAACGCTGCGTTTACAGCGTCAGGGCGAAGAGGATTTTCTGGCATTTAGTCGTGCCGCGACCGGACGCTTGCGGGACGAGCTGGCGAAATATCCTTTTGCCGACGGCGGCATTGTCCTGTTCTGCCATTACCGCTATCTGGCGGTAGAGTATCTGCTGGTCGCCGTGCTGAACAATTTAAGCAGCATGCGCGTCAATGAAAATCTGGATATCAACCCGACGCACTATCTGGATATCAATCATGCGGACATCGTGGCGCGTATTGATTTAACCGAGTGGGAAACCAATCCGGAGTCCACACGCTATCTGACGTTCCTGAAAGGGCGGGTAGGGCGCAAAGTCGCCGATTTCTTTATGGATTTCCTCGGTGCCAGCGAAGGTCTGAACGCCAAAGCGCAAAACCGTGGCCTGCTGCAAGCTGTCGATGACTTTACTGCCGAGGCGCAACTCGATAAAGCCGAACGCCAGAACGTGCGTCAGCAGGTGTACAGCTACTGTAACGAGCAGTTGCAGGCTGGTGAAGAGATCGAACTGGAGTCGCTGTCTAAAGAGCTTTCCGGCGTCAGTGAAGTCAGCTTCAGCGAATTTACCGCTGATAAAGGCTACGAGCTGGAAGAGAGCTTCCCTGCGGATCGCAGTACGCTGCGTCAGTTAACCAAATTTGCCGGCAGCGGCGGTGGGTTAACCATTAACTTCGACGCTATGTTACTGGGTGAACGTATTTTCTGGGATCCGGCGACGGACACCTTGACCATCAAAGGTACGCCGCCGAACCTGCGCGACCAGCTGCAGCGCTGCACGTCTGGCGGGAAATAAAACCGTGTGCCGGGTGAGAGCGTTAACGCCTTATCCGGTCGACGAGAACCATCAGTATCGATGACAAAACCCCATAAAAAAACCCCGCCTTGGCGGGGTTTTTCTTCAACTTGTTTGCGATTACGCGCGAACGAAGTCGATGTGGGACAGCTTCGGCTTGAACGGGTGACGCTGTACAGCCTGAGCTTTAACTTTAACTTCTTTACCGTCAACAACGATGGTCAGAACTTCGCTGTAGAATTCAGCTTTAGCTTGCATGTTCATAACTGCATCGTGATCCAGTTCGATAGCAATCGGGGCTTCTGCGCCACCGTAGATGATTGCCGGGAACTTGTTAGCGGCACGCAGGCGGCGGCTCGCACCCTTACCCTGCTCTTTACGTACTTCAGCGTTGATAGTAAACATTTAAATCTCTCTTTAATAATTCCTGCTACAGGCGACCCAGCAACAGGTAAGTGATCTGCTTTGCGTATGCAAAAGCGGGCGAGATTCTATACTCAAACGGCTGGTACATCAATCAAAAGTACGATTAACCGCGTAATTCATGTGCCCGACGAAAGCGTCCTTCATAATTGAAGACCTTTTCACGGACCTGCCAGTACTGACCTTTCATGCGCGCCACCACGAAATCAGGATGCCGTAACAACGCCTGCTGATTGAGGATATCGGCGGCGGTTATCCAGCGTAAGGGTATACCGGGTGTTCGGGTGTGCGGGCGAATAAACAGTTGTTCGAAGGCCGTACGCTGTGCGGGAGTGTGCAGGCGAAAGCGTTCGCTGACGTCAGCGCCATCTTCATCGTAATAGGTGATTTTCAGCCATTCGCCTTTTTCATCCTGCCCGTTTTGTAACACCATACCGCTACAGCGCAGGACCAGTGCATCTTTGAGCCTGAGCGCGGCTTTCAGCATGTCATCCGGGTCAACCAGCACCGTGTCGCACTCCCGACAACGGCGGGCAGCAATGTCATTTTCCGCGTTGCACTGTGGACAGTTTTTAAAACGGAAACGAAAATCGCACTGTTCGCGATGGCCGTCATCATCTTCAAACCATCCCTGGCAGCGGCGGCCAAAATGTTCAATCAGCGTGCCGTCTGCCGTGGTTTTGCCCCAGAAGGTGTTTGCAAATCCGCAGGCAGGACAGAACACCTGTACCGGAACGTTGTCGCTTTTCCCTTTCGGTGCACCCACTTCCGGTGCGTACAGATCGTGCGGGTTGCCGGCATAATCGAGGATCAGACAGTCGGTTTTACCCGGTGCAAGGCGCAACCCACGACCGACAATTTGTTGGTAAAGGCTAACTGATTCCGTCGGGCGCAGAATGGCGATAAGGTCAACGTGCGGGGCATCAAAGCCGGTGGTCAGGACCGACACATTCACCAGATAGCGAAAGCGCTGGGCTTTGAACTCTTCAATCAGCACGTCGCGCTCAGCGCCTGGCGTATCCCCAGTGATTAGCGCGGCGTCGTCAGCGGGCAGCAGGCCCAGAATTTCTTTGGCGTGCTCAACGGTGGCGGCGAAAATCATCACCCCTTTGCGGGTTTGGGCAAACTCGACAATCTGGCTGATGATATGCGGCGTTATTCGTTGCTGCTTTTTCAGCTCCTGATTCAGATCCGCTTCGCTAAACAGGCCGTTACTCTGCGCCTGCAGGCGGCTAAAGTCATACTGCACGACCGGCATGTCGAGGCGTTCTGGCGGCGTCAGGTAGCCGTGTTTAATCATGTAGCGCAGCGGTAATTCATAAATGCAGTCGCGAAACAGCGCTTTTTCATCGCCGCGCACCATACCATGATAATGAAAATGATAAATCCAGCCCTTGCCCAAACGAAAAGGCGTGGCGGTAAGCCCGAGCAGACGTAAGTGGGGATTTACTTTAGTCAGGTGAGTGAGGATTTGCTGATACTGACTCTCTTCATCATCGCCAATACGATGGCATTCATCGACGATCAGCAGTGAGAATTCTCCCTGAAAGGCGTCCAGATTACGCGCTACCGACTGTACGCTGCCAAAGACCACTTTCCCGTGGCTCTCTTTACGCTTCAGGCCTGCGGCAAAAATATCGGCTTCCAGCCCCAGCGCACAATATTTGGCATGGTTTTGTGCGACCAGTTCTTTGACGTGCGCCAGTACCAGTACGCGACCACGTGCCACGCGGGCCAGTTCAGCAATCACCAGACTTTTGCCCGCGCCGGTTGGCAGGACGATAACCGCCGGGGTGCGGTGGTGGCGAAAATGGTTGAGCGTGGCGTCCACGGCTTCTTTTTGGTACGGGCGAAGAGTAAAAATCATGAGCTCATTAAGGTAAACAGCAACAATGTATAGTATGCCATGAATCATTTCCCTTGAGGGATGGTGTAACACCGCTATACTGGGCGGATAATAGTCCCACTTTTCGGGCGTAAACCCGCTTCTCGTATTTTTACAGGCAAAAATCACACTCATGCGACTTGATAAATTTATCGCTCAGCAACTCGGCGTCAGCCGCGCTATTGCCGGGCGTGAGATCCGTGCTAACCGCGTTACCGTCGACGGTGAAATCGTTAAAAACAGTGCCTTTAAGCTGCTACCAGAACACGACGTCGAATATGACGGTAATTCCCTGGTTCAACAAAATGGCCCGCGCTATTTTATGCTGAATAAGCCTCAGGGTTATGTTTGCTCAACGGATGACCCGGATCATCCGACGGTGCTCTATTTCCTTGATGAACCGGTTGCCTACAAACTGCATGCGGCAGGGCGTCTGGATATCGACACCACCGGACTGGTACTGATGACCGATGACGGACAGTGGTCGCATCGTATCACCTCTCCTCGTCACCATTGTGAGAAAACCTATCTGGTGACGCTGGAGTCGCCAGTGGCAGACGATACCGCCGAGCAGTTTGCCCATGGCGTACAGTTGCATAATGAAAAAGACCTGACCAAACCGGCTGTTCTGGAGGTCATTACGCCAACTCAGGTGCGATTGACCATCAGCGAAGGGCGTTATCATCAGGTAAAACGTATGTTTGCCGCGGTGGGTAACCACGTTGTGGAACTGCACCGTGAACGAATTGGTGACATCAGGCTTGATGACGATCTGGAGCCGGGTGAATACCGTCCATTGACCGAAGAAGAAATCGCCAGCGTTAACTTAACCCCGCGTTAATTTCAGGAGCTAAATGTGACCACCCGGCAGAACTCGTCAATTGCCATAGTCTTTATCCTTGGCTTGTTAGCCATGCTGATGCCGTTGTCGATTGATATGTATCTTCCGGCGCTACCTGTTATCTCAGAACAGTTTGGTGTGCCTGCGGGTAGCGCGCAGATGACCCTCAGTACCTATATTCTGGGGTTTGCAGTGGGGCAGTTGCTCTATGGCCCAATGGCTGACAGCATTGGGCGCAAGCCGGTGATTCTGGGCGGAACGCTGGTGTTTGCGGCGGCGGCAGTGGCCTGCGCCCTGGCGCAAACTATTGATCAACTGATCGTGATGCGTTTCTTCCACGGTCTGGCTGCCGCGGCGGCCAGCGTGGTTATCAACGCCCTGATGCGCGATATCTATCCGAAGGAAGAGTTCTCGCGCATGATGTCATTCGTCATGCTGGTGACCACAATTGCGCCTTTGTTGGCACCTATCGTGGGTGGTTGGGTGCTGGTATGGCTTAGCTGGCACTATATCTTTTGGATCCTCGCCATGGCGGCTGTTCTGGCGTCGGTGATGATCTTTACGCTGATCAAAGAGACCCTGCCTGTAGAGCGTCGCCAGCCGTTTCGCCTGCGTACCACTATTGGCAACTTTGCCTCGCTGTTTCGTCATAAACGAGTGCTGAGCTATATGCTGGCCAGCGGGTTCAGCTTTGCCGGGATGTTCTCGTTTCTGAGCGCCGGACCCTTTGTTTACATTGAGATCAACCACGTTTCACCGCAGCATTTCGGTTATTACTTCGCACTGAACATCGTATTCCTGTTCGTGATGACTATCATCAACAGTCGCTTTGTGCGTCGGGTTGGGGCATTGAATATGTTCCGTACCGGTCTGTGGATCCAGTTCGTGATGGCGGGATGGATGGTCTTTAGCGCACTGTTTGGGCTGGGGTTCTGGGCTCTGGTCGTTGGCGTTGCGGCGTTTGTTGGCTGTGTATCGATGGTGTCATCAAACGCCATGGCGGTTATTCTGGATGAATTTCCGCATATGGCGGGAACGGCGTCATCGCTGGCTGGGACATTCCGCTTTGGTATTGGCGCCATTGTCGGGGCCCTGTTGTCTCTGGCGACCTTTAACTCGGCCTGGCCAATGTTATGGTCGATCGCATTTTGCGCTACCTGCTCAATTCTCTTCTATCTTTACGCCAGTCGCGCTCAAAAACGGTGATCTATTACACAACCTGGGGGCCATAAGGTCTCCAGAGTTGATGTACATCAACCGCAAATCTATCATTTCCCCCGCTTATGTTTATTTTATGTAAAATCAATTTATGTAAAAAGTCACATCATTGTAGTTAAAAAGGTTGAGTTAGATCGCAGAAACGAGTACATATAGCCCGGAAATATGCCAGAACCGTTGAATAAATTTAATTACTGGGTTCTGTAAGCAGCATAAGTACTGGATGTAAACGTTTACCAACTGTCTAAAGACGTATTGTCAATGATGTGTTAATATTGATGTAAAATAATTGTGAAGTGATTGTGCTTCCAGGGAAAGAAAGTGATGACATTACAACTCTCAATCGTTCATCGTCTGCCGCAGAGCTATCGTTGGTCGGTGGGTTTCGCAGGTTCGAAAGTTGAACCGATTCCGCAAAACGGTCAGAGTAATGAGAACAGCCTGG
The DNA here is from genome assembly GCF_043945515.1 of Citrobacter freundii complex sp. 2024EL-00216. Classification (NCBI taxonomy): domain Bacteria; kingdom Pseudomonadati; phylum Pseudomonadota; class Gammaproteobacteria; order Enterobacterales; family Enterobacteriaceae; genus Citrobacter; species Citrobacter freundii complex sp. 2024EL-00216. The sequence goes on along the minus strand of NZ_JBIMRA010000002.1, from coordinate 38,271 downwards.
TGGCACTCAAATTGCTCAGTCCTGATGGTGACAGCGCGTGGTCAGTCATGCATAAGCTCAGCCAGGCCCTCAGTGATATCGAGGTTCCTTGTTCCGTACTGGAATGTGAAGGAGAGCCGTGCCTGTTTGTGAATCGCCAGGACGAATTTGCCGCGACCTGCAGACTGAAAAACTTCGGCGTGGCTATCGCAGAACCATTTTCAAACAACAATCCTTTTTGAGCGTCAGCTTAGCGCGAGCAGCTGACGCGTATAGGCCTGCTGTGGTGCGTTAAAGACGTGCTCGCATTGCCCTTGCTCCACGACCTCTCCCTGACGTAGCACAATAACCTGATGGCATAATGCGCGTACTACGTGCAAATCATGGCTGATAAAAATATAAGCCAGCCGATGCTTTTTCTGTAAGGATTTTAACAACGTCAGGATTTGCGCCTGTACGGTCCTGTCGAGCGACGATGTTGGTTCATCCAGAATGATCAGGGAAGGTTTGAGAATCAATGCTCTCGCAATAGCAATGCGTTGGCGTTGCCCACCAGAAAACTCCGCAGGATAACGATGTCGCGTTTCGCTATCCAATCCCACTTCCGCCATTACCGCTTTCACCTGTGCCTCGCGTTGTTCGGCTGACAGGGTAGGCTGATGAACGCGCAACCCCTCCTCGATAATCTGTAGCACGCTCAGGCGTGGGTTCAGCGAGGAGTTGGGATCCTGAAATACCACCTGAATACGGTGACGGACCGGCAACAGCTGGCGTCGATTTAAGGTATGCAGTGCCAGACCATCGAACACAATGCTTCCCTGCGAGGTGATTAACCGCAGAAGCGCCAGTCCGGTAGTGCTTTTTCCGGAGCCTGACTCTCCAACCAGCCCCAGCGTTTCACCGGGCCGGAGGGAAAAACTGACGTTGTTAACGACGACGTTGTGGTCCACCACGCGTTTCAGGATACCTTTGCGGATAGGAAAGGCGACGCGGAGTTTTTCCACTTCCAGCAACGGAGCTTGCCCGACAGGCAAAGGTACCGGGTCGCCGGAAGGTTCGCTGTTTAACAATTTCTTCGTGTAGGGATGCGTTGGCGCAGTGAGCAACTGTGCTGCTCTATTTTGCTCAACGCACTGGCCGTTTTGCATGACCGCCACGGTATCGGCCAGTTTTTTCACAATACTCAGGTTGTGGGTGATGAACAGTAATCCCATGTTCAGCTCGCGCTGTAGTTCCCTCAGCAATTGCAGAATCTGTGCCTGAACGGAAACGTCCAGCGCGGTAGTCGGTTCATCAGCAATAAGCAGCTCAGGTCGTGTCAGCAGTGCCATGGCGATCATCACACGCTGGCGTTCACCGCCGGACAGCTGGTGTGGGTAATCTGCGAGACGTTTGGCTGCCTGACGGATGCCAACGCGATCCAGGCAGGTCAGGATTTCTGCCCGCGCCGCCTCCCGACGCATTCCCCTATGCAGCGACAGCACTTCGTAAAGCTGTTTTTCCAGATTGTGGAGCGGGTTCAGTGACACCATCGGCTCCTGGAAAATCATGGCGATTTTATTCCCCCGTACGCCGCGAAGCGTCTGCTCGTTGGCGTGAAGTAATGATTCACCATGAAAACGGATGTCCCCGGAAGGGTAAACTACCGGAGGGGACGGTAACAACCGTAGGATAGAAAGCGCGGTCACGCTTTTCCCCGATCCAGACTCGCCCACCAGCGCTAGCGTTTGTCCGGCATCAACCCGTAGTGAGAGGGCATTGACTACGGTGCGCACGGTCTCTTGTTGACGAAAACCTACCGATAAATTCTCAATGGCTAACAGAGGTTGTGTCATTTTAAATCGCCTTGTTGGGATCAAACGCATCGCGTACCGCTTCACCAATAAAGATCAGTAGCGATAGTAGCAGGGCAACGGAGATGAACGCGGTGATGCCAAGCCACGGTGCCTGCAGGTTGTTTTTACCCTGTAACAGGAGTTCTCCCAGTGATGGCGAGCCAAGCGGTAAACCGAACCCAAGAAAATCCAGTGAGGTTAGGGTGGTTATCGAGGCGCATAAAATAAACGGTAAAAAAGTCAGGGCCGCGACCATCGCGTTGGGCAGCATATGACGCAGAATAATACTGCGATCGCTTACGCCTAGCGCTTGAGCGGCTCGAATGTAATCAAAGTTTCGGGTACGTAAAAATTCCGCGCGCACCACGCCAACCAGGCTCATCCAGCCAAACAGTACGGTAATGCCCAGCAGCCACCAGAAGTTAGGCTGGACCACGCTCGACAATAGGATGATGAGAAACAGCGTTGGCATTCCTGACCAAACTTCAATGAATCGTTGCCCCCACAGGTCCACCTTGCCGCCATAATAGCCCTGAATTGCGCCAGCCATAATGCCCATCACGCTCGAACAGAGGGTGAGCATTAGACCAAACAAGACAGAAATACGTGTGCCGTAGAGGATGCGCGCCAGTACATCACCGCCGTTGGCGTCTGTTCCCAGCCAGTTTTGTGCGGAAGGCGGGGAAGGGAAGGGCTTATCGGTGGCAAAGTTAATGCTGGTGGCCCCAAAGCGTATTGGTGCCCACAGGATCCAGCCCTGGTTTTCCAGGCGCTGTTGTAGCCACGGGTCCTGATAATCAGCCTGAGTCGCCAGCGGTCCGCCGAAGTCGCTTTCACTGTAGTTTTTGAACAGGGGGAAATACCAGCTATTGTCGTAGCGCACCAGTAGCGGCTTATCATTGGCAATCAGTTCTGAACACAGGCTAAGACCGAACAGCACCAGAAAAATCCACAGCGACCAGTAGCCGCGACGATTGTGGCGAAAGCGCGCCCAGCGGGCCTGATTGACGGGGCTTAATCGCGACATTAGCGTCCCTCAAAATCAATACGAGGATCGACCAGCGTATAGCTGATGTCGCTGAGGATATTCAGCAGCAGACCGATCAGGGTGAAGATATAAAGCGTGCCAAACATTACCGGGTAGTCGCGTGATACGGTGGATTCATAACCCAGCAATCCCAGGCCGTTAAGTGAGAACATCACTTCAATCAGCAGTGAGCCGGTAAAAAACATGCTGATAAACGTTGCCGGGAAGCCGGCGATCACCAGCAACATGGCATTGCGAAACACATGTTTCCACAGAATATTTTTCTCGCTGACCCCTTTAGCACGTGCGGTGACGACATATTGTTTGCGCACCTCATCCAGAAATGAGTTCTTGGTCAGCATAGTCAGTGCGGCAAACCCACCAACCACCGTCGCCAGCACCGGCAGGGTAATATGCCAAAGGTAGTCGGTTACTTTCTGATACCAGGGCAGGGAGTCAAAATTGGCGGATACCAGCCCGCGAAGCGGGAACAGGTCGTAGTAGCTTCCCCCGGCAAAAAAGACGATCAGCAAAATGGCAAACAGAAAGGCCGGTATGGCATAGCCGATAATAATAAATGCGCTGCTCCAGACATCAAACCGGCTGCCGTTATGCACCGCTTTGCGGATCCCAAGCGGTATCGACACCAGATAGATGATGAGCGTACTCCACAGCCCCAGCGTGACGGAAACAGGCAGGCTGTCTTTGATAAGCGTCAGCACCGAGGCGCTACGAAACAGGCTGTCACCGAAATCGAAACGAATGTAATCCCAGAGCATTTTGAAGTAACGCTCATGAATGGGCTTATCGAACCCATAGCGGCGAGTGATTTCGGCGATCACTTCCGGGTCCAGACCCCGTCCGCCTCGATAATTACTGTCGCTGATGTTACCAACGCCGGTTTGCGCGTGGCTGGCACGAACACCTTCGCTACCCGCGCCGGGTAATGCCCCGCTTTGCCCGAACTCAATGGCGGCGACGGCCTGTTCAACCGGGCCGCCTGGGGCAATTTGCACGATAAAAAAGTTGATGGTGATGATGGCCCAAAGCGTTGGGATCACCAGCAGTAGACGTCGAATCAGATACGCGCCCATTTATTCTCCCTGTCGTCTGGCTGCGGGCAGTTTCGCCGCTTTGTTGACGTCATACCACCAGTTGTCGAGGCCAATGGTGTAAATTGGGCGAATAGCAGGATGCGAAAATTTATCCCACCAGGCGATGCGATCCTCTGCCATAAACCACATCGGCAACATGTAGTAGTTCCAGGTTAATACCCTGTCCAGTGCCCGGCCCAGTGGGATCAATTTGGCTTTATCACCTTGTGCCGCGATGATTTGGTCGATCAGTTTATCAATCACCGGGCTTTGTACGCCGGGGGCGTTGTAGCTGGAATCAATATATTGAGAGGCCCACAGAATTTGCAGGTCCGAACTCGGCCACGGCATCGCGCGATACAACCTCGGCATCATGTCATAGTCGCGACTGCGCAGGCGGTTCGTGATTTGTGAGTTATCCACCTGGCGGATATTCATGGTAATACCTAAGCGCTGCAGGTTGTGCTGGAACGGCAGCACCCACTGACTGTTGCTGCCCGCCGGGAGCAACAGTTCAAAGCTCAGAGGTTTACCGCTGGCGCTGTTTACGCGCTGCTGACCCTTTAGTACCCACCCGGCCTGCTCCAGTAAGGTATCGGCTTTCAACAGGTTGTCGCGATCGTAGCCATCGCCTTTTGATTTTGGCGGCTGATAGATTTGGCTAAAGACCTCAGGGGGGAGATCTTTTTTCAAGGGCGCGAGTATCACCAGTTCATCAGCGTCGGGGTATTTTGTCGCGGCATATTCGGTATTCTGAAAATAGCTGTTGGTCCGGCTCCAGGCATTATAGAACAGCGCTTTATTCATCCATTCAAAATCAAAGGCCAGCGTGATGGCTTCCCGCACCCGTCGGTCGCTGAATACCGGACGCTGAATATTAAATGCCAGCCAGCGGGTATCCTGCGCGGATTCGTTCTTTTGTTCATCTTTGATGATGTAGTGATTCGCGAAATTTTTCCCGGTATAGCGCGTCGCCCAGTTTTTGGCATCATTTTCAAGACGCAGATCAAACGCACCGGCCTTAAACGCTTCAAAGGCGACGTTATCATCCAGATAGTAGTCGTAGCGGATGGTATCAAAGTTCCAGCGTCCACGATTGACGGGCAGATTAGCGGCCCAATAATCTTTGACGCGCGAATAGACAATATACTGGCCCATCTTCCATTTCGTAATGCGATAAGGGCCGCTGGCGAGCGGTGGCGATGATAAGGGATCGCTGAGCTTATGATCTTTCCAGTACTTCTCTGGCATTACGGGTAATGAAAACAGGCTGAGCATGTCCTCTTTACCCGGTTTGGCTAATTCAATGCGTACGGTTAATGGCGCGATGGCTTTTACCGTTGTTCCCTTGTAGACCAGACGAAACTGCGGCACGCCTTCAGTCATAAATTTGTGGAAGGTGAATGCGACGTCGCGGGCGGTAATGGGTGAGCCATCGTGAAAACGCGCTCGTGGATTAATGGCAATTTCTACCCAGGAATAGTCGTCAGCATAGCGTGCGCTGTCGGCAATGAGCGGGTAATAGCTACCAGGTTCATCGTCAGAGGTCGTAAACAACGTATCGTAAAGCGTTTCGGTACGTGCACCAGGGTTACCGCGCATCGCATAGCGGTTAAAGTTGTCAAACGTGCCAATGGCGGACAGGGTGATTTGACCCCCTTTAGGGGCTGCGGGATTCACATAATCGAAGTGATTAAAGTTAAATGCGTACTTCGGTTCACCCAGTACGGCAAAAGCATAGCTTTCTTTGATGGATTGCGCCTGGGCGCTAAACCCGATGAGGGTAATAAACAGAAGCAGTACGCGAGGGATCATATAAAAGCGATTTCCTTTTCCTGCCACAACCCGACGGGCATCATGCCTGAAAGATAAGGGATGTAGCGGCGAGTGAGAGTATATGAATCGCATACTGCGATCACCACGTCGGCTTATTGGGCTGTGCCATCCAACGCACAAAATCAGCAAGCTTTAATGGTCGGCTAATCCAGTATCCCTGGAAAAAATGCACCCCACGATCGCGCAGCCAACGGGCTTGCTCAGGAGTTTCTACCCCTTCCGCAACCGTCAGCATATTAAGACGTTTAGAAAGTGTCAACACGGCGTCCAGAACCGGAGAGGTCAGCGTTTCCGTCCCGATGGCGTTAATAAATCCGCGATCGATTTTCAAGTAGTCAACGGTAAAGCGTTCCAGATAAATAAGCGCGCTATGGCCGGTGCCAAAATCATCAATCGCAATTTCAAAACCTGCGGAATGCAGCCATTCAAATAGCTTTGTGGCCTCGTGCTGATTGAGCATATCTCGTTCAGTGATTTCCAGCACTATCTGAAAATAGTTTGCGGGAAGTGAAGCGTGCAGGTGCCGGATGTCGTCTTTAAATGTCTCGCCATGCAGATGCGATGGCGCGATATTGATCCCCAATTTTGCGCCAGCGGGTAACACTTTTTGCAGCGCGGGGGCATCCTGGGCGATCAACTTAAAGAGATGCTGAGTCAGCGGGACGATCATTTTCTGTGATTCAGCGTAATGAATAAAGGCATCCGGTGGGATCTCGCCTGTTGTTGGGTGATTCCAACGTAACAGGACCTCGACGCCTTTCACCTCCAGCGTTTGCATCTCTACGACGGGCTGATATACCACATAAAACTGGTTATGTTTGATGGCGTTGAGGATATCTTTGCCTGGGCGTAAACGGATGCTGTAGATGTAGTACCAGAGAAGAAGAGCGACAATAATACCAGCCATGCATCCCAACATAATAGAATACCAGACGTCGGTATAGTTCCACTCTTCTGCGTATAAGCGAATTTTAAGCGGGATCCCTTCAAGGGTTGCCTGCCGCCAGGGGGTATGAGGAAGAGCGGAGACATCGATGATTTGCGATGAGAATGTCGAAATTGCAGTATTACCAACGATAATAGCAATACCGTCAAAATCATCCTGCCGGGCGGTATAGAGTAGGTAAGGCGCCAGATTAATATTCAATGAGGTAAATACGCCGCTATCGTTGAACGACGCGTTTCGGTGCCAAATCATGATCGCTGGCTTATCCGGCATCATGGGTGTGCCGGGAAGTAATTCCACATCAATATTTCTGCTGATATCGAGGTTTGGTATCAAATCCAAAATCGGAGTGAACATGGAACCTGTTGCGGAAGAGCAGAAAGCGATGCCGTCTTTTACCAGTAAGAAAGCGCGAACGTTCAGGCTAAAGGCTGCACTGGAGGTCAGTTTTGCACCAACTTGTTGGCAACTGTTGGCAACCAGCGGCTGAAGGGCATCGGTGGTGGTTTTGAGGTCGGTGAAGTAGCTGCTGACGTAATTCTGGATATCGGTAAGGAGCGTGTCGTACTTAACTTCTCGTTTATGCCAGGTGACGAAAAACTGCAGGGTACTCACGAGTATTGCGACGATAAGCCCCGTTAACATACAGGAAAGCAGGATTTTCCGACCGGATGAAGAAGAGCGTCTGAACATAGATCCTTATTTTACCTGATTTAACCGCTTACTCTGTATGAATATAACCTGAAATGACTCATGTTGTGAGATTTTTCTTAGTCGCAGGGGGAAACAAAAAAGCACCGCCGAAGCAGTGCTTTTGGAATGTCTCATCAGGATAGCCAAGGGATAGCTGCCAAACGAAACTAACTGCGGCTCAGAACCCGGCGAGCTTCGTTGTAGCGTTTTTTCCAGTAAGGCTCGTTCATGCTGGAAATGATAACGCCACTGCTGGTCGAGGCATGTACAAACTGGTTGTTACCGATATAAATACCGACGTGACGGCCAGTAGAACCAGCACGGAACAGAACCAGATCGCCTGTGCGCAGATTAGTGCGCGAAACGGATTTTCCCGTTTCCTGTTGTTCATAGGTTGAGCGCGGAAGCTCTAAACCAAATTGCTCGCGGAATGTACGCTGCACGAAGCTTGAGCAATCAATACCTTTTTTGGTGCTGCCGCCAAGGCGGTAACGCACGCCTTTCCAGTCAGCATACTGGTCCATAATACGTGATTTAACATCGATATTACGTACCATATTTTCAAATTCATCCTGAGAGGCTTGCAGTGAAGAGTTATCTCCATTGCCCACAGCATGCGTCTCAGAATGCATATTCTTGGCGGTGTTCGTTGTGCTACATGCAGAAAGCAGAACCGCAACTGCTATCGCGGGTATGCCCCGCAAGATATATCTCAAAATCGGTTGAGATTTGACCATTTTGTTTGTTTTCCCTTGAAGTCCTTAACGATAAATATCGTTATAAAAAATGCCAAACGTGACGAGACTAATTACCATCGCACGATGAGACAATTCCTTAAGGTCAAATCTGTGGCAGAACGCACAAATTTATTCTGAAAGGGAATAATTATCCCGCGAGGCAAAACGAGTTCGAGATTACCCGATCGTTCCGGTCAATGCGAGTGATTTTACGTGATTTCTTATAAGAAAAATTGATACAGAAAGTGAATAAACGGCATTGTCTAAATTAAGAACAATCAGGGTAAAAAATACGCAACCTACTCATTTTAAACATGAATAAGATGACAGGAGAATGACAATCAGAATGATGAAATATTGCCCGGCATCATCAGGGAATCAGAAGTATCCCTGATGATGTTAATTACTCTGCGTTATTTGTTTAAAAATTGTTTGTTTTTGCCGGGTAGATAATTCACGAACAGAGTGACTAATCGGTCGCTTAATGGCGTCATTAGCCACCAGGGAAGGCCAATCAAGACCACCGTCATGGAGCCAACCACGATATCAGTGAGCCAATGAGCGCCAATCATTACGCGCGGAAAGGCAAAAACCACAGCAATAATAAGGCCGATTATTCCTGCGACTTTTCCGAAATAACGCAGCATAAATGCGGAAAAAATAAGCAGCATCATGCCGTGATCGCCAGGAAAACTGTCTTTCGACGCATCTTTGGTCGGAATATGCAGCAGTTCGCTGACGCGATAAATATTATCCAGCATAAGCGTGGGGCTGGCGCGTTTAACGGGAATAAGCGCCTGGCCCAGCTGATTTAATACCACTGCGGTGAACAGCATAACCAAACCAATTGCCACAATGCGTCGGCGACCTTCCGACGTCTCTTTGAGCCAAAAGTGCAGCATCAATGCGCCCATAGCCAGCAATGAGCAGCCATCAAATGCCCGATTATTGGTAATAGCAACAACCCATAAGAACAGCGGGCTTTCCACCAGTTTATGATTAAAGAAGCGGAAGACGCCCGTATCGAGTGAAGACCAGAACCCATGCCCGGCTGGAATATACCAGGACAGAAACAGTGCCAGACCCGCAATATTAAGCAGGAGGATTAAAGGGTATCGGGTTTTCATCGTCGTTTACCATTGCTAAAAACGAAGGCAACCTTACGCGCTAGCGTCTAAACGAAGTCTCAACAACGCGCTCTGTAACGCATTCCAGTCAGTCTCGGTATCGGCGATGAGTTCAATACGGCTATCCGGTGGCGCGACGTTTTGCGTCTCTATATGCCAGTCGTCTCCCTGGCGGTTAATGCGTACCAGTCCTTCTTTAATACGCATTACCCCCTTTACGCGTCCAACAGGAGCAAGACGCGACCATTCCAGCAGACCGATGGTATCGAACACTGTATCGGCGTCAAAAATCCAACCGCAGGCCTGATGGCCCTGACCGCTGTTCAGGCTACGACGCCAACGCTGCTGTGCGGGTAAGCTCAACGCTGCCAGCCCCTTTTTGTTGGCATGGCTATGGGCGTGCTCCGCGCTTGCAGGAAGCTCCGCCAGGTTTAGTCGGGGCAAATCCAGTAGCTGACCGTCAATTTGCCCATGGTCGGCATGAACTAACTGGCGATTACCACCGTAGTGTTGCCACCAGCTTTGTAGGGCGTTTTCGCTTTCCGTCGTGGCACGGTCGGTTTTGTTGGCAACAATGATATCAGCGGCGGCCAGCTGATCGCGGAAATTGTCATTGGCGACGCTTTTCTCATCCAGTAACAGGCGAGGATCAAGGATACAGAGGGTTGCGCGCAGATCGATCCACGGCTCATAAACCGGTGCGGTGAGTAAATCCAGAATCTGTTTGGGATGCCCGAGGCCGGTGGGTTCAATCAGCAGGCGGTCGGGTTTTCCCTGACGCAGCAGCGTATTGAGGCCAACCTGCATTGGCAGACCGTTAACACAGCACATACAGCCGCCGGGGATCTCTTTTAGCAGCGCACCGCTGTCGGCCAGCAACGCGCCATCAATGCCAACTTCACCAAACTCATTAACCAGCACGGCCCACTTCTCAGCAGGATCTTTGTTTGCCAATAAATGAAGAATAGAGGTGGTTTTGCCACTGCCGAGAAAACCGGTGATGAGATTGGTTTTAGTCACATTTACTCCAGAATCATAAATTACCGTAATGGCATTTAACAATCCTGGCGAAAAACGGGGAAAAAGAGAAGGGGTGAGAGGACGAAGAGGCGCTTCGTCCTGCTTAATGGCAGAAATCGTTAACTTTTTAACGTCTCAATGACAGCCTGATGCGCACCGTATTGGGCAATGCGTTGCCAGGCCTGCTGAATGGCCGCGACAAACTGCGGATTCTGTACGAGATCGGTGGCGAAAATCTCGCGCAGCGAAAGCAGGGCGTTGACGCGTTCTGACTCTGTGCTCTGTTTAACCAGAGCGGCAATTTTTTCACTCAACGGGTCACGAACATCAATAGCGGTGCCTGAATCATCCACGCCGCTCACATAACGCATCCAGCCCGCGACGCCGAGCGCCAGCAGTGGCCACTCGCTTTGGCGGGCTAAATGTACGCGGATCCCTTCCAACATGCGCTGGGGTAATTTCTGGCTACCGTCCATCGCGATTTGCCAGGTTTTATGTTTCAACGCTGGGTTGGCAAAACGCTCCAACAGGCTTAGGGCATACTGGTCTAAATCAACATCGGTAATTTGCAGCGTAGGTGCCTGTTCGTTGAGCATCAGGCGGTAAGCGGCTTCACGAAATGCGCTGTCCTGCATACAGTCGCTGATGTGCTGGAACCCGGCCAGATAGCCGAGATAAGCGAGAAACGAATGACTGCCGTTCAGCATCCGCAGTTTCATTTGTTCCCACGGCAACACATTTTCGACCATCTGGACGCCCGCCGTTTCCCATTGTGGGCGGCCACACACAAAATTATCTTCAATCACCCATTGGATAAACGGTTCGCAGCTGATTGCGCAAGGATCGGCAACCCCCAGCTCGCGGGCAATTTCGGCCAGTGACTCTTCAGTGGCGGCAGGGACAATGCGGTCGACCATGGTGCCTGGGAAACTGACATGCTCCTGAATCCAGGTTGCCAGTTCTGGTGAACGTTTCTCCGCCATTCCAAGGACGGCGTTTTTTACCACATGACCATTGTCCGGGATGTTATCGCAAGAGAGGACGGTAAACGGCTGTAGCCCGCGTTCACGTCGGCGATGTAGGGCTTCAACAATAATTCCGGGGGCAGAGTGCGGTTCAGTCGGTGTTTGCAGATCGTGAGCAATACGTGGATTACTGAGGTCTAACGAGCCTGTCGCCGGATCGATGCAGTAGCCTTTTTCTGTGATGGTTAGCGAGACAATAGCCACCTGAGGTTCGCAGAATTTTTCGATAATGGCCGCCAGCGAATCCAGCCTGGCGTTGAGACATTCGTTGACGGCGCCGATAACAATTGGCTGGTTGCCGTTGGCCCCTTTTTCCAGCACGGTAAATAAATGATCCTGTTCGCGCAGTTGGCTCATCAGTCGATCGCCGCTGAACAGACTGATCTCACAAATACCCCAGTCTCCACCCTGCGCATTCAGCACCCTGTCGGTTAGTAACGCCTGATGGGCGCGGTGAAAAGCACCGAAACCAAAATGCACAATCCGCGTTTTTAATTGCTGGCGGTCGTATTGCGGCATCATGACATTTTCCGCCAGTGGCGCTGAGGCAATAGTTTTCATTTAATACACCTGATTAACCATAAATTAACAATGGCAGTATAAAGTTATATGACAACAAATTGAATTGGTGTGCCTTATTTATCCGGGGAATGTGAGCTTGATCAACCAATCATCGGCAATGTGTTGATCAGTTGACGGATGCCTGTATGGTAGTCGTCATTAAGATGATTTAATTTGGTATAACAACTTGTGAGGTGAAACAATGGAACAAACCTGGCGTTGGTACGGACCTAACGATCCGGTATCGCTTGATGATGTGCGTCAGGCTGGCGCAACGGGTGTTGTGACCGCCTTGCACCATATTCCTAACGGTGAAGTGTGGCCGGTAGAAGAAATTCAGCAGCGTCAGGCCATTCTGGCTGAAAAAGGGCTGACCTGGTCGGTAGTGGAAAGTATCCCTGTCCACGAAGATATCAAAACGCGTTCAGGTCAGTATCAAACGTGGATTGCCAACTATCAGCAGAGTATCCGTAATCTGGCGACCTGTGGTATCGATACGGTGTGCTATAACTTCATGCCGATCCTCGACTGGACGCGTACCGACCTCGAATATCAGCTGCCGGATGGTTCCAAGGCGCTGCGTTTTGACCAGATTGCTTTTGCGGCCTTTGAACTTCACATTCTGCAACGCCCGGGAGCTGAAGCGGATTATACCGCCGAAGAACAACGCCAGGCGCTGGACTACTTCAATGCCATGAGTGATGCAGAAATTGAAAAACTGACCCGCAATATCATTGCTGGCCTGCCTGGTGCAGAAGAGGGCTATACGCTGGATCAGTTCCGTGCGCGTCTCGCTGAATACGACGGCATCAGCAAGGACGATCTGCGCGATAATATGGCGGTATTCCTGCGGGCGATTGTGCCAGTGGCAGAAGAAGTCGGCGTGCGTCTGGCCGTGCATCCTGACGATCCGCCGCGCCCGATCCTCGGCCTGCCGCGTATCGTTTCGACTATCGAAGATATGCAGTGGCTGAAAGAAACGGTCGACAGCATAAATAACGGTTTCACCATGTGCACCGGTTCTTACGGCGTGCGCGCTGATAACGATCTGGTGAAAATGATCGAAACCTTTGGCGATCGTATCCACTTCACGCACCTGCGCTCAACCTGTCGTGAAGATAACCCGAAAACCTTCCACGAAGGTGCGCACCTGCAGGGCGATGTGGATATGGTATCGGTGGTGGCTGCCATTTTGAGCGAAGAGCAGCGGCGTAAAAAGGCGGGCGACCTGCGTCCTATCCCGATGCGTCCGGATCATGGACACCAGATGCTTGACGATCTGCACAAGAAAACCAACCCGGGCTACTCTGCGATTGGCCGCCTGAAAGGCCTGGCAGAAGTCCGTGGCGTTGAGCTGGCGCTGAAACAAACGCAGTTCCGCGATCTGCTGTAAGTCTAACAACAGGGATTGCGCGACAGGCGCGATCCCTGTTTTTCATCAAGGTTGCGCGAGCGCCTGCTCCAGCACTGTCAGCACTTTATTGATCTGCTGTATCTGCAATCCACCAAACCCAAAAAACATAACAGCATCGCTGTTCTCTTTGCGCCATGCGGCTTCTGATCCATTTTCTATATCCGGCAGAGTGTCGAAACGGATCCCGGCCAACAGGCAGCATTGTTGCAACCTGGTGATGAATTCTGCGTGTCTGGCAATGCGTAACGAGAGGTGCAGACCTGCCGTTGCGCCAGCGATTTTCCCTTCGGGAAACAGAGTGGAAAGGCCATCGCGTAACAGGGTGAGGCGCGTCGCATAGCTGCAGGCCAGCTTGCTGATATGCGTATAAAACACCTGATTTTGCATCAGTTCGGCCAAAAATTGCTGCAACAACCACTGGCTGCCGTTGTTATTGAGCGCTTTCATATTCTGTACCGCCGGAAGCAGTTCATCAGGGCAAATAAGATAGCCAAGCCGTGCGCCTGGCCCAAGCGTTTTAGAAAATGTCCCCATGTAGATAACCCGGTTGTGATAATCCATGGCTTTCAGCGCAGGAAGGGGATTTTCCCCATAGGTAAAAACGGCATCGTAATCATCTTCAATGATGTAAGCGCCGACGCGTTGCGCCCACGTTAATAATGACTGACGGCGCTCCAGTGAAAGCACGCTTCCCATCGGATACTGATGCGCTGGAGTAACATAACAAAGCTGGGTTTCATACTCGGGTAAATTATCTGTTTGCAGCCCGTGGTTATCTACGGCAATTGACGTAATGTCTGCACCGTAATAATTAAAAAGATGCCATGCGCCAGAATAACAAGGGGATTCGGTCACAATATGGCACTTTTTTTGCTGACTGACAGCATGATGAATAATAAATATTTGGCTGAGCAGTGATAATCCTTCCTGAATCCCGTTGGTAATGATGATGTTCTCTGCTCGGGTATTAATTCCGCGGGATAAATTAAGGTATCTGACCAATTGCTCACGCAGTGAAAATAATCCACTTGGTGAATGGTATCGGGTAAATAATTGTTCTTTAAGTATGCTTGGAGCATTATTCCATTTCCGCCAGCTTGACCAGGGAAAAGCGTTGGGATCGGGGACGCCCATCCGACAGTAGCACTCTCGTCCAGGCTCGGCGTAAACATCGGTTGAGACTCCGGCAGCTTTAGGTTTTGTCGGCGGAGAACCCTGGGTAACGGGCACATGTGTTGGTGTTATACGTACAGGCGTGGTGAATATCACTTCATAGCCGATGCCGTGTCGGCTCTTGATTAACCCTGCAGCCATAAGCTTATCATAGGCCATCACTACCGTTATTTTGGCTACGTTCAATACCTGAGCCTGCTCGCGAATAGAGGGAAGCTTATCGCCACAAAGCAAATCTCCCCGCTGAATAGCCTGGAAATAAAATTGAAAAATTTGCAATTGCAGCGGAGTGCGGAGTTCTCTATTGAGCGTTAATGTAAGCATGAGGAATTCCTTATTAACATATAGCCACTATATTACGAATTTCTCGTTTTTACTATTTGATACACCTCATGGAGTAGCGGCTGTTCCTATAGCTTGCCATCGCTGTCTCTATTTTTGATTTTTATTATCCCTTAGCGTGTCGCTATTAAAAAAATGGAGGCAAGCATGTCGTGGATAAGAAAGAACGCATTGTGGTGCGTATTGGCTGGGGCGGTGGCAATGGCCCTGGCTATTTGGGGAACGTGGCAAGGCGTTCATTACACCAGTACCACCGAATTTTGTTTATCGTGTCACTCGATGCGCACGGCTGGAGAGGAATATAAAACCAGCGTGCATTTTCGTAACGCATCTGGCGTGCGGGCTGAGTGTAAGGATTGTCATATCCCCCCGGGCGTTGTTCCAACGCTTATTCGTAAAACTGAAGCCTTAAACGACCTCTATCACACCTTTATTTCTCCTTCTATCGATACTCCTGAAAAGTTTGCTGCCAAACGCCCGGAGCTAGCCCAGCGGGAGTGGGCACGCATGAGCGCGAATAATTCAGCGGCGTGTAAATCCTGCCATAGCTATGAGGCAATGGATCATGGCAAGCAATCGGCAAATGCGGCTGCGCAAATGACCGCAGCGGCAGCAAAAGACAGTAACTGTATCGATTGTCACAAAGGAATAGCCCATCACAAACCCGATATGAGCAGCGGTTTTCGCGATCGCTATAAGCAGCTACAGCGTCAGGGAGATATGCCAACGGATGCGACCACGCTGTTCTCATTAAGCGAAAAATCACTGGTGGCAACGGCAGGGAGTCCGGCCGGGAAGGCGCTGTTATTTCCCGCCACCGAGGTCAAGGTGCTGAAAAAAGAAGGCAGTAACGTGCAGCTCGAAATCACGGGCTGGCGAGAAAGCAAAGGGCGTGGACGGGTGATCACCCAGTATATGGGGAAACGCGTTTTCTCCGCCGTTCTCGATGAGCCCCTGATGGCGAACGTAAAAGTGCTACACACCCAGGTCGATCCTGACTCACATCAGGAATGGCAGCAAGTGAGCGTCACCGCCTGGACCACCGATCAGGACTTTATCAACACGCTTGCGCCAATCTGGGAGTACTCAGATCAAATGCTGCAATCCACCTGTAGCGCCTGTCATAGCACTCCTCCTACAACCCGATATACCGCTAACGGCTGGATCGCCGGACTGAAAGCCATGTCGACCTATTACCGGCTTAATCCGGTGGAGGAACGTACGTTGTTGAAATACCTCCAGACCCACGCCAGCGATGTGTCTGAAACCAACAAAAAGTAAGGATAATGTATGGATATTCATGACTTTAATCCGTCCCGCCGCCGTTTTCTCAACGGAATGCTGGCGGTGGGGGCTGCCAGCGCACTGGCGCCTAATCCGCTGATATCAAAAGTGTGGGCGGCGGGGGAAAATCCCGAACAGTGGATCCAATCTGGTTCGCACTATGGCGCTTTTGAAGCCAAAGTGGTCAACGGTGAGTGGACCGAAACCCGTCCGTTCAAACATGACAAATACCCCTGCGATATGCTGAACGCGGTGCGTGAAGTGGTCTACAACCCGTCGCGGGTGCGCTACCCGATGGTGCGTCTGGACTGGCTGCGTAAGCGTGAGAAGTCAGATCGCAGTCAGCGCGGAGATAACCGTTTTGTACGGGTCAGTTGGGATCAGGCGCTGGATCTGTTTTACGATGAGCTGGAGAGGGTGCAAAAAACCTATGGCTCATCAGGCGTATTTACCGGGCTTGCCGACTGGCAAATGGTGGGCAAATACCATAAAGCGGGCGGGGCGATGGATCGGGGACTTGGCCTGCATGGTAGCTATGTGACAACCGTCGGCGACTATTCTGCGGCAGCGGCACAAGTCATTTTACCGCATGTGATTGGTTCGCTGGAAGTTTATGAGCAGCAGACGTCGCTTCCGCTGGTGATTCAAAATAGCAATACCATCGTGCTGTGGGGCTGCGATCCGATCAAGAACCTGCAGATCGAGTTTTTGGTTCCCGATCACGATGCGTTTGGCTACTGGCAGCAGATTAAAGAGGCGGTAGCGCAGGGTAAGATGCGCGTTATCAGTGTTGATCCGGTGCGTAGCAAGTCACAAAACTATCTTGGCTGCGAGCAGTTGGCGTTGCGGCCACAAACCGATGTCGCGTTAATGCTGGCGCTGGCGCATACCTTGTACGAAGAAAAACTGTACGACACGGCGTTTATTACCGATTACACCGTCGGTTTTGAGCAGTTTTTGCCGTATTTGCTGGGCGAAACCGATAAACAGCCGAAAAATGCCGAATGGGCGGCCGAAATCTGCGGCCTGACGGCAGAGCAGATCCGAGACTTCGCCCGTCTGTTGGTGAAAGGCCGGACACAGTTTATGGGCGGTTGGTGCGTACAACGCATGCACCATGGTGAGCAGTATCCGTGGATGCTGGTGATGCTGGCCAGCATGGTCGGTCAAATTGGTTTGCCCGGCGGCGGGGTAGGATTTGGCTGGCACTACAACGGCGGTGGTACGGTAACATCCGCCGGGCCTGTGCTTTCTGGACTGGGAGGGATCACGAATCCCCCGCAGGCAAAGTACAACGCGGATTTTCGCGGCGCATCGGAGCATATCCCCACTTCGCGTATCGTTGACTGCCTGCTTGAGCCGGGCAAAAAGGTTGCCTTTAACGGCGAGACGTTAACCTGGCCTGACATCAAAATGGCGATCTACAGCGCGGCGAATCCATTTCATGCGCAGCAGGACAGGAATCGCATGATCGACGCGTGGAAGAAGCTGGAAACCGTGGTGGTGTTGGATCACCAATGGACCGCGTCGTGCCGATTTGCCGATATCGTCCTGCCCGTTACTACCCGCTTTGAACGTAACGATATTGAGCAGTTCGGTACGCATTCGAATAAAGGGCTGATGGCGTTGCATCAGATCGTCAAACCGCAATATGAAGCGCGGCATGATTTTGATGTATTTGCCGGGCTGTGTAAGCGCTTTGACAAGGAAGCGGTGTACCGTGAAAACCGTGATGAAATGCAGTGGATACAGGCGCTTTATGACGAAGGCGTGAAGATGGGGGCATCGCTCGGCGTCTCATTACCGGATTTCACAACGTTCTGGCAGGGGGACGGATATATTGAATATCCGCCGGGGCAGCCGTGGGTACGTCACGGTGAGTTTCGCGACCAGCCAGATCTGAATCCGCTGGGAACGCCGTCAGGTCTGATTGAAATCTACAGCAAAACCATCGCGGGCTTTGCCTATGAGGATTGTCCGGGGCATCCGGTGTGGATGGAACCTTTTGAGCGTACCCATAGCGGCAAAAAAGATAAATACCCGCTGCATCTGCAATCCTGCCATCCGGACAAACGTCTGCATTCCCAACTGTGCTCTAGCGAGGCGTTTCGCAACACCTATGCGGTTGCCGGAAGAGAACCGCTTTATATCAGTGAACAGGATGCCACCGCTCGTGGCTTAAAAGCCGGTGATATCGCCCGCGTTTTTAACGCTCGTGGTCAGGTACTGGCTGGCGTAGTTGTCAGTCCGGATTTTTCCCCTGGCGTGGTCCGTATTCATGAAGGTGCATGGTACTCCCCGCAGGAAGGGGGGAAAGCCGGGACATTATGCACCTATGGCGACCCGAACGTGCTGAGCGCGGATATCGGTACTTCACAGCTGGCCCAGGGGCCTTCAGCGCATACCGTGCTGGTGGAGGTCGAGCGTTATCAGCAGAAAGCCCCGCAGGTGACGGCTTTCGGTGGTCCGCAGATTGTGAAAGAGGAGGGGACCAGTGCAGCATAAGCAAATTCATCAGCAGCGGGCAGCTGTGTACCAGTGGTTTTCGCAACTGCTATTTCGTGAACTGGATGAAAAACAGCTCGCCAGTCTGGAAAACGGCGATAGCCAGGCTTGGATTGCCTCACTGGCGGCGGTTCCTGGAGTGTCTGCCGAGGTTAAACGTTTTGAGCGTAGCCTGGGCCGGGTTTTGCGGCGCGACTCCCGACAGCTGGAGCTGGCAGCAGATTTTGCCTCGCTGTTTCTGCTGGCCCCGCCGGCTAGTGTTTCTCCCTATGCAGGGCACTATCCACACACGACAGCGGCAGAAGAACGTCGGCAAATGAATGTGCTGCTGATTGAGCAAGGTCTGGCAGCGCGAGAGAATGAACCCTCCGATCATATTGCTGTGCAGTTGGCATTAATGGCGAGGATGGTTGCTAAAGAGGAGAGGCTATCGGCGCAATATTACTTTTTGCATCATCATATTCTGTGCTGGGCACCGTTATTTCGCGACGCTTGTCTGGTGCGGGATAACGAGGCGTTTTATCCTCAGGCGGTAAATCTGATAGTGCGTTTTATGCAAGAGGATGAACAGTATCTGGAGTCATTGCTGATGGATGATTTTTATCTCAGCAGCCAGCGCTGAATATGACAAAGGGACAGCCTGCGTTGTAATGCCAGTCAGTTAAGCATTATGGAGCATATTTTATTGCGGCATAGGGTTCCGTTCACCTCAGCGGAGTCATTTCTCTGAAGCGCAGATACCCGTGAACGTGCAAGGGAGGCTCACCGCCGCCTCCCTTGCATCCCAGGCTCCCGGCGGGAAAATCGTCGCGATGCGATTCATTCGGCTCATGCCGTCTGCCTGTCGGGTCGGGGACGAGCCTGCGTCCCTGCAGGCCGTCCCCTCTGCCCGCATCCATGCGGGCAGACCCGGTCAGCCGTCAACGACTCATCGATTTTCAGCCGGACCGGGGTCATCGCTTCAACGCTCTGACTTCCAGTGAAACCCGTTTTGCTGTTTAAACAAAAAACGCAGATGGTCAGGTGTGGGCTGGTCCGGCTGAAAATTGCCGACGTGATTCCGTAAGGCCGGGAGAACCCGCAGGGATGCGGGTTCAGGGCGCGCTTTGCAGGGACGCTACCTCGCGCCCGGCCCGATAGCCTGAAGGAAAAAGCGGAGGGTATTGCGTAGCAACAATTTTCCCGCCGGGAGCCGGGATTGTTAAGGGTACGGCGATAGTACCCTTAACACGTTCACAGGCAGTATCGTTTCAGATAAGTGATATCACTAAAGTGAACGGAACATTTTGCCAGAGACAACATGTCATTATCTTTGGTTCACCTGTAACGACAGGAGCTTAATCTGCACGGCCCATATAGCGACGTTCTTCGATATGAATACGGATTTTTTCACCCGCACTCAGATACTCAGGAACCTGGATCACCAGACCGGTGCTCAGGGTTGCTGGTTTGTTGCGCGCACTCGCTGAAGCACCTTTAATCCCCGGTGAGGTTTCAACGATTTCCAGGTCTACGGTCTGCGGCAGTTCAAGCGCCAGTAGCTGGCCATCCCAGGTCAGGACCTGCATGTCCGGCATCCCGCCTTCCGGCATGAACAGCAGCTCTTCTTCAATCTGGTCTTTGGTGAAGGTATACGGGGTATAGTCTTCTTTATCCATAAAGATGTATTCGTTGCCATCGACGTAGGAGAAATCAACGCCACGACGGCTCAGAGTGACGGTATCCACGATATCGTCACCTTTGAAGCGCTCTTCAACTTTCAGACCGGTACGCACATCAGAAAAACGCATTTTGTACAGCGTGGCAGCACCACGTGCAGACGGTGATTGAATATCGATATCTTTTACAATCAGCAGTTTGCCGTTGTAGTTCAGTACCATACCTTTTTTAATTTCGTTCGCTCTTGGCATCGAAAAAATCCTGTAGTGAGGAGTGTCTAAAATATCGCGTAAAACTACTCGCGCCGGGGCATTCAGGCAAGCGGAATTCATGCTTTTGCTGGTGCAAAAAAGGTGGTACTGTGCCCTTCCCGCACAATCCGATGGTTTACGATAAAGAGAGTACTGTATGGAATGCCGTCCGGATTGTGGTGCATGCTGCACCGCGCCTTCAATCTCCAGTCCCATCCCCGGTATGCCTGATGGCAAGCCCGCTAATACGCCCTGCGTTCAGTTGGATGAATCCCTGCGTTGCAAAATTTTTGCGTCGCCGCTACGACCAAAGGTGTGCGGCGGTTTACAGCCCAGTGCGGAAATGTGTGGGCGGACGACGCACCAGGCCATGGTTTATCTCATTGAGCTTGAAGCGCTAACCGCGCCTTAAACGTCCTTGATGCGCATCAGGCACGCGACGGTGGCGACGATCATCACTAGTGCAAACCAGAACACCGCGTGATAGTTCCAAATTTCAGCGGCAATCCCCGCCAGCGATCCGGCAATAATCCAGCCCACGCGAATGGTATTCGTATAGAGGGTGGTGGCTGAACCCGCCTGTCCCGGCATCAGGTCCTGGAAATAGAGCATACCAATCCCGCCGAGAATACCGATGTAAATCGCGTTCAGCAGCTGTAAGCCAAGCAATATCGCCGGAGAGTGAGCCAGCAGCATACCGGCATAAAAGAAGAATCCGGCAACGACGGCAATTCTCATCAACAGACGTTTACCCAGACGCTTTGCAAAATAGCCAGCAATCAACATGGTTGGGATTTCCAGTCCGGCTGCGGTACCCATCATGATGCCCGCCAGTTTTTCCGGCAGATGCAGTTCGTTGATGATAAACAGCGGCATATTAATGATATAGAGACTATTGGTTCCCCACATTAATGTGCAGATAACAAACAGCAGCAACGTGTCGCGTCGATTGCGGCGCGGGGCCTCAACTGCGCCTGTCGCGAGAGGCACGTTTTTACTCATTGAGGGTAAAAACAGCCAGACCATTACGCCGCAGACAACAAACGCCACCGCCGCGCTGAGATACATCACCGTAAAGCTGAATCCCATGGCCAGCGCGTAGGCCAGCGGCGGGCCAATTACCCAGGCCAGCGAAACCTGTGCACGTAATATTGAGCTGAACATGACGGCTTCCCGACCTGTGCGGTCGGCGTGTTCACGGGCGAGAGCAAACATTTGCGGGTTGGCGGTCGATCCAAAGCTGCTGAGGAATACCCCGACAAACAGCAAGATAAAATAATTACGGTTCCAGGCGAACAGCACGCAGGCCAGCATCCCCAGCACGCAGCAAAACACAATCAGGTTCTTGCGATCGCCTTTTCTATCTGAACGTCCGGCCAGAAACTGACTTACCAGAATACCGATCACAGCGCTACCGGTAAAAAAGAACCCGACCATGCCGGGACGGGCGTGGACTTCATCCGTCAGAAAAAGGCTGAGCGTTGGCGTCTGCAACGCACCGGCGATACCCGTCAGAAATGCGACAAGCAGGAACGCCGAAGACGTTAAATCAAACGCCTTGGGTGTGGCGGCTACGGGGGTGTTATGCATGTTTTGATATCAATGATGTGAAGAGACGCGGAGTTTACGCCGCTTGTCAGAAAATAAACAGGGAGCCAAATCAAAATCGGCATCAAAAATCAAAATAGCATTTCAGTCAAAGAATGCTGTTTGCTGACGTTGCTGAATCTGACAAGCTGACGGCGTTTTTGCGTCAGCATTTTTTTCTCCTCCGCAGAGAAAATGTGCGTTATCTCTAAATTCAGCAAGTAATTTGTCAACTTTACTTGTGTGCTGAAGAAAAAAGAGCAAGACTTCTTGAAACGTTTCAGCGTCATCTTGCCTTAACTGATGGAGTCGGGTGACGCCTTTTTTCTCATGTTGGCTGAATCGTTTCAATTCAGCGGGAGAGGAGAATCATGTTCCAGTTATCTGTTCAGGATATTCACCCGGGCGAACAGGCCGGGAATAAAGAAGAGGCTATTCGCCAGGTTGCCGCTGCCTTAGTGCAGGCGGGTAACGTCGCGGAAGGCTACGTCGATGGCATGCTGGCGCGCGAACAACAGACGTCCACGTTCCTCGGCAACGGTATTGCGATTCCTCACGGTACGACGGACACGCGCGATCAGGTACTGAAAACCGGTGTGCAGGTATTTCAGTTTCCGCAAGGCGTGACCTGGGGCGAAGGGCAGGTTGCTTATGTGGCAATCGGCATCGCCGCAAGCTCTGATGAACACCTCGGTTTACTGCGTCAGCTGACACACGTGCTGAGCGACGACTCCGTCGCTGAACAGCTGAAATCTGTGACCACGGCGGAAGAACTGCGTGCGCTGCTGATGGGTGAAAAGCAAAGTGAGCAGCTGAAGCTTGATAACGAAACGCTGTCGCTGGATGTCGTGGCCAACTCGCTGGTGACGCTGCAGGCACTCAACGCGGCACGGCTGAAAGAAGTCGGTGCGGTTGACGCCACCTTTGTGGCCAGAGCAATCAATGAGCACCCGATGAATCTTGGTCAGGGGATCTGGCTGAATGACTGTGCTGAAGGTAACGTGCGTAGCGCCGTTGCGGTCAGCCGTGCAGCAACAGCGTTCGATGTACAAGGTGAAGCGGCAGCCCTGCTGGTGACCGTCGCCATGAATGACGATCAACCGGTTGCGGTGCTGAAGCGCCTTGGCGATCTGCTGCTGAATAATAAAGCTGACCGTTTGTTGAAAGCTGATGCGGCAACGGTGCTGGCACTGCTGGCCAGCGATGACGCCTTAACTGATGATGTACTGAGCGCCGAATTTATTGTGCGCAATGAGCATGGTTTACATGCCCGCCCGGGCACCATGCTGGTGAATACGATTAAACAATTTAACAGTGAAATTACCGTGACAAATCTTGATGGAACCGGCAAGCCGGCGAATGGACGCAGTCTGATGAAAGTTGTGGCGTTAGGCGTGAAGAAAGGACATCACCTGCGCTTTACTGCACAGGGTGAAGATGCTGAACAGGCGCTGAAGGCGATTGGCGAAGCCATCGCGGCAGGTCTTGGGGAGGGCGCGTAATGAGCAGACGTGTTGCTACTATCACCCTTAACCCGGCCTACGACCTGGTGGGCTTCTGCCCGGAAATTGAACGCGGTGAAGTGAACCTGGTTAAAACCACCGGTCTGCATGCGGCAGGGAAAGGGATCAACGTCGCTAAGGTTTTGAAGGATTTAGGTATCGATGTCACTGTGGGTGGCTTCCTGGGTAAAGACAACCAGGATGGTTTTCAGCAGTTGTTCAGCGAGCTGGGCATTGCCAACCGTTTTCAGGTCGTGCAGGGCCGTACCCGTATTAACGTCAAGCTGACCGAAAAAGATGGTGAAGTATCTGACTTCAACTTCTCCGGCTTTGAAGTCACCCCGGCTGACTGGGAACGCTTTGTAAATGATTCGCTGAGCTGGCTGGGGCAATTCGACATGGTGTGCGTCAGCGGCAGTTTGCCAACCGGCGTGAGCCCGGAAGCCTTTACCGACTGGATGACGCGCCTGCGTAGTCAGTGTCCTTGCATTATCTTTGATAGTAGTCGTGAAGCGTTGGTAGCAGGTCTGAAAGCGGCACCATGGCTGGTGAAGCCAAACCGTCGCGAGCTGGAAATCTGGGCCGGTCGCAAGCTGCCGGAAATGAAAGATGTGATTGAAGCGGCGCATGCGCTCCGTGAACAGGGGATCGCCCATGTGGTGATTTCACTCGGCGCAGAAGGTGCGCTGTGGGTTAACGCCTCAGGTGAGTGGATTGCTAAACCGCCGTCAGTTGAGGTGGTCAGCACCGTCGGCGCGGGTGATTCAATGGTTGGCGGTCTGATTTACGGTCTGCTGATGCGTGAGTCCAGCGAACATACCCTGCGTCTGGCGACGGCTGTTGCCGCCCTGGCGGTAAGCCAAAGTAATGTAGGCATTACCGATCGTCCTCAGTTGGCCGCAATGATGGCGCGTGTCGACTTAAAACCGTTTAACTGACAGCAGGAGAGGCATAATGAAAACGCTGCTGATTATTGACGCTAATCTCGGCCAGGCTCGCGCTTACATGGCGAAAACCCTGCTTGGAGCGGCGGCACAGAAAGCACATCTGGAAATTATTGATAATCCGAATGATGCCGAACTGGCAATTGTTCTGGGCGATACGCTTCCTGCCGACAGTTCGCTGAACGGCAAAAAAGTCTGGCTGGGCGACATTGGTCGTGCGGTTGCGCATCCTGAACTCTTCCTCAGCGAAGCTAAAGGCCATGCAAAGCCCTACAGCGCCCCGGTTGCAACAGCACCTGTGGCCAGCAGTGGTCCAAAACGCGTGGTGGCGGTGACGGCGTGTCCGACCGGTGTTGCTCATACGTTTATGGCCGCTGAAGCGATTGAAACAGAAGCGAAAAAACGAGGCTGGTGGGTGAAGGTTGAAACCCGAGGTTCTGTTGGCGCAGGTAATGCCATTACGCCGGAAGAAGTGGCTCAGGCTGATCTGGTGATTGTGGCCGCTGACATTGAAGTTGATCTGGCGAAGTTTGCCGGCAAACCGATGTACCGCACCTCTACCGGTCTTGCGTTGAAGAAAACCAAGCTGGAGCTGGACAAAGCGCTGGAAGAAGCAACACCGTACCAGCCAACCGGTAAAGCGCAGACTTCAGCAACCGAAAGTAAGAAAGAGAGCGCGGGGGCGTATCGTCACCTGCTGACGGGCGTCTCTTACATGCTGCCGATGGTGGTTGCTGGCGGTCTGTGTATTGCACTCTCGTTCGCTTTTGGTATCGAAGCGTTTAAAGAGCAGGGGACGCTGGCGGCGGCGCTGATGCAGATTGGCGGTGGTTCAGCCTTCGCGCTGATGGTGCCGGTACTGGCAGGTTATATCGCGTTTTCCATCGCTGACCGTCCGGGTCTGACGCCGGGTCTTATCGGCGGTATGCTGGCGGTAAGCACCGGTTCCGGCTTTATTGGCGGGATTATTGCTGGTTTCCTTGCCGGTTATGTGGCGAAGCTTATCAGCACGAAGCTGAAACTCCCACAGAGTATGGAAGCGCTGAAACCGATCCTGATCATTCCGCTGTTCTCAAGCCTGGTGGTTGGTCTGGCCATGATTTACCTGATCGGCAAACCGGTGGCGGGTATTCTGGAAGGTTTGACTCACTGGCTGCAAACCATGGGTACGGCCAATGCGGTGCTGCTTGGCGCGATTCTTGGCGGCATGATGTGTACCGACATGGGTGGTCCGGTTAACAAGGCGGCGTATGCTTTCGGTGTGGGTCTGCTGAGTACGCAAACTTATGCGCCTATGGCAGCCATCATGGCTGCGGGTATGGTACCTCCGCTGGCTCTGGGTCTGGCGACGCTGGTTGCGCGTCGTAAGTTCGACAAAGCGCAGCAGGAAGGCGGTAAAGCTGCTCTGGTACTGGGCCTGTGCTTTATCACCGAAGGGGCAATCCCGTTCGCTGCCCGTGACCCAATGCGCGTTCTGCCTTGCTGTATCGTTGGTGGTGCGATTACCGGGGCTATCTCGATGGCGGTGGGTGCGAAGCTGATGGCGCCACACGGCGGGCTGTTTGTCCTGTTAATCCCAGGCGCAATCACGCCGGTGTTAGGATACCTGCTGGCAATTATTGCCGGTACGCTGGTAGCCGGTCTCTCCTACGCGGTGCTGAAGCGCCCGGAAGCTGAGGTTGTGGCAAAGGCGGCCTGATTTAACGTCGATACCAGGGGCAGAGAATTCTCTGCCCCTTTTTTATGTTTTTACCTATACCGTTGCAGCATCGCCACAATAATCCATCCAGCCTTAATAAAACGGGTCAGGCAATCATTGGCGCGATGATAAAACCAAAGGCAACGCCAGCAATGATCCCACCCAGTCCTGGCAGCATAAACGGATGGTTTAAGACATACTTGCCCACGCGCGTTGTCCCTGTGGTGTCGAACTCCATTGCCGCCAGAGAAGTCGGGTATGTTGGTAGAACAAACACCCCGGTTACCGCCACATAGGAGGCCAGAATTGCCCATGTAGGCACGCCGAGCGCAACGGCCAGAGGGATGATCAGCGGCGTGGTGGCGCCTTGCGAGTAGAGAAGCGCGCAGGTACCAAACAGCACCAGTGCCAACAGCATGGGATAAGCCCGTAGAATATCGCCTGCGATATCCTTAATCTCCGCTAAGTGGGCATCAATGAAGGTCGTTCCCAGTGTAACAATCCCGAGAATGACCGCCAGTGAACTCATCCCTGATCGAAACGTGGATGTCAGGACAATAGCATCGGTTGATGTTTTGCATAACACCACCATCAGGCAAGCGGCAGCCAACATACAGATAATGATGATATCCCGGGTATTCATTGGGTTGCCTGCATCGAATCCAGGGCGTAGCTGCGGGCAGGCGGCAAGAATAACGATGACGACCGTTGCCAGCATAAACAGGGCGACTGAGAGTTTGGCACCCGGCGTAGTGCTGTTTTGCCCTTCATATTTACGCACTAATCCTTTTTGCAGGCGTTCCAGATAGACTTCATCATCCTGTAGCTCGCATCCCTGACGTGAGGCGATAAAAGCGGCGACCATCGCGGCGACAAACGAAGCTGGCAGACATACCGCCATGACCTGAATAAAAGTGATACCGTTGCCTTCCATAATGGTCAGCATAGCCGCCATTGCGGCACTGATCGGCGAACCGGATATCGCCACCTGGGAGGCGACTACGGATCCGGCGAGCGTACGAGAAGGGCGGATACCGGACTCTTTGGCGACTTCGGCAATCACTGGCAGGGTAGAAAATACAATGAACCCTGTTCCGGCCATAATGGTCATCGACCAGGTGATAATCGGTGCAATAATATTGATATATTTGGGGTTACGCCGCATGAAATTACCGGCAACGCGAACCAGATAATCCATACCTCCTGCGGCCTGTAGCGCCGATGCTGCCACGACAACTGTCATAATAATGAGGATAACGTCAACGGGTGGCGAGCCAATTTGCAGATCAAATCCCAACGTTAAAATAGCCAGCCCCAGACCACCGCATAAACCGATACCTATTCCGCCGAGGCGGATACCAAAAAATATTGCACCCAACACGACGATAATTTCTAACCAAACCATAATGGCCTCCGCCAGAGAATAATTTGTTATTAAAATAAGTGGTTGTTTAATGCTTTATTAATCTGGTGACGGCTGTTATTGCGCCAGAAGATGATGTTTGCCAACTCGTTTTTCGTACCATTTAATACCGGCGCGAACTAATGATCCGGTTGAGTCAATATATTTATCTGGAGACTTTTTGACTGCGTCGGCAAGAATGACGGGGACTTCAGTACATCCCAGTACAATGATTTGTGCGCCGCGTGAGAAGAGCACTTCAGCCTGTTCATTCATCAGCGTTTGTGCCCGCTTAAGGTCGCCAGCTTTTAAGCAATAAATACTTTCCATGACCTTTTCCTGACCGGATGAATCAGGACTGATGCAGGTTAAACCAAGAGATTCTATGCCTTTTTGGTAGAGTCCCATGTAAAGGGTGGCGTTAGTAGCAAGTAAACCGATACGTGATTTTCCGCAGTTTTTGACCTCATTCATGGTTGTTTCAACGATACTGAGTAACTCTGTATGACAGCACTCTTTTAATTCATTAAACCAAAAATGGGCGGTATTACAGGGGATCACAATACACTCCGCACCAGCATCTTCCAGTTTGTGCATATAATCACGCATTGCCGGAAGTGGGGAATGACCATGATGCATTAACGCATCAGTTCGGTCTGGAATATCAGGGATGGATGAAATAATTAATGGAATATGTTCCTGATCGCGTTGCGCTGCGGTAAAGGTGACGAATTTATTAAAAAGATCGACGGTTGCAGCAGGCCCCATACCACCAAGTACGCCAATTAAACCTTTCACGATATATACCTCTATTTACCGATTTTTAATATTCAGAGCTGGTGTCTATCTGGTGCTTATGTTTAACAGCAGAGTGTCGTGAGGAGAAATGCAATAATGTTTGGTTCAATGCAAAAAACGCATGAGCGTGATGTCTTTTACCACCTCAGCAGGCCGGTAATCAGCCAGAGGCCCGTCATTGAGCGGTGAATGAGCGGTCGTAGTCGATGGGTAAAGAAACATGTTAATGTCAAAAACGAAGGTATTATGCAAAAAACGAATCACCAGATGCTGATGTTGAATATCATCTCCGGGAATATTCAGGCATGATGCTTAAGACTAATCGACATATTTAAACATCCGCGTGACAGGCATGAAAAATATCGAGACAAAATGGTTATATGATTTTCTAACGCTGGAAGCGTGTCGTCATTTTTCTCAGGCCGCAGAGGAGCGCAACCTATCCCAACCGGCATTTAGTCGGCGGATCAAGGCGCTCGAATCCGCTGTTGGGGTGCTGCTGTTTGACCGTACGACAAGTCCACTGCAGCTGACGGAGGAGGGTAAGTTATTCCATTCGCAGACCCGTAGCCTGCTACAACAGCTGGAATGCAATTTAGATGAGTTAAGCGGTCACAACCTGCTTGGCGTTCCCAATATCAAAATAGCGGCGGCACATTCTCTGTCGCTGACGATGTTGCCCAGATTAGTACATTCAATGTCGGCATGGGGGGAAGAATTTGTTTACCACGTCGAAGCGATTGACGTAGTCCAGGCGGTGAATACGCTGCGCGAGGGGAAAAGTGATTTTATTATCTCCTTTCGCGATGAAGACTTAATGCAGTCACCTTTCTGCGGCTTGAAGGTTTTTGAGTCTGAGCTGTATCCCGTCTGTGCTGCGGATGCACAGGGTAAGGCGTTGTTTGATATCTATCAGCCGCAGGTGCCGATTCTGAACTATACCAGCACTTCCTACATGGGAAGATTGGTTAACCGTCACCTGGCGGAGGTGGGCAGTATTTCAGCGCGTACGCTGTTTATGTCTTCGATGAGTGAGCTATTGAAAAATATGGCATTGGATGGTCATGGTATCGCCTGGCTGCCAGCGTGGACGATCGTGAACGAACTACGGGATAAGCGCCTGGTTTGTCTGGACACGCCGGAGTTGATGGTGCCAATTCAGGCCTATATTTACCGAATGGATACCCGTTTGAATAAAACGGCTGAGCATTTCTGGCGGATTTTGTACAACCATATGCCAGAGGATCTGGTTACGCTCACTTGATACGCGCCAGCTTGTCTGGCGCGCGGAGATCGTTACGCCACTGCTTTTTCTGTTTGCTGGGCTTTCAGCCAGGCGATCTCTTCGGCCCATATATCCGGATTAATGGTTTCCAGTACCAGCGGAATACCGTCAAATCGATTATCCTGCATAATCCAACGGAAGGCATCATGGCCAATATTGCCTTCACCCAGGCTGTGATGACGGTCAACGCGACTGCCAAACGCGCTCTTGGCGTCGTTCAGGTGCATACCGCGTAGATACTTGAAACCGACAATACGTTCAAATTCCGCAAACGTCTTTTCGCACTCTTCTGCGGAACGCAAATCGTACCCCGCCGCGAAAGCGTGGCAGGTATCAATACAAACGCCAACACGGGACTTATCTTCGACGCCGTCGATAATGGCGGCCAGGTGCTCAAACTTGAATCCCAGATTACTACCTTGTCCGGCGGTATTTTCGATAACTGCCGTTACGCCCTGGGTCTGAGCGAGGACGATGTTGATGGATTCGGCAATGCGCGCCAGACATTCATCTTCCGGGATCTGCATCAAATGGCTGCCCGGGTGAAAGTTCAGCAGGGATAAGCCAAGCAGTTCACAGCGTTGCATTTCATCAAGAAACGCATCACGCGATTTTTCCAGCGCATCGCTGACCGGGTGACCGAGGTTAATCAGGTAACTGTCGTGAGGCAGGATTTGTGCGGAGGTGTAGTGGTACTTCTCGCAGGCAGATTTGAAATCATCAATGATTTCGGTGGTTAGCGGCGCAGCACGCCACTGGCGTTGATTCTTGGTGAACAGGGCGAATGCGGTCGCTTCGATTTCTGCGGCTCGAATAGCGGCGTTAGCCAGACCGCCAGCGGCGCTTACGTGCGCTCCGATGTATTTCATAAATTTAACCCGCCATACTCAAATACAAAAAGGGAGAGTATAGCGGGTTAATGGAGGTGAGTCGTGATCGTTTATGCCATCAGGGCGTGGACAGCGACGTTAATCGCACCACCACCGACAATCAGCCAGACAAACAGCAGCAGGGCCATCAGTAACGGTTTGGCACCGGCTTTTTTCAGTGCGCTAACGTGAGTGGTTAACCCCAGTGCAGCCATTGCCATTGCCAGCAAAATGGTGTCCAGCGTTACCAGCATGTTCACAACCGACTGCGGCAGCAGGTGGAACGAGTTAAAAATCGCGACCACAATGAACAGGATGGCAAACCATGGAATAGTGATTTTGCTTTTCTCACCGCCCGTAGCCGGAGACAACTGTTTAACGCGTGCGGCCAGGAGGATGAGGAACGGTGCCAGCATCATGACACGCAGCATTTTGGCAATAACCGCGGCGTTTTCTGCATCCGGGTTAATGGCGTGCCCGGCAGCCACTACCTGTGCTACTTCATGCATGGTGGAACCAATGTAAATGCCGTAGGTTTCTGGGCTAAACCAGTGTGCCAGCAGCGGATACATTGCCGGATACAGGAAGATAGCGATGGTACCGAAGATCACCACGGTGGCGACAGCGACGGTTACCTTACTGGCTTCCGCTTTCACTACCGGCTCGGTTGCCAGCACGGCGGCGGCCCCACAAATGCTGCTCCCCGCACCAATCAGCCAACTGGTGTGGCGGTCCAGACCAAACACTTTCTGCCCCAGGAAGCAGGCAATCAAAAAGGTACTGCTCAGCGTTAACACATCAATCACGATACCGCTGACGCCGACGTCAGCAATTTGCGCGAAGGTGAGGCGGAAGCCGTAGAGGATGATCCCCAAACGTAATAAATGTTGTTTAGCAAACAGCACGCCGCCGTCACAGCTTTTCCAGATGTGCGGATAGACGGTGTTGCCGAGGACCATCCCCAACAAGATTGCTAAGGTGAGGGCGCTGAACCCGGCACCTGCGACGGCGGGAATAGATCCACCCCATAAGGCGACCCCAGTGATAACTGCACTCAGGGCAAGCCCCGGAATAAAATGCCACGCTGTACGACGATGAGTCTGCAAGGTGAGTTCTGTCATATCCTTCTCCTTTATCTGGGTAAAAGAGTACGGCGAAGTGGTTTAAAAATAAAATTGATTATATATTTATAATTAATCTATATAAGTGGTATACCCATCATACTTCAAGTTGCATGTGCGTTGGCTGCGCTCGTTCACCCCAGTCACGTACTTAAGTACGCTCCCGGGGATTAATGAGGGACATCCATGTCCCTCACCAGAGGCCAGCCTTTGGCTGGTCAAATTCGTTCCTGACGAATTTGTCTCTCTCTTGCCGCCTTCCTGCAACTCGAATTTTTTAGGGTATAAGTAACGGATATCCGGTGGAAAACGACTATGCATATCACCTTGCGACAACTTGAAGTGTTTGCTGAGGTACTAAAAAGCGGTTCAACGACCCAGGCGTCTGTCATGCTGGCATTGTCGCAATCGGCGGTGAGTGCGGCACTTACCGATCTGGAAGGGCAACTCGGCGTGCAACTGTTTGACCGCGTCGGCAAACGGCTAGTGGTCAATGAGCACGGGCGTTTGCTCTACCCACGAGCGTTGGCGTTACTTGAGCAAACGACCGAAATCGAGCAGCTTTTTCGCGAAGATAATGGTGCCATTCGGGTCTATGCCAGTAGCACCATTGGTAACTATATCTTGCCTGCTATGATCGCCCGCTATCGGCAGGATTTTCCTGATTTGCCGCTCGAGCTGAGCGTGGGTAACAGTCAGGATGTGATCAATGCTGTGCTTGATTTTCGGGTAGACATTGGGCTGATCGAAGGGCCGTGTCACAGTACTGAAATTATCTCTGAACCGTGGCTGGAAGACGAGCTGGTGGTGTTTGCCGCACCGTCGTCACCGCTCACAAAGGGGCCTGTTACGCTGGAACAGCTGGCGGCTTCGCCGTGGATCCTGCGTGAGCGAGGATCCGGTACGCGTGAACTGGTGGATTACCTGCTGTTGTCTCATCTGCCGAGATTTCAGATGGCAATGGAGTTGGGTAACTCAGAGGCCATTAAGCATGCGGTACGCCATGGTCTCGGGATCAGCTGCTTGTCGCGTCGGGTCATTGCGGAGCAGCTGCAGGCGGGAACGCTGAGCGAAGTTCCCGTGCCGCTGCCGCGTTTAGTCCGCACTCTCTGGCGCGTGCATCACAGGCAAAAACACATCTCCAATGCCATTACGCGATTTTTGCATTACAGCGACCAGGTCGAGCTGGGCGAATAGGGCGCTTACAGTCGTAAGGTCATCTCTTTATAGAGCGGCGGTTATATCTTAACCGCTGTGCGCCGCAAATTTTCTGCTTTACTTATAATCCGCGGCCAGTCATGAAGGTCTCTTATAACAGCGTATTTGTGCCGGAAGAATGCCATTTCGTCTGCTACAATCGCGCCTCATTTTTTGGATGGATAGCATTTTCACATGGTTTCCGAAACTAAAACCACAGAAGCGCCCACGCTACGTCGTGAACTGAAGGCGCGTCACCTGACGATGATTGCCATTGGAGGCTCCATCGGTACAGGTCTTTTCGTTGCATCTGGTGCAACTATTTCTGCAGCGGGTCCAGGCGGCGCGTTGTTCTCTTATATTCTGATCGGTCTGATGGTGTACTTCCTGATGACCAGCCTCGGTGAGCTGGCTGCCTATATGCCGGTTTCCGGCTCGTTTTCCACCTACGGTCAGAACTACGTAGAAGAGGGCTTTGGCTTCGCGCTGGGCTGGAACTACTGGTACAACTGGGCGGTAACGATTGCCGTTGACCTGGTGGCCGCACAGCTGGTGATGAGCTGGTGGTTCCCGGACACGCCGGGCTGGATCTGGAGTGCGCTGTTCCTCGGCGTTATCTTCCTGCTGAACTACATTTCCGTTCGCGGATTTGGTGAAGCGGAATATTGGTTCTCACTGATCAAAGTTACCACCGTCATTATCTTCATCGTGGTTGGCGTGATGATGATTTTCGGTATCTTCAAAGGCGCTCAGCCGGTGGGCTGGAGCAACTGGACGACCGGTGATGCACCGTTTGCCGGTGGTTTTGCTGCGATGATTGGCGTGGCGATGATAGTCGGCTTCTCCTTCCAGGGGACAGAGCTTATCGGTATCGCGGCTGGCGAATCTGAAGATCCTGAAAAGAACATTCCACGTGCGGTACGTCAGGTATTCTGGCGAATCCTGCTGTTCTATGTGTTCGCGATTTTGATTATCAGCCTGATCATTCCGTACACCGATCCAAGCCTGCTGCGTAACGATGTAAAAGACATCAGCGTTAGCCCGTTCACGCTGGTATTCCAGCATGCGGGTCTGCTGTCTGCGGCAGCGGTGATGAACGCAGTTATCCTGACGGCGGTGCTGTCGGCAGGTAACTCCGGGATGTACGCCTCCACGCGTATGCTTTATACCCTGGCATGTGACGGTAAAGCGCCGCGTATTTTCGGCAAACTGTCTCGTGGCGGCGTACCGCGTAACGCGCTGTATGCGACCACCGTGGTGGCGGGGCTGTGCTTCCTGACTTCAATGTTTGGCAACCAGACCGTGTATCTGTGGCTGCTGAATACTTCCGGGATGACGGGCTTTATCGCCTGGCTGGGGATTGCTATTAGCCACTATCGCTTCCGTCGCGGTTATGTGCTGCAGGGTCACGATGTGAAGGACCTGCCGTACCGTTCTGGCTTCTTCCCGCTGGGGCCGATCTTCGCCTTTGTGCTGTGCCTGATTATCACCCTGGGTCAGAACTACGAAGCGTTCCTGAAAGACAGCATTGACTGGGGCGGCGTGATGGCTACCTATATCGGTATCCCGCTGTTCCTGATTATCTGGTTTGGCTATAAGCTGACCAAAGGAACCCGTTTTGTTCGCTACAGCGAAATGAAATTCCCGGGTCGCGTGAAGAAGTAACAGTATAAAAAAGCATAACAAAAACCCCGGTATGATGAGTACCGGGGTTTTTTATTGCGTCAGACTTAGAAGCTGTAAGTCATGCCAACCGTGTAACGACGTCCATCAAGGACGGTGTCGTAGGTATCGTAATCGATTTGTTTATCCAGCACGTTATACACGCCAGCGGTCATCAACAGATCCTTGGTAGCATAGTAACGTAAACCAACGTCGACCTGAGTATAGGACGGGGTGCCCTGTGCCATAGAGGTTCGGCTCAGGTATTCAGACGTTTTCCCGCGCAGATTCAGACGGCTCCAGAAACCGAGATCCTGCGTAGCCTGCCAGTCCAGCGTCGTGTTAAACATATGCTTAGGCATTTTGTTCAACGGCTGGCCAGAGAACTGACCGCTTTTCTGCTCAGATTCCGTGTAGGTGTAGTTCGCGGTCCAGTTGACTTCGGAGGTTATTTTCCAGCCGAAGGTGGATTCTACGCCGCGCATATTGGCTTTATCGACGTTAACGCGATCGCTGACGAAGTCATAATGGGTGCCGCCGATGGTGCAGGCCGGATCGGAACTGCTGTTACAACGGCGAACTTCGGTGATTTTGTTTTTAAAGTCGGTATTGAACAACGTAACGCCTGCGTTGAGGTCGTTGCCGTTATCCCACAGTAAACCGATCTCTTCGCTGAGGCTTTTCTCTGGCTTCAGATCCGGGTTGCCGACAATGATTCCGTTCAGACGGCCACCGCCGGTAACCTGTCCCCAACTGGCAGAAGACTGGCGCAGATCCGGTGCACGATAGCCCGCGGAAACGCCACCTTTTAAGGTCCACTGATCGCTCAGATGCCATACGCCATAGCCGCGTGGCGTCCAGTTGTCACCGTAGTTTTCATCCTTATCCATACGCAGACCGCCGGTCAGCGTGAAGGTATCGGTTACGGCCCATTCATCTTCAGCAAACAGCGCCCAGCTCCAGCGAGTTAGTTTGTTAAGCCCATCAGCCGCTTGCAGCTGGTTACCGTTATCGCGCAGTTTTTCATAACGGTATTGCCCGCCTAGCGTCAGGGTGTGTGCCCCAAGGAAGACCTGGTTCTGGTTATTGAAAATCGTGTTGTAAGACTTCATCTGGCGACCGGGGTTATCGGTCTCTTCCTGCTGGACATAGCTGGTGGAGTTGAAGTCGTCGTAATAACCGCTGTGGGTTATTGAGTACGTGGTGTGCACATACTTGTTTTCGCTTTTACTGTTGGGCTTACAGCTTCCGTTACGGCAGTTTTCCTCTGCCATGGATTTGCCTGGCGTACTGTCGCGATCCTGCAATTCACGTGCGTAATCGAAATCGATGTCGTTTTTATCATCTGGCGTAAAGTTCAGGGTTAATCCCCCGCTACGCATACGCTGTTCATTGTAGCCATTTACGATTTCATCTTCTGCGCGGTGGGAGAATAATCCGGTCACCTTCGCGCCAAGTAATCCGTCAATCAGTGGTCCAGACGCATAGGCGTTGGTCTGGTAAATATCGCCGGAGTCTCTGTCTTCCTGGAAAGTGGCATCGCCGTGCAAAGAGCCGGTCCAGGCTTTAGTATTCGACACTTTTTTGGTGATGACGTTAATGACGCCGCCCATCGCATCAGAGCCATAGAGGGACGACATCGGGCCGCGGATTACCTCGATACGCTCGATGGATTCCAGCGGCGGCAGCCAACCTTGCTCAATACCTGAGTTGTCGCTGTTAGGACGTGTACCGCGGGTGCTGATGCGTTTACCGTTGACCAGGAAGAGTGTGTATTGCGAAGCCATACCGCGAATACTGATATCGCTACTGCTCCCCCCGCCAGTGACGACGACGCCAGGGACATCTTTTAGCGCATCGGTGACATCTCGATAGGCTTTGTCCTCAATCTGCTGCTTGGTAATAACAGATATTGAAGCCGGGGCATCCTGAATTTTCTGCTCGAAACCGGTAGCGGTAACGACCACGGTGTCTTGTTCAGCGGCATGGCCGAGTGATGGGAGGCAGGCGACGCATACTGCGGCAGCTACAGCCTTAACGTGAGGTATAGTCATTTGTATCATTCCATTTAAATGAATCAAACTGCGCGTCATGTGAAAGGCCATGACAATTGTATGTATTTGTCTTTTAAGGACTCTTTTCAGTAAAGAAGCGGGGGGATTGTACAAAAGTATGAATATTTGTAAACACAAATGATAATAGAAATCATTTGTGTTTGATATGATTTGGAGTGAAATGCTTTTTTAATCAATAAGATAGTGGGGGAAGAAAAAAGGAGAAAAAGTGAAGGAATGATGGAGAAATGAAGAGGGTGGGAATCATTTTTGATGCTGGAAGAACCTGGCTCAAGGACAGCGGCAATTGCACCGCTGTCCTGTTATGGCTTACTTATAACCGATGGAATTTGGCGAGTAAGGCCAGTGACAAGGTGGTTAACAGGATAGCGATCACGGCATAGAGATAGACTCCAGACCACTCCCAACTGTTCTTCACTAATATCACCGGTACGCCCGCTAGCGCCGCACCAACATAGCTAAACAATCCCCGGAAGCCGGTTATCGATCCCGCCGCATCTTTGTGAGTGACGTCCAGACAACCTACGGCAAAAAGCATATGTGGGCCGTACAGGGCGAAACCCATAATGGTGAAGAGAATGGCCGTAATGGTATATGAAGTATCCTGAACCAGTGGAATTAAGGTAATACATACGCACAACATTAATGCGAATATTAAACCTGTCATCCAGCGATTACTTTTAAACATAAAGTCCGATAAGTAACCTGCCAGTAAACCTCCGGCAAGTCCACCGGCTTCAAACCACGAGATAATGGAGTTGGCTTTAATCAGGCTCCAGCCATGCACCTGAGAATAGTAAATTTGCGGCCAGTCGTTGAGAATAGTGCGGGCAATATAAACCGACATATCACCAATGATGATAATCCACACCAGCGGGTTAATCAGGATATATTTAACGAAAATCTGCCAAAAGGAGAGGTTGACCGGACTGGCCTTAACCTGGGCAAGTTCTGTCGGATCCTTGCGCCATTCGCCAACGTTAGGCAAACCTAAGGTCCCGGGACGGTCTTTAATCGTAAAGAGCGCAATGATCCCCATCAGCAGGGAGATCGCGCCCGGTACATAAAAACCCATTTTCCAACTGCCGCTCCAGACAATCGCAAAACTGGTCAATAGTGGGGCGAGACTGCCGCCAATATTATGTGCCGCCTCAACGACCGCCCACCAACGCCCGCGTTCATTTTTGGAAAACCAGGATGCCATGATTTTTGCCATTGGTGGAAAACTGGTGCCCTGGAGGATAGCATTGAGGCTGTACAACACATAAAACGCGGCAACGCTGTCGGAAAAACCAAACAGAATATTAACGATCCCCACGCCAATGAGAACCGGGCCGGTCATGGCTTTCGGATTGATTTTATCAACCAGCATGCCGCCAACAAACTTCATTGAGCCATACAGGATGTAAAACAGTGAAGACATGATGGCAAAATCTTCTGCGGTCAGAGCGGTATCTGACAGCATGGCCGGCATGGCGGCTGAGAAGTTTTTACGGGTAATGACTCCAACTTATTGATAGTGTTTTATGTTCAGATAATGCCCGATGACTTTGTCATGCAGCTCCACCGATTTTGAGAACGACAGCGACTTCCGTCCCAGCCGTGCCAGGTGCTGCCTCAGA